>MGMG01000042.1:0-17444 GCA_001796355.1 Chloroflexi bacterium GWB2_54_36 | reverse complement strand
TCCAGCCAGTGTCGAAACCGCCTGTGAAGATTGCTGCCACGATTACAATCGAGGCTGGCACGGCCAGCCAGAAACCAAAGGCATTCAAGCGCGGGAAAGCCATATCCCTGGCGCCAATCAGCAGCGGTACCAGGTAGTTGGACATGGCAGAAATGCCAAGCAAGATCGAGATGATCAGAACCATGCCGTGCATTCCGATTAATGTGTTAAAAAAGTCAAGCGTGATGAACTGCATGCCGGTTTGCGCCAGCTCGGTGCGGAAGATCAAGGCAAAAGTGCCGCCAAGTACCATCAGCAGCAGCGAGAGTACGCCGTACTGCACCCCGATCACTTTATGATCAAGCGAATATCCCCAGTATCGGATGACCCCTGGCCGGTCGTGGAACTCCTCCGCTTCATAAGTATCTTCCCCTTTCGCCCAGGCGAACCAGTCGCGGAAACCGCCAACCCCGATCATAAACCCGATGACTCCCAGTGCAGCCCCAAGGACTGCGGCAGGTTCTGCCTTCGGCGCAAGACCCATTAGGGCGCGGATTCCGGTCAACAAGCCAATCCCAACAGCCGTGCCAGTGATTTGACCGATAATGCCGGTGACAAATCCAATCGATAAGAATTTTTTCATATCAGCGCTCCTCAACAACCGGACTTATTGGAGTGTTTTGATAAAGGCAATAATGTCCGCAATTTGATCGTCAGAAAGGCTGTCCTTGTAGGTTTGCGGCATCACATTTGCGGTGGACCCTTTAACGACCTGCGTGTTCGGGCTGGTGATGGCGGTGTACAGGTACGCGTCGTCAATCACGACAGTGCTGCCGTCCATCAATTCGACCGATTGGCCGAACAACCCCTGCCAGGTAGGACCAACACCCGGGGCGCCGTCCACCGAATGGCAGGACTGGCAGCCGTTGTTCTTTGCCCAACGTTCGCCGCGCGCTGCCGGATCGGTGTCGATGGCTGCCAATTCTCCCTGCACCCAGGTATCGAAATCCGTTTGCGATACGACGATCACCGGGCTTTCCATATAGGCGTGAGAGGTGCCGCACATTTCCGCGCAACGCACTTTATATTCGCCAATCAATGTCGGGGTGATGCGCAACTCGCGCACCAGATTTTCACCCGGCAGGAGATCCTGTTTGACGCGGAACTCGGGCACCCAGAAAGAATGAATGACATCCATTGAAGTCAGCGTGAGTTTGGCCTGCTGATCAACCGGCATGACCATTTTGTCGGAGACGATGCCGTATTCCGGGTATTCAAAACGCCAGAACCACTGCCCGGCTACCACCTTGATTTCCAACGGCGCCGGGTCCGCCTGGCGAGTCTGGCCAAGGGTTATGGCGCCAAAGTAGGAAAGCCCGATTACCGCACCCAGGGGAATGATTGTCCAGATAATTTCCAGCGGGTTGCTCGATTTGAAATAGGCGCCATCCTCTTCTTGCCCGGGTTTGCGCCGAAAGACGATCAGGCTGTAAACGATGAAAACTACAATCAATGAAAATAAAAACGAGATGGCAACGATCTCGATGTCAAACAAGCGGTCGATTGGCTGGGCTTGCAGACTGGCTTGAACCGGCAGCAACCGGGTGGTTGAAAGTAAAAGGTCAACCAGGAAAGTTAAGACCAGCACCAACACCCCGGCAAAAACAAAATGCTTCATGGAAGAACTCCTCCTTGAAATAAGGGCTTCGGTTTGAGGTGTAATTTGCGGCGTACTCAGCCAATCCTGCGCCTGTGCGGGCGTCAGGGTGCGGCGGTCATAGACCACGACGGCGCCGCTGGCCTGCAGCGATACCAGCATGACCTTCATGGGCAGGTCACCGGCCACGAATTGGCGTAAAAATTCGGCGCGTGAGATGGATTTATCGTCGTAATCGACAATGACCAGATCGGGCTGCCAGCTTTCCATCAGGTCTAGGGTTTCGGAAGTCGTCGTGGTCGCACGTACGCTGGTCGCTTCCCCATAACGGCCAAGCACCATTTTTTCCAATCCCTTGCGAAACAATGGATTGGCTGATGCAATCATGATTTTATTTTCGGCTGGAGTGGTCGAATTGGACATGGATCGTTCCCAATTAACAAAAATTAGAACCTGTGCGCGTTTCCCACAGGTTCTAATTTACACTTTTTCAGTCCAAATTACCTCCACCCACCCCCCTTACGAATAGGTTAAATCGAAGTTAACGAGCGGGTGATTTCCAAATCACCCGGTAATTTGGCAAGAAAGGGTTTCTATACTCGCTTAGGTCGGTATGTAGATGCTGTTTTGCTGGAGGGCAATTGTCTACTGGTGGAAAAAATTGTTAAGGCAACAAATTTGCTTTTATCCCTCACCCCCTGCCCCCGCTCCCTGAGAAGTTAACCGTCTGGTAAGATCTTTTCGAACCGGGGAGCGGGGGTTTAAAGTATTTCGCGTGGTTTGCGCCGATATGGCGCAAACCACGCGAATAAAAAATATGCCCGCACCAAGAATGGGGCGGGTTGGGTGGGGTTGATAACCTTCCAGTTATAAAGGTAGTCCGATAATATCGAGATATAAGCGCCGTATTCCAAAGCAGCCCAGGTCGGCATGAAACCCGACCCCTGCGAGTTATTTACGCCTTTTGTATCAGACCTAATTGAATGGCTTTGCTGACGGCTTCCGTGCGATTCGAGGCTTCCATTTTTTCTAATATGTGCCGCACGTGGGTTTTAACCGTGTTTTCAGAGATAAACAGGCGCGATGCGATCTGGCTGGTAGTCTGACCATCCGCAAGGCAAGTCAACACCTCCAATTCGCGGTCCGAGAGCGGCGTCTGATTGGTGATTTCCGACTGGCGCGCCAGCGCCCGCATCACTGCACCCGTCACCTCAGGAGAGAGGGTACCCTCGCCGCCGGCAACCCGTAAAATGGACTTCCGCAGGTCATCCGGCTCAGTGTTCTTAAGGAGATAGCCGTCAGCGCCCATGCGAATGGCGCCCATCAAATCTTCCTCTTGTTGCGAGATGGTTAACATCAGGATGTGCAAGGGCAGACGCAGTTTGCGCAGCGCTTCGACAGTCTGGATGCCATCCATTTCAGGCATATTTACATCCAGCAGGACTACATCCGGCTCACTGCTCTGAATCATTTCAAGCGCTTCGCGGCCATTGCTGGCTTCGCCGACAACTTTAAATTCAGACATGTCACTGAGTAGACCGACCAGACCTCGACGGAATAAGGCGTGATCATCGACTACGGCCAGGCGGAGGGGCGCACTTCTCATGCTGGAGTCTCCTGTATATGGATGGGCACTTCGATATGGATGGTCGTCCCGCTGCCTGAATGGCTGGTGATTTGAAATTCGGCCCCGATCAATTCAGCCCGCTCGCGCATGCCGCGCAATCCGTGACGGGAAAGTTCGGGCACGTCTTCCGCTGAAAAACCGACGCCGTCATCGCTCAGATCAAAGACCAGCTCGCCGTTCCATTCGCGCACATTGATCCAAACCGTGGTGGCCTGGGCGTGTTTGCGAATGTTACTGAGCGCTTCCTGAATAATGCGCACCAGTTGCGCCTGAATTTCAGAGTTGACCTGCGGCAGCATCGCTGGCAACGCAGTGACCACCTTCAAACTACTGGATGCCTCGAAGCTGTGAGAAATTTGGCTTAACCAGGAGACCATATCCTGCTGGGGGGCAAAACGCAGATTGTCAATGGCCTGTCGGGTCTCCAAATAGGCATCCGATAGGGCTTCGTGGCTGTGCTGTAAGTTTTGCGCTAGCCGCGCAAGATCGCCCTGAGCCAACTGGGTCTGCATCTGAGCGGATGTGAGTTTGAGGTAGGCCAGGGTTTGCGCCAGGCTGTCATGGATTTCACGCGCCAACCGCACCCGTTCCTGAATCACCGTGCGGTATTCGGTTTCAAGCCGGCGGCGTTCGTTTTCCACCAACATAGCCACCTGGGTGGTAACCGTTTCGATCAATGCAGTTTGACGCGGCTGAAGCGGGGCCATCCGCCCCCCCGTCATCAGAGCTGCACCGATAACGGTCCCCTCTGGCAGGCAGAAGGGTAGAACGATCATTGCGGTTCCATCTTCTCTGGCGTGCATTTGAACGGAACCAAGAACGGCGCAACCCATGTTAGCCATCTGATTGAGAATACCATTCGCCTCAACCGATTCCAGCCAGGGGTCAGAACCGCTGGATAGTTCAAAGCCGGCAAAACGCGGTTCGGCCGGCCGGAATACTGCCCGTAAATTCTTGAAATCCAACACTTCGCGTAAACCGTCGATCAGGTTACGCACGATCGTGCTCAGATCTTCCTGCTGGCTGTTCGCCAGTTGAAGTTGGCGTAAGGTGACCAGTTCCTGGTTGCGCAGGCGGGCCATTTCCAACGCCAGCGTCATTTCATCGAGCAGCATCACCAGGTAGGCATGCAGATCCGGTTCAATTTCGCGATCAGGAGTCAGATATAAATTGACCACGCCGACCGGATGCCCGTTCCGCATCAGCGGCAAGCAGTATATCTTCGCGACATCGGTGAATGGCGATTCGAGCAGCGGACAACCTGAGGTAACCTCGCTGTGCATCCGGTTGCACGCCTCGCAACGCTGGCGGATGGCTGGAGCGGCGAGATGATTCATCCAGGCTTGCAGCCCGGGATTGGATTGAGAAGCGTATACATAGGTCTGCAACGGCTGACCCCAATCGTCATAGTGGATAAATGATCCTCCGTCACAGCCGACCACACGGGTAATAATTTCCAGTGCTCTTTCGACCAACTCATTTTCATTTTGGGCACTGATCAGAAGCTGGTTGAGCTGCACCATGCCATCCAGGCGGTGTTGCAGCGAATCACGTTCAACCAGATTTATATCCTTGAGTTGGCGAGGCGTTTGTTGAATATTGTTTTTACGTACAAACAAACCTACCAGCACAGAAAGGCTGATTGCCAATGCTGCCGCAATCCCCCAGAAGGCCAGCTGCAGTCCAACCGTCCCATCTACTCCCCCTGCCCGATACCAGACAAGCGCTTCCAACCCCAAAATGGCAATCATTACAATCGCGGGAATGAGAAGATACCTTCCCCGAGTCTCGCGCATAGGTCGTTTCATGTCTCAATTTTACCAGAAACAACCCTTCCGTGCCTTTTCTTGGCCGTCAACCCTGCCAGTTCCATCAGCACTGGGAGGTTGTAAAAATAAAACCGTCAAAGCGGAAACGATCTGCTTCGACGGTTTTCGACCGGTAAATATAGAAATTCGTTGAGTTTTACTTGGCCAGGGTGCGGATAAATGTCACCAACTGCCAGACTTGATCATCGGTCAATATGCCCTTCTGGGCAGGCATGGATGAATTGAATGGCTCCATTGCGCCGCCCTCCATAATGCGCCAGAAGAGAAAATCATCGGCCAGGTCGCCAGCGGCTACAGCCAGGTCAGCAGGTTTCGGGTCTAGTGCTGCCGCTGCCGGGCCGTCACCGGCTCCAGCTGCGCCGTGACAGGATGCACAGCGTTCTGCATATAAAACACCACCAGCGGTAGCAGCATCCGCCTGATTGGCAAATGGGTTGGTTTTACCTGCATATTCAGCCGGCGGTTCCGGTTCGGTTTCAGCAGGAGCGCCGCCACCGCAGGCGGCCAAAATAACCGTGCTCAATACTAGAACCGTTATCAGCAAGAAAAATGTACGCTTCATTTTTGTCCTCCATGATGTGAATGTGCCGTTCAAAAAGCTTCAATATATTATAACTATGTTTATTGATTAATGTTAGGTTAAACCTATATGAACATTATCAAATATATATGAATAATTACATCTCGAGATGTTAACAATGTCACTTACGATAACCTTTCTTTTCTATTATCCTTTAAGTAATCTTTACTTTAGAGGTGAACAATGTTTCGAATAAGCCGTCGTCTTGATTATGGGTTACAGTTGATGATTGCCCTCGCTGCCAGCGATGGGGATCGGCCGGTACCCAGTGCTCGCCTGTCCGAGCAGTTGAATATCCCCCTTCCCTTCCTGCACCAGATTGCCCATACTTTGATGCAATCCGGCCTGATCAAAGCTTCTCCCGGTCCACGGGGCGGGCTGCGTTTGAACTCCCCGGCTGACACCATTACCGTACTAAAAATCGCCGAAGTTCTGGAAGGCCCAATTAACATTACCCCAGGTGTTGAAGTCAACGACAATAACTGTGTTCGGCAGGAAAGCTGCGCTACACAGTCGATGTGGGATGATCTCCAATCAAAGATCATCAATTACATGGTGACCCACACGCTGGATGTGCTGGTAAAACGATCGGTGCAGTTAGAGAACTATGTCGTGCCCGCTTCCAAAACCGAGCAAGACAAAACCCCTATTCCAGCTGCCTAAATTCATTAGCTGACAGCATATTACCAGACCGGATTCACAATCCGTCCGGTCTGGTTAAATATGCTCTTTTTCGGTCAAACCTTCAGTGCTGCCAGCACTTCAGCCGAGTGACCGTTTGGTTTAACGTTGGGGAAAATCTTCTTCACCATCCCGTGTTCGTCGATCAGAAAAGTGGTGCGAAGTACTCCTTCGTATTCATGCCCCCATAATTTTTTATCACCCCAGACGCCGTAAAGGTCGCACACCTGATGTCCGTCATCGGCTAGCAGCGTAAAAGGCAAGTTGTACTTGGCCTTGAATTTGGCATGCGACCTGGGTGAATCCGGGCTGACGCCCAAAATCACAATGCCAGCCTGTTCATAAACGCCATAGTCATCGCGGAAGCTGCAGGCTTCTTTGGTGCATCCGGGGGTATCGTCTGCGGGGTAAAAGTAAAGGACGACCGGTTTGCCCAAATAATCAGCCAATGAACGGGGAGTTCCCGTTTCATCCAGCAATGTAAAGGCCGGCGCCGGGGAATTTTCAGTTACCATGCAGTTATCTCCTTGTGGTTTATGGGGTGGTTTCAGCAATTAGAATTCCCATGCGGGATATGTCATATCCGGGAAGGGCAGCTACAGCCCGTTTAAATGTTTCGTTATGCATAACGTCAAACAAAGGGCCCAACAGTGGACTGGCGGCAAATTCAACCGGGATGATCAGGTCATATTGTTCGTGAAACAGCGGGATGAAATCCAAGCCGAGCGCCTGGGCGGCAGCCGGAATGCCCAATCCGCAATCAGCGCGCCCGGATGCCACTGCGGCAGCCACAGCCAGGTGGGTAAATTCCTCCAAATCATAACCGCGCACCTGGTCGGACATGATCCCTGATTTTTCCAGGTGGTAATCCAGCAGGACGCGCGTGCCAGCTCCCCGTTGGCGGTTGACAAAGGTAATATCCGGCCGGGTCAGGTCGGCCAACCCCATAACGCCCATCGGGTTACCCCGGGCAACCATCAACCCTTGCTCCCGCCCTACCCAGCCATAAAGGTTGACGCCAACCCCGGCTAAATATTGGCGCACGGCTGCCAGGTTATACTCGCCGCTGGCCGGATCGAGCAGGTGCGCACCCGCCAGGTGCGCTTCCTCGCGGCGCAGCGCTACCAGCCCACCCTGACTGCCGACATTGGCTGAAACCAACCGGCGGCCGCCTGAAGCCAGGAACTGCGCCAGCAGATCCAGCGTCACATCATGCGACCCGATGCAAAAAATGGTCTGCTCCAGTTCAGCAGGCGCGCGATACAACCTGACGCGGATTGTGGTACCAGCCTCGACCCCCTGAGTGCCGCGCGGCAGAATGGTAAGGCCGTCCGCCCGTACCAGTGAGGTAATGACTCCGGCCCCGCGCGCCAGCGGCGCAGCCAGCAGGCGCGCGCCGACCCGCCCAACCACTACCCGGATGTAGTCATCGTCCCCGGCTGGCGAAGCGATTTTACGGGTGATCGCGGCCTCGATCTCGATCGGCTGGGCAGCCGGTCGGCCAGTCCAGCAAGCCAGTAAGGGCTCGACAAAGATTTCGCCGGTGAGCGCAGCCGAAACCGGGTAACCTGGCACGCCGATGATCGGGATCATTTGGCCGCTGCTGCGCCGCACCATGCCAAGAATCACCGGGTGACCCGGCCGGACGGCCACGCCATGCACCAGAACCTGGCCAAGCTCTGCAATTACCTGGGCGGAAAAATCTTCGGCTCCCGCCGATGATCCGGCATTCAATAGAATCAGGTCATGATCCTCGGCAGCAGCCTGCACCTGTGAGCGGATTTTCTCCAGATCATCCGGGATGATGGGAAAACGCTGCGGGTCCCCGCCCCAACTGTGCACCTGCCCTGCCAGCACAAGCGAGTTGTACTCGATAATGTCGCCGCGCCGCACCTCGCTGCCCAGCGTAACCAGTTCACTGCCGGTTGGGATAATTGCCACTCTAGGTTTCTTGGCTATGCGCAGCATTTTATGGCCGCTGGCTGCTGCTGCTCCCAGGTCAACTGGCCGCAGCACATGACCGGATGGCAGAATCAACTGGGTAGCGACAATATCCTCCCCCATTGGCCGAACATGGCTCCACGGCGGCAGCGCGGCGCGCAAGCGAATTTGCTCCGGTTTTCGGGCATCCGCTGCGGGCGCGCCGAGCAGATTCAAGGGCTCCACATTCTCGATCGGGACGACGCAATTCGCCCACACCGGCAGCGGGTCGCCAGTATCGACATAGGTCGCCTGTTCGCCGACAGCCAGAATCACCGGCGCAGTCGGCATGGCATTGCGAATGGTTTCGGAGTGCAGGGCGAAACCATCCATGGCAGCCGAATGGTAATTGGGCGAGGAAGTTAGCGCCCAAACGGGCGCAGCAGTCACTCTCCCGACCAAACTCTCATCCAACCCGACCTCTTCCGACCCCAGCACCCCATTCATCCCGGCGGATTCGAGCGCCTGATCAAAACGCTGCCAGGCTTGTTCCAGCGGGATGTCATGCAGATAGAAGCTGTCAGATTGTGGCATTCAATGCTCCGCAATTTAGGGTCAGAGGTTTTCCACGTCCACGATCATCCCGGCGCCCAGCCCGGTGGCATCGGCAGGAATGCGCACAAGGCCATCGGCTCGCGCCAACATGAAGATCAGGTTGGACTTATAGAAGATTGGAGCGGCAGCCAGGCCCTCAGGCGTTGAAATCAACTTTACCGGGATGTAGTCCTCGCGGCCGGCTTGCGAGGCTAAATTGACGGTCAAGCGAGCCTGGGTGAACAGCCTTGAATGCCCTACCATCAACCCGGATAACTGCTCAATGACTGGTATTAAAAATATTCGAGCGATAACCAGCGCTGATACCGGGTTTCCTGGCAGCCCGATTACGGCCTTGCCGTCACATACGGCCAGAATGGTTGGCTTGCCTGGCTTAACATTAACGCCGTGAACCAGCACGCCAGGCTGCCCCATGCGGTTGACCACGTCAGCAGTCAGGTCGCGAGCGCTGGCGGACGACCCGGCAGTGACCAGCACCAGGTCGCATTCAGCCAGTGCAGTACGCAAGGCAGCATCCAATGCAGCCGCCTGGTCCGCGACGATTCCGTAGCGCACCGGTTCTGCTCCAGCTTGAGTGACCAACGCACTCAACGAGTAGCTGTTGATATCACGTACCTGCCCAGGACAAACTGCTTCATCCGGTTGTACCACCTCGTCACCGCTGGAAATGATGCCAACTCGCGGCCGGCGTACCACTTCGACCTCGGTGATACCCAGGGCCATCAAACCGCCGATTTCAGCCGGGCGCAGTCGCACTCCAGCCGGCAGCACCTCCTGACCGATGGCCACATCTTCGCCCACTTTCAGGATATTTTCGCCTGCGCCTACTGCGCGCAGTACTTCCAGCTCTCCGGGGCGCGACTCCTGCGTGTACTCCAACATCAGCACGGCATCCGCGCCTGGGGGGAGCATACCGCCGGTATGAATGCTGGCAGCAGTGCCGGGCTGCAAAACGAATTGCGGAGCAGCGCCCATAGGCACCTCGCCGACCAACGGCAAATAAGCGGGCAGCGATTCGCTGGCGCCGTAAGTATCGGCAGCGCGCAGGGCATAGCCGTCCACCGTGCTGCGGGTAAACGCCGGCAAGGGTTCCTGGGCCAACACTCGATTTTTTAGCACCCGTCCGAGCGCTGAAGCCGTATCTATCGTTTCAGACGGTAAGTCAGGGAGCGGCAGGTGGGCTAACAATTTCTCCAGTGCGGCTGCCGGGGGTAGTAGTTCGAGGAATTCAGGCATGGCTTATCCCACCCACAGGGTAAAAGCCTGCAAATACACCGTGATGGCAAAGGTGGCGATGGCCGTTATGCGCAGCAGCTTCCAACGGGTTTTGGCCCCATTGGAGATTTGCCAGATTTGCCAGATTTGAAACAACCCAATCGGCAAGGTTAATAAGCGCGGCCAGGTCAGCGCCCAGGCCATGCTCAGCAGCATGCCGATACCGATCAATAAATAGGCAACCAGAATGAGCAAGTTGTGCAAAAACATGCCGCGCTGCCACCCCAGCCGGACCATCAAAGTTTGCTTGCCGGCTTTGATATCCGCGTAATACGACTCGAGGGAAAGCGCCAGTACCATAGCCAGGTAAAGGGCAGTCAAAGGGAAGGTCAACGTTCCCAGCAGGCTGGTCATTTCACCGGTTTGTAACAGGTAGCCCAGCGCCGGCACCAGGTTGGTCAACAGGATTGCCATAACCAGTTCACCATAGCCGGTATAAACCAGCCGGAAAGGCGGCACGGCATAAGCGAAGATCAAAATAAACGCCAGGCCAAGCACCAACACCACCGCTGGAGTGAGGGCACCAGCGGTAACCAACAATACCGTGATCATTGCTCCGGCGGTCAGCGTGGTAACGGCCAGCAGCAGAAGCATGCCGCGCGACAGTGGAATTCCATCCCCATTCGGACCTTTGCTGTCGGCTGATCGGGCTTGCATCGGCGACTGCAAACGGGTGTAATAGGTGTTCAGGTAAGCACAGCTAAGCTGCAGCAAGGCGACCAGGGCTAACCCCAGCCAGAAATTCCGCCAGTTGAACAGGTCGCCACGATAGACGACGATACCCGCTCCCAGTGCATATAAAAATGCGCCCGCCAACAAATTCGGCCAGGAAGAGATATGGAAGAAATCAGCCAGAGGAGTTCGATGCGTGGAGGACATAAAGGATACTCGTTGTTATATGAGTTGGTATCCGCCATCGACGATCAGGGTTTCCCCGGTGATGTAGCGGTTCTTGATCAAGAAAAGCACTGCCTGAACGACATCCTGCGGCGTTCCCTGGTGTTTGACCGGTAGCCGCCGTACCAAACGCTGCCATTCATCGGGTGAGGTATCTTCGGAGGGCAGAATCAAACCTGGCGCTACCGCGTTGACTCGGATATCGGGTGCCAGGGAACGCGCCAGCAATCGGGTAAGGACTTCCAGCCCGGCCTTGCTGATGGTGTAAGCTGGAAAACCGGTCCAGGTCTTGCGCGCGCCGCTATCGGACAGATTAATAATAATCCCACCGCGGCTTTGCATCAATTCTACGGCGGCCTGGGCGCACAACCAGGGGGCTCGAAGATTCAAGTCCAGGGTATCATCCCATTCTGCCACGGGCAGGCTGCGCAAATCGCCACGCGGCATAACGGAGG
Organism: Chloroflexi bacterium GWB2_54_36; assembly: GCA_001796355.1. Classification (GTDB taxonomy): domain Bacteria; phylum Chloroflexota; class Anaerolineae; order Anaerolineales; family Anaerolineaceae; genus Bellilinea. Next base: position 5,929 of record MGMG01000042.1, on the reverse strand, counting down.
CCGAATTGACCAGGACGGTCAGGGGCTGCGGCAGTTCAGCCACCTTCGCAAAACAGCTTTTGATCTGCCCGGGCTCACGCAGATCGGCCTGAAGCAGATAGGCCGGAACGCCAAGTTTTTCGATCTCGCAGGCGGTTTCTTCAGCCTTATCCGCCGAAGAATGATAGTGCAGCGCGACCGCATAGCCCTCTCGCGCCAGCGCCTGCGCAATTTCGCGACCCAGGCGCACTGCCCCGCCAGTGACCAGGGCCAGCTCGTTTCGGGAGAAATCTGCCAATGCAGCCAATCCTTTACTTCTGGAAAAAGCTCGAGATGAAAAACCAGACATTGGCCGGCCGTTCCGCCAGGCGGCGCATGAAATAAGGGTACCAGTGAGTGCCATACGGCACGTAAACACGCACTGGATAACCGGCTTTCACCAGATCTTGCTGGAGGTCGCGGCGGATGCCGTAGAGGAACTGAAATTCGGCAGCCTGGTCTGGCAAACCCAGCTTTTTCAGCGATTCACGAGCGTATTTGAGCCGCAACGGATCGTGGCTGCCAACTGCGGTCAGCGGCGGGAATAGTACGTTGGCGCTGCCGCCGGGGGCGTCAAGTGCTTGTTCGGCTTGCAATAAAATATCAACCAGTTGATTGAACGCGGCATCAACGTCCGCCTTTTTAGGATAGGCCACCGAAGCTGGCTCTTTGTAAGCGCCCTTGACCAGCCTTACCCGAATGCCAGCCTGCGCCAGGTTGCGCGTGTCTTCAGGACTGCGGTAAAGGTAAGATTGGATAACTGTGCCAACATTATCAAAACCCGCTGTCCGCGCCCGAAACACCAACTCGAGGGTAATGCCGACCAGGCTGGAGTCTTCCATATCAACCCGCACGAAGTTACCAACCTGGCGCGCCCGCTCGAGGATGGTCACAAGGTTGGCATAGGCCAGTTCGGAGTCCAATACCAGACCTAATTGTGAAAGTTTGATGGAAACATTCGAGCGTAAACCTGCCGCGTGGATGGCATCCAAAATTTTCAGAATATCCGTTGTTGACTGCTCTGCGGCAGCCTGAGAGTCCGTGTTCTCTCCCAGGTGATCCAACGTCGCCAGAATACCCGCTGCGTTGAGCTGTTCGACAGCCCGAATCGCGTCCTCCACCGTTTCCCCGGCGATAAACCGGGAAGCCATTTTCCAGGCAAATCTCCATTGCGTAATCAACCGTTGTGCCCAATGGGCTTTGGACAGAGAAATAAACAACGCTCGCAGCATTGAACCTCGAAGTCGGGTTTGTATTTGGACGAAAAGCTATCTAATTCTAACATAACGCCTGCCTCCGGCTGCTGCTGATAGCGCGAGAAGCATCCAACAGGATTGAGTCGCGATTATTTTGCATGGAATTGGGATAAAATGATCCTGGCGACGCCGTTAAGTTGCCTTAACCCATAAGAAAACAATTAACGAGGAAAGAATGGCTACTTCCCAACTCCCGCTGGCTTATTCACAAGCTGTTGCCCGTGCGCGGGCAGCGGATTTACCTCTGGTCGCACTCGAATCCACTGTGATTACGCACGGTCTGCCCTTCCCCGAAAATTTAAATTTGGCGCGCGACATGGAAGCGAATGTGAAGGCGGAGGGAGCCGTGCCCGCTACCATCGCCATTCTGGACGGCAAAATTCAGGTAGGACTCAGCGAGAGCCAGTTGGAAATGATCGCGACGGCAAAGAATGCCATCAAGGTCAGCCGCCGGGATTTTGGACTGGCGTTGGCGCGCCGCGTGCCTGGCGGTACGACGGTTGCCGGTACCCTGCATGCCGCCAATCTGGCGGGGATTCAAGTGTTTGCCACCGGCGGGATTGGCGGCGTCCACCGCAACGCGCCTTTCGACGTGTCTGCTGACCTGGTCGAACTTGGCCGCACCCCATTGGTGGTGGTTTGCGCCGGCGCCAAGTCGATCCTTGACCTGCCAGCCACGCTGGAAGTTTTGGAAACTCAGGGGGTGATGGTAATTGGCTACCAGACGGATGAATTTCCAGCCTTTTTCTCGCGCTCGAGCGGTTTGCGGCTCAACGCCCGCAGCGACAGTCCGCAGGAGATTGCAGCCATCGCCAATGCCCAATGGCAGGCAGGCGTTAAATCCGCCGTTTTGGTCGCCAACCCGCCGCCAGTTGAAAACGCGCTGCCCTATGATGAAATTGAAGCAGTTATCCGCGCTGCGCTCAAAGATGCGGAAGCCCAGGGAATACACGGCGCGGCAGCGACGCCTTTCCTGCTCTCGCGGGTGAACCAGTTGTCGGGTGGAAAGAGCATGCAGGCCAACCTGGCACTGCTGCGTTCCAACGCCCGGCTGGCAGCTCAAATTGCTGTGGCGCTGGCTGCACCAAAAGGCCAGGTCGCCATATAGGCGCGACCCCCAATATCGATCAGAACACTGCTTATTGTCCGCGGCTAGTATGTCGCGGTTGGAGCGCGGGTAGCGGACGGCTTTGGGGTCGGCGTTGCGGTGCGGGTCTGAGTCACGGTCGCTGTAGGGGTAATGGTTGGTCGCAACGTAGCGGTGCCCGTGGGTGTAATGGTCCAGGTGGCAGTTGGCGTACGCGTTGATGTGCTGGTCGGGAGTGGCGTCGGTGGACTGCCACTTATATTGAAGCGTCCGGAACTTTTCCACTCGGTGCCAACAAATATTTGTACTTCATACTCACCCGCTAGCCATTCATCTGACGATGGCTCGCATTCTGTGTACCCATATCCGCCTGAGCCACCATCCCACGGCTTGGATTCGAAGCACAACAATTTCTGGTCAGCCAGGCGGTACCACAGCGCTGCCCAATGCGAGCCCGGTACCATTTGATCGTAGCTGAACGTGCCAAATAATTTAGTAAGCGGGTTGGCAAACTCAATTTGCGGATCGACCGGCTGGAAATTTTCGTCGATCTCCCGCGCAATCAAAACCGGGCTGAACACGGCCTCCGGATTGGGGGTGATGGTGGTTAAAATGCCAGAGCGGATGCTGTCGGGCAGCGCCGGGGTAAATGTGATCGAGGGGGTATTGGTAATGGTTGGAGTAAGAGAAATTGTCGGCGTGAGGGTAATCGTCGGCGTCAAAGTAATGGTTGGCGTCAGCGTAATGGTTGGAGAAGGCGGGAAAAAGCGGTAGGCGACCGGTTCCGCGTATCGGTTGAGCATAAACGCGAAGCCTGCCAGTATCATCGCCCCGAAAATCGTCCGCCAACCGCGCGAGACCATTTCACGGCGCTTGCGAAAATATAAGAGACGTTTTCCTGAGCGAATGGTGCGGATACCTGCAAAAATGCTCAGGAACATGCCCAGGAGAATCAAGACAATCAGTGTTTGTACTGCAGTGCGAATATCCAGATTCATCATAATTCAATCGGATCCGTGCTGCTGTGATTATAGCATGTTCAGAATTTGTCCATCCCCGGCAAGATCCATGCCCACCGAGATGGAAACAATGCCCCCGCGTAACATTTTGGGTCATTCCTTCGACATTGCAGTCTCCTGGTTAAACTGTCGATCTTATTGCGTATATTTTTTTTCAAGGGTAAAATCCTTCTATATGACGCTCACTCCGGGGACTCTTCTCAACAATCGATACCGAATTGTTTCCATCCTCGGCCAGGGTGGAATGGGGTCGGTTTATCAAGCTTGGGACGAGAACCTGGGCATCTCTGTCGCGGTCAAGGAAAATCAATTTCTGACCGACGAGTATGCGCGTCAATTCCAACGGGAAGCCAATATTCTTGCCAGTTTGCGACATCCCAGCTTACCGCGGGTAGGCGATTACTTCACCGTGCCCAATCAGGGCCAATATTTGATCATGGATTTTATCGAAGGGGAGGACCTGCGCGAGCGTATCGAGCGCATCACCACCCTCCCCGATGAAGAAGTCATATTGATCGGGGCAGCCATTTGCGATGCCTTGAATTACCTGCATCACCGCTACCCTTCGATTATTCACCGGGATATCAAACCGGGCAATATCAAAATCACACCCGAGGGTCAGGTTTCGCTGGTCGATTTTGGCCTGGCCAAATTGATGATCGGGACGCAGCAAACGACCACCGGCGCCCGCGCCATGACCCCCGGTTACTCACCGCCCGAACAATACGGCACTGCACCCACCGACTCACGCACGGATATTTATTCTCTGGGAGCCACTCTCTACGCCGCCTTTACCGGCGCCATCCCGGAGGATGGTTTGGCGCGCGCCACCGGGAAAGCAGATTTAACCCCGGTGCGGGCATTAATGCCAAAGGCCAATCGCAAATTAGCATCTGCCATTGAGAAGGCGCTGGAAGTTGATCCGGAAGACCGCTACCAAACGGCGGTTGAGTTTCGCAAAGCTTTGCTAAATGCCGGAAATATGGAAAGGCTGCCGGAAGGTCAGTCGCTGGTGGCGCCGCCGCCCTATACCCCGCCGCCTGAGGAACTGGAACCCGCAGGGACCACCCTTGCATTCGGTTACAATTCAACGCCTCAGGATCCGATGGTGGCGCGGCGCTTATCTCTACCGGTTTCCCGCCGCAATCGGTCGCGTAAAATGGTGCCCATTTTGCTGGCGATTGTCGGAGCACTGACCCTCATCGCTATATTGCAACCCGGAATCCCACGAACAGTACTCGGATGGATCATGCCACTGCCTACCGTTACGCCCACATTGGCGCTGACGAACCCAAATGAGACGCTCACGAGCAGTCCGCAAACCGAAACTCCGGCAGCGACTACGGGAGATCCATCCCCAACCGATTCACTCACTGGGAATGAAGAGAAAACCCCAGTTCCAATTGAAAACTCAACCCCCACTATCACCCCGACCCCTACCCCAACAAAGGTAGGCGGTAGCGCCGGGCAAATTGCATTTTCATCCAACCGCACTGGTAGTATGCAGGTGTGGCTGATGAACACAGACGGCAGCCAGCAGCACCCGCTGACCAACTTGCCAGACGGGGCTTGCAAGCCAGCCTGGTCACCTGACGGGGCCAGATTGGCGTTTATTTCACCCTGTAAGGTACGCAAGGACCGCTATGACGGTTCGAAAATTTTCATATTGGATGTGACCAACGAATCTGCCCCATACCCGCTGCCTGTTCCACCCAGCCCGGCTGAAGATTATGATCCGGTCTGGTCGCCAGATGGCGATCGAATCGCTTTTTCCTCCACCCGCGCCGGCAATCCGGATATCTTTGTATTCAACCTGAAAGACCAATCACTGATGCAGCTGACCAACAACCGCGCCCCGGAAAAATATCCGGCCTGGTCGCCCAGCGGTACCCAGATTGCATTTGTGCGCGATATTTCCTACTCGCAGCTCTGGATCATGTCGGACACCGGGCAGTATCAATCCCGCTTCTCGGTCAGCGGTGAAATCAACGATATGTGGCCCAACTGGTCGCCCGATGGGAATTACATCCTGTTTTCACAGCTCAATTCGGCTGATGTGCCCTGGCTGGTTTCGTTGCGCTACGAAGACCGCGACACAACCAATTCAACCCGTATTCCCCCACGCGGTCAGCCGGATGTTGGCCCGGTCGCGCAGGCCAGCATCTCCCCCGATGGCAACTGGATTGCTTATGAAAGCTGGCCAGACGGCAGCAACCATGACATTTATCTGATGACGATTAATGGGTCCAGTAAAATGCGGTTGACCACCGATAAAGATTTCGATTTTGGTGCTGCCTGGCGGCCAGTACCTAAGTCCTGAAACCTGAGAGCAAAGTCAATCGCCGCCGTATAACACGCGAGCGTAAGGCTCGGCAAATAACGCCGGGGTGCCGCCGGTATGCCAGAAAAGCAGCCGGTCAGTCGACTTGAAATAGCCTTTGCGAATAAGATCGATCATGCCGGCCGCTGCCCGTCCGGTATAGACCGGGTCTAACAGCAAGCCTTCGGTGCTGGCAAACAACTTGATGGCCTCGATCTCGGGTTCTCCC
>MGMG01000041.1 GCA_001796355.1 Chloroflexi bacterium GWB2_54_36 | reverse complement strand
TCACGCACCAGACTAAAAGATGGCCAGAGTAGTTCAATGTAGCGGTCTTCATGCATTTCATAAAATCTTTGCAACGACCAGAGAATGTAGTCTACTGCTTGCAGGGGGACGCACTTCACTGGAATGGTTGGAATAACATTTACGACCGAATTATTCGAGATATTTCTTTGAGTCGCGAAACGAAATTGGGCTTTTTCCAGTGCTTCTCTTAAGCTGGTAGTCCTATCCTGGGTACCGCGCTTTGCAAAAGTGACATCATATTCATTCTCTTTATGAAGCAGATCCTTGAACAGGATTCGCACCATGAAATCGTACAATTCATTTGGGTGATATCGATATGCTGGGTCCTGAGAATTTCTTTGACGTACATATTCCAGCACCTTATATTTATTTCGAATGACGGCCAGGAATTGGAGATCGTGTTTTTTGAAAACAGAAAGCACTTCCCGCCGAACTTCAGGGACATCATCTTTGGCATGAAAGGCAAAATATGTCTTCTTCGCTTCTGACTGCATTGACGGAACTTTTTTAAAATATGGATCGGCCAAGAGCTGTTGTCTTAAAATAGTTAATTCGTTCGTAAGGGCTTCAGGGTCTGAAACGGCGAGAACACCAAGAATAAAAAATTTTGAACAACCCTCGGTACCAATAACAATACCCCCACTTTTTCCAAATAGGGTGCCATCACCTGCCTCATCAACAAAATAGTACCGTTTTTTGTTTTCTGCCATGAAAAACACGTCCATAGATAATTATAAGTGGTACTTTATCATATCAGCCGTTTCTAGATAGATGAAGCAGACTCATCCTATTGAGTGTTTCAAAGGGGAACGGATATTGTGTATAAAAATCCCCCATCCACTAAAATGATGGGGGATTGGGAAGTTTACTTTATTGGATGGTGATCGTTACCGCCAGGGTGGATTCGGGCAAATGAATTCGGATTTGCTGTTTCCGGGTATCCCACCACCAACCGGGGGCTGATCTTTGAATTTCTTCGGCGTTCAGGCGGGGGAAAGGTTGGCCAGCGACCGTCACAGTGCTCGGCTCGCTGGCAAAGATCGCCAGGTCGACCGCTTGTAACAGCGCAGGCAGCTGCACAGTGATCTTATTCTCTATTTCGCTGGTTTCCACAGCGACCCAGGTTGGTTCTTCCTCAGTGGATTGGAAGATAGGGACTTTAATTTTTCCTCCCGGGAAAATCTGCAGCGTCAGGGGTTTAGCCATTTCGGTGCTATTCCCAACCGGGCTGCCCAGCTCACCCGTGGCATCCAGGTGGAGCGGGAGAATGCTGCCTTTTTTCTGGAAAACCGGGATGCGGTTGAGCGGTACATTTATATCCATTGTGGCGGGCCCATGATGGAGCTCACCCGACCACAATTCACGCCACTCACCCGCCGGGAGGTAAACCGGCCAGTTTGTCGCACTTTCGTCCGTGACCGGAGCGACCAGCAGCGCGTCGCCAAACAGGTACGCATATGGGGTTTCCCGGATGGCGACATCGCCGGGGTATTCAAGAAACAGTGGGCGCATGAGCGGCATGCCGGTTTGACTGCTCTGCCAGGCCTGGCCGCGAACGTAAGGGATCAGGTTCATTCTCAGATTGGCGAATTCGCGGAAGACGGCTATGACACTCGTTTCGCCGGTTTGTTCCTGAATGTTCCAGGGCGTGCGATCCCGGCTGGGGATACGCCGGGCGTTGCCATCTGAATGGTATTGCATAATCGGGCAAAAAACAGAAAACGCTGTCGCTCGCAGGTATAGCTCACTAGTTGGAATGGGCCCGGCGAACCCGGCAATATCCCAGCCCATAAAGGGTACCCCGCACAGGCTCACATTGAGCATGGCGCGTATGGACGCGCGGAACGCTTCCCAGGTGGAGTTTTCATCTCCTGCCCAATGACACGGCACCTGCTGGATACCGGTATAGCCTGCCCGACTGAAAAGGACATGATCTTTTCCGCAATGGGCTTCTAATAGGCGCTGATAAGCGCGTTCATACGCCATCGGGTAGGTATTGATCCCGCGGCTGCCGCGCATGCCATTATAAAACTGGGTTTCAGTATCCCAGACATGCTCACCGCCATCGGTCTTGAACCCATCGACCCCCATCTCTGTCACCAGGTACTCCCGTTTACTCAGCCACCAGTCGGCAGCCTGCGGGTTGGTGAAATCCAACACCAGGCTGCCCGCGAACCACGGCATATGCGGCTCTACCCGATGCGGGCTGCCGTCCGCTTTCCGGACGACATATCCGTGCTGGATGGCATACTCCTCGTCAGCATTATTCAGCCGGTCATCCAGGTTTTCTTTAGGGTCAGCGTGTTTGATGACGGGATTTTGCCACAGCACCAGCCGCAATCCTGCCTGGTGGAGCTCATCGACCATCGCTTTGGGATCAGGCCAGCGCCCCTTCGCAGGAAAGTTAAAATCAGTCAGGGAATACGCCTGAGACGAAGGTTTTTGCTGGTATTGGGCGTCGTTCCAAATATAAAAATTGATTTCGTCACTCCATGCCTCGATGACCAGAACGGTCGCCGGAATCTGCTGTTGCTGCGTCAATTGCAACTGACGAATGATCTCGGCCTGGCCGTTCCAATCGTTGCTGCTCATCCAAAGGCCAAATATCCAGGAAGGAGGCAGTTTCGGCTTGCCAGTCAGGGTGGTGAAAGCCTGGACAACCAGGCGCGGATGCTGCTGGAGAAAGAATTTCATTTCAATGCTGGCAGTCTGCTCCTCCGCATGCCCGGTTACTGCCCAGCAGTTGTTCTGCGTTGCCGCCAGATCGAATCCTGCCTGGCGCTCCGTTTTCAGCCAGTAGCCGTACCCGCGCGAGGAGAGGAAAAACGGTACGGGGATATAGGAGCGTTTTCCCTGACCTGTGTATTGGCCATAAACATAGTTGTCCAACTGATTCCCGCGCTGGTCGAGCGCATTGAAACGCTCACCAAAACCGTAAAAAGCCTCATCGGATGGGCTTTCGAAACCAAGTTTGTATTGCAGCACCGTTCCGTCCGCGCGCGCTAAAAACCGGATCGGATCGATGGTCTGTAATACCAAGCCATCGCTTTCCCGTCTCAATTCCAATCGCAGTGGGCTGTTATACAGCGCAACACTTACGCCTTGCAATTCCACCTTTACTGCATCTTTCCCTGCCGGCCAGACAGGCAAACGGCTGTTTTCAGTGGACGCGGAAAGCCGTAAGGTCACCGTACCGGTTGGATCGGGTTCTGCGTGGAGAACTACGTACAGATCGGGACGGCTGGTTGCCAGCTTTACCACCAACCGTTCGCTGGTTTCTTGCACTGAGGCGACCGCGACAACATCCACCCAGGTTAACACCGAAAAAGTGAATTCTTCACTTTTGATCTGCTGGTCTGCGCTTCGCGCGAATAGGCGGTACTGGACCATTTCATAGCCTTTAAAGGCTGGCAAATGGACCTGCCACGCATCCGTGGTTTCACCGTCGGCGATTTTTACCGCTTCTGTTCTGTTTGCGCTTGAATTGCCTTCAATTTGCCAAATGCACCAAACTGCATCGGCTGAAGGATGATGACCGGTCTCGACGCCCAGCGTCACAAACTCGCCTGCCGCAGGGTCGCGTGGAAACCTTTCGGTTGCCAGTGGTAAATAAGGGTGCTGTTCGCCGTAAGGCTGATGAGCTATGGTTAAGGTCGATGAATTGGATTGCTGCTTCATTTATGATCGGTGATCCTGAATCGCATTAACGAGGATGATGTACATGGCATGTGACCAGAGCAAAGGACTGGCTACCGGTCCCCATTTTTTTTGCCAGGGTTCAAAGTGTTCCGGCGCCAGCGTGTGACCGGATACTTGTTCGGCCAGGCGCCCATCGCCATCCGCCTGGGTTTCGATCCAGGCGCGCAATGATTCGGCCTTTTCGATTTTTCCGGTAATGGCATAATACCAGCCTAGCCAGGCGGTTAGCAGCAGCCATTCGCCGCCGCCGTAGTAAACATCCACCTTGTAGCGGTAAACTCCGCCCTCTGGCCGGTGCAGGTGGGTTTCAACGGCCTGTATCGTGGCTTGCATCAGCGGATCATCCAGCGGCAGGACATTGTATGGAACCGCAATACCAATCAGGCTGGCATCTACTCCGCTCTGAATGATGGGCTTGGGAAGTTCGCGCGCTCGCGCCGGCCATACATGTTTCACTACCCGACCCTGATACACGGCATATTTCAGAATAAAATCTTTGACCTGACTGGCCAGTTCTTCCACTGCCACCGGACCGGCATCCATCTGCCCGGTGCGTACCAGCGATGCGATCGAATCAAAGCCGGCAAAGGCAGTCGCCAGCGAATAAGGGTGTAAATATTCAGGATACTCTTCCCAGCAGTCATAGTTGGGCAGTTTCCAGACCAACTCGAGGTAGCGCAGCGTGATCTGGATGGGCTCGCACAACTCTTTCAATAAGTGTGTGTTGCCGCTCAGGCGAACATGTTCAGACAGAGCCCACAACCAGGAACCATAACCATCGATCTGGAAATTCCCCCAGCCGTTATCTACAGTGACTTCGCTCCCGTCCAGCGTGTATCGCGTGTGCAATACATCATCCTTGCCAACCGGCCGGCCCGCTTCCAGATGGTTGCACACGTTTTCGACTTTCGCTCCATATTTTTGAATCGTGCGGCCGACCCACCGGAAAAACGCTTCCGAACTGGCAAATTCGCCAGCCGTATCCATGGCATGGGCGATGAAACTTCCGTCGCGCAGCCAACAATAATGATAGGTAGGGAAATTTGGACTGGCTATATACGCCCCGGATTCCGGTTGACCTTCTTTAATAATGCGAAGACTATTGCTATAAAGTGAACCCACAGTCAATTTATCCTTTCAGGCCAGTAAATTTAAAACTTTGCACGAAATATTTTTGAACCGCGAAGAAAAGCAGAATGATAGGCAGCAACGTTATAATCGCGCCGGCCATCAGGAGAGTCCAATCGGTGTAGTATTCACTCATCAGGTAGGATAGGCCGAGTTGGAGCGTTCGTTTGGATTCGTCGTTAAGCACAATAAGCGGCCATTGAAAATCATTCCAGATATTTTGAAACGCCATCAATCCCAGCGTGGTCAGAATGGGCTTGGAATTTGGCAATAGAATATGCCAGTAAAACATGAACGGATTACAGCCATCCAGCTTGGCTGCATCTTCCAACTCGGATGGAAATGAAAGGAAGAACTGGCGCATCAGGAAGGTGCCGAAGGCGCTGCCAACAGCCGAAAGAATCAGTGCCCAGTGAGTGTTAATCGCGCCCAAATTTCTCATTACGACGAAATTGGGGATCAATAGAACCATTCCCGGAATCATCATGGTGGCAATATAAACGAAAAACAATTTATCCCTGCCCGGGAATCTCAATCGCGCAAAAGCGTAACCAGCCAGCGAAGATGTCGCCAGTTGCCCGACTGAAACAATGAGCGCCACTTTGAGGGTATTTCCCGCATACAGCAGCAGCGGGATTCGTTCCCAAATTTGCTTATATGCCGAAAAATCAGGCGGAAATTGAATCCAGAAAGCGGAGTGAGAAAAAATATTTTCTGCGCTCTTGAGCGAAGTGACCACGCTCCAGATGAAAGGAACAATCATGGTGATTGCGCCAAACACCAGTAAGGTGATTGCGATGGCCTGGACGCTTTTCGCCAATACAGAATCGGTATTTGAGGGATTGTTCTTATTGGACATTATTTATTCCTCAGAGTACACCCAGAACTTGCGCAACACCCATTGAAGGATGGTCAAGACCAAAATAGCCGCGAAAACGATAAACGCTAGAGCAGCGCCATATCCCATGTGTAAATAATCGAAAGCCTGCCGCCAGATATAAAACCCGATGACCGTTGTGGAGTGCCCCGGGCCGCCCCTCGTCATGTTATAGACCAAATCGAAGCTCTGGAATGATCCGATCACGCCGGTAATGGTGACGAAGAAAATCACGGGTGACAATAACGGAATAGTGATCTTGAAAAATTTCTGGACGGCATTGGCGCCGTCGATGGCAGCCGCCTCGAGCAGTTCCTTGGGAATATCCTGTAAGGCCGCCAGGAAAATGATCATATTCAGGCCCAGCCCCTTCCAGATGGTCACGCCAATGACTGAATTCAATGCAATCTTCGGGTCGGTCAGCCAGCGTACCGGCTCAATACCCATACCGCCCAGGATCTGATTCAATAAACCATTGTTGGCTAAAATCCACATGAACATTAAACTTACAGCCACCGAAGCCGAAATGACGGGCAGGTAGTAGGCTGTCCGAAAAAAGGTGATCCCTTTGATTTTTTGATTGAGTAACACGGCGAGCAGCAGGGTTAAAAACACATTGATTGGGACGCTGACCACCGCAAAGTAAAACGTATTTAAGAATGTTTCTTTGGCCAACGGATCAGAAAATATTTTTTCATAATTTTCCAGACCAATGAAATTCGGGTCGCTCAATATATTCCAATCGGTCAAACTCATATAGAGCGCAAAAAATACCGGAATAAACGTAAAAAATAGAATAACCAAAAAGTTCGGAGTAATGAAAAGGTAGCCCCAAATGGCTTCCTGGATGCGCTGCTTTTTGGCAAGGGAAATCTTCTTTTTGGTTTGTGGGAATGTTTCGACGGCCATCAATTACCTCTACGAAAAGGGATGAGAATTATTGTAATTCTCATCCCTTTTTATACAATTGAGGAAGGTTACTGGTTTAGCGCTGCGTTCACGCCAACGCAGGCATCATCCAGAGCCTGTTGAACGGTCTTGGCCTGGGTTAGGGCCAGGTCCAACTCGGGATAAATCGAGTCGTGAATCTGGCTCCAATTGGCGTGCACCGGCTGGGCTACCGCGTAGTCCTGCACTTCCATGAAGACAATCGCGCTTGCAGGATTAGCGCCGGCCAGGGCAGCCAGGTAGTATTTTTCGGCAATTTCTTTTACCGGGGAAATTTCATACTTGCCATCCTGACGAATCTTGGTCCCTTCGGGGCCGGTGGCAAAGGCCAGGAACTTCCAGGCAGCTTCCTTGTTTTTGGAAGCCGCAGCCATTGCGTAAGAATTGGCATAGACGTGGGTGGCCTGTACGTCGCCAGCCGGCATGTGGGCGATGTCATAGGTAAAGCCGGTGATTTTGTCATTGAATGGCTGCACGGCCCAGGGACCGGTGGGGAACATCGCCAGTCTTCCGGCGATGAACATATCCCAGTCACCCTGTTCGGCTAATTGATCGGCAGTCGGGGAGAATTTACCCTCATAGCGGGCATCCACGATGCTTTGAATGGCTTTAACGCCTTCAGGCGAATTCAAAGTGCAGGTCGTTCCGTCCTCGCTCCAGATGGAAGCATTGTACATTTCAAGCACAACCGGCCACCAGGGGAAGGTGTAACCCCATTGATCAACTTTTCCGTCTCCATCGGTGTCGGCGGTGAGTGCTTTGGCAGCCGCTACCAGATCTTCCTGTGTCCAATCGCGTTGGGGGTATTCCAGGCCGGCGGCATCGAACAGGTCTTTATTGTAGAACAGCACCACATCCGAGAAGGTGGCGGGCATGGAGAACTGCACGCCGTCAACTTTGAACATGTCCAGGGTGCTCTTGAAGATGATGCTCGTATCGTAGCCGGACTTGGTGATCCACTCATCCAGCGGTTCCAGGGCGCCCATGGAGGCAAAAACATAGGCGTTATCGAAGTTCATCGCCATCACATCCGGAGCCACATCACCCGCGATCAGGGTCTTGTATTTCAGGAAAATATCGCTCATTGGGACGGACTCGAATTCGACTTTGATATCCGGATTCTTTTCCTCAAACGCTTTTACAACCGCGGCTTCAACTTCCGGATTGTCATAAGCGAAGAAGGACATCACTTTGATCGTGGTCTGTTCCGCCGCCGGCGCAGCAGGCGCCTCGGGCTGGGCTGGTGCAGCGGTATCTGCTGCGGCTGGCTCAGCCACTGCCGGAGCAGTGGTAGGAGTTGCCTGGGCGCATGCGCTCAATAGCATACTCATTACGATCAAGACAGACAGCACAAAAAATGGCAAACGCGCTTTCATCTTTCACTCCTTAGGTTGTTGGATTGGGGGATTCCTGTGTGTCACAGGTTAATTCAATACTTTGTATATTGAACGAACAAACTTTCCTTAAAAAAATCACTTTCTGGCTTGATCCAATCTTTCCTCCTTCTGAATGGGTGATTTAAAAATTTCCGCAATCACCAAGCTGGCGGCTCCTAATGCCCAAATATCGTCTCCCCAGGAATTGACCCGGATCTCGGTATCTTCTGCCAAACCAGGCATGACGCAGTCGTGAAAAGCGGTACGAACTGCGGCAAAGAACGCCTCGCCCATGCGAGTCCCTTCACCGCTGATAATGATCAATTTCGGGTCGAACACGTTCACCAGGTTGGCAATCTGCCGTCCAAGTAATACTCCGGCGCGGGCCAGCACGCCAACCGCTTCTGCCTGTCCAGCGGTTGCAAGTCGGATCACCTCATCCAAATCGGCGATATCCGGGCCGACTACCTGGCGCGCCTGCGCGACCAGGGCGCGATCACTAACCAGGCTTTCCAGGCAGCCGTGCCTGCCGCAATCGCACAGCGGTCCGTTGGCATCGACGATAGTGTGACCTAACTCGCCTGCACCGCCGGCTTTACCGCGGTAGATTTGCCCGTTGATGATGATGCCCATGCCGATGCCGCGCCCGACCGTTATGACGATAAAATTATCTTCAGGCTGGCTCCTGTTGATCCATTTTTCGCTGAGTGTAAGTGTGTTGACGTCGTTATCGATAAAAACCGGCACCCGCAACCGGGTTTCCAGTAAATCGCCCAGCGGGATATTTCGCCAGCCAAAAAACGGATTCTGCCTAACAATCCCATGCGTAAAATCGACCACCCCTGCCAGGCCAATCCCGACCCCCAACAGTTGTTTTTTACGGACGCCGCTACTCTGTACCAGGCGATTTATCAGTATACTGAGCATTTCGACGCTGGTTTCCACTTGTTTGTCTGCCAGGTCGATGGTATCTTTGGCCAGAATGGCCGCATTCAAGTCCGTCAATGCGCCGATCGCATGTCCTTCCATCAGCTTGATGCCGATCACGAAACCGCCGCGCGGGTTGAGCGCGAGCATAATCGGCGGCCGGCCGCCGGTGGAATCGCCCGTGGCCTTTTCGAATACCAAGCCTTCCTGAATGAGCTGGCCGGTGATGGCGGTGACGGTAGCTGGGCTAAGGCCGGTCAGGTGGGCCAGGGCAGCGCGCGAAACCTCCCCCTGAGTTTTGATAGCATTCAGGAGGATGGAGCGGTTGATGCTCCGGATCAGATCTCGGTTGCCAAGCAGTATGGAACTCATAGGGGATTTACTTCGTTTATTGAATGAACTATGTTTATAATTATAGAGACGGTTTGGTAAATGTCAATACCTTTTATGGAGCAAATCATGGCATCTTCGGGATTCTTTTCCCCTTTGGCAAAATCTGCTCAGGCTGACCCTGGCGCTATCTTCTTATTCCCTACCGTACGTTTCACTCTGCTCACCCCGCGGCTGATTCGCATCGAGACCAGCCCTACCGGTCAGTTCGAAGACCGGCCTTCGCAGGTTTTTTGGTATCGGCGCCAACCCTTGCCCAGGGCCGACATCCAGCGCACGGAACATGACCTGACGATTGAAACCGAGGCCTTTCAACTCACATACCATGATTCCCCCAAGGGGCTTACCCGCCACACCCTGCAGGTGCTCATCAAAGAAACTGGCGCCGTCATTCACCTTGACGATCCCAATCCACAACGTCTGCCTGGTACCGCCCGCACCCTGGACGAAACCAATGGACCGGTTGCCCTGCAACCGGGTCTCCTCTCTCGCGCCGGCTGGGTGCAATTGGACGATACGCCGAGTCTGATATTCACCCCAACCAGCTGGCTGGTGGAACGCCCGGCTCAAACCGGTTACCGCGACCTGTACCTGCTGGTCTCCGGGCAGGATTACAAAGCCGCGCTGCGAGATTTTCAGAGCGTCACCGGCGCGCCTCCGCTGCTGCCGCGCGCCTTTCTCGGCAATTGGTGGTCGCGCTTCTGGGAATACTCGCAGGAAGATATTCAACAACTGGTCGAACGCTTCCGGCAGGAAGAGATTCCGCTTTCGGTTTTTATCATCGATATGGACTGGCACATCACCCAGACCGGCAATGCCGGCAGCGGCTGGACCGGCTTCAGCTGGAATCGCGCGTTATTCCCCGATCCCCCGGGTCTATTGAGCTGGCTGCATAATCATGGCTTGATCAGCTCGCTCAACCTGCACCCGGCCGAGGGCATTCACCCGCACGAAGAACGCTACCCGCTGGCTGCCCGCGCCTTGGGATTGGACCCGGCAAAAGGAACGCCTATTCCCTTCGATATCGCTGACTCGGCCTTTGCTCAAGTGTACTTTGACCAGCTGCTGCACCCGCTCGAAGCGCAGGGTGTGGATTTCTGGTGGATCGATTGGCAGCAGGGCGAGCACACCACCCTTCCCAGCCTGGACCCGCTGTGGTGGTTGAACCATCTCCACTTTTTTGATCGGTCACGCGATGGCAAGAAACGGCCGGTCATCTTCTCGCGCTGGGGCGGCCAGGGCAACCACCGCTACCCGATCGGTTTTTCGGGGGATACGGTCATATCCTGGGAGACGCTGGCTTATCAGCCTTATTTCACCGCCACCGCCGCCAATGCAGCCTACGGTTGGTGGAGCCATGATATCGGGGGACATATGCGCGGCATGGAAGATGGCGAGTTATATACCCGCTGGGTGCAGTTTGGCGCCCTCAGCCCCATCTTCCGGCTGCACTGCACCAAGGACAACTTTATCGACCGGCTGCCCTGGGCCTTCGACGCGGAGGTTTTGCGACTAACCCGCCAGGCCATGCAATTCCGCCACGCATTGATCCCATACCTGTACACCCTGGCGCGCCGCAACGAGCAGCATGGACTGCCGCCGATCACCCCGCTTTACTACGATTGGCCAAACGAAGAAAGCGCTTACCTGGCAGGCGGTCAATACCTCTTTGGCAGCCAGTTGATGGCCGCCCCGGTCACAGCGCCGGTTGACCCCGATCTAAATCAAACCCGTCAGGCGATCTGGTTCCCGCGTGGCGAATGGTTTGACTTTTTCACCGGTGAGCGTTTTAGCGGCCCGCAGTGGCAGATCAATCATTACAGCCTGGCCGAAATCCCTCTTTTTGCCAGGGCGGGCGCCATTCTTCCCTTGCAAGCCGAGACCACTCAAAATGGTTGCAGCAATCCGCAAAAAATGGATCTGGTCGTGTTCCCGGGCGCGGACGGGTCATTTACGCTGTATGAAGATGATGGCGTCTCGCGCGAGTACCTCCAAAACGGCGGGTGTTGCACCGAATTCAAGTCGCGGTGGACGGATTCGTCCGGGTCGATTCAGATTCTACCGGCCGTTGGCGCTACCCAATCCATTCCCCCAACCCGTTCCTACCGCATCCTCTTCCGCGGTGTGGGCCAGCCAGATGGTCTAAGCCTGTGGTTGAACGGCCAACAGGCAGACCTGCCAACAACCTATGACCCTGCCAGCCGCACCCTTATCGTCGGACCGTTTGATGTGGCGGCCCATCAAGGTGCAACAGTGGAGGTTCATGCCGGGGTCGGTTTGTCCCTCGCGCCCGCACCCAGCGTACAAGCGCGTGTCATGCGCCTGCTCAAGCGCGCCCGCATGGATTCGGTGACCAAATGGAGCATCAGCACGCGCATCGCTGAATTGAGCCGGGATATTACCGGCCTGGCTGACCCCAAACTGAAACTCACCGCCAGCCATCTGACCGCGCTCAGCGAAACCTTCACCGCTGTGGGGGCGCTAAAAATAGCCCTGCCGCAGGGCGGCTCCCGCGTGCTGCTGCTCAACCCCAACCGGCTGGCCGGGTTCAAGTGCCGCCGCCAAACCCGCCGCATAACCAGGTTTCAAAAACTGCTGGAAACCAACGAATCCAGCCCGATCGAAGTGGATTATTTTGGGCTGGTCAAAAAGACCCTATGAATCCAGACCGCGCAGCGGCCGTAGAGGAGCGCATCGCGGTCCCTCTACGTGTTGCAAGCCAACACTCAACATTTAGGCGCAAAGCACGCAAAGATTTTTGTATTGAAGGGGTTCTATATCCGCCCAGCCCTGTCTAAGCACGACCGCGCAGCGGCGGTGTGGGAACAATATTCCTTTCCCGCTGGGGAGGTTAGGTGCTGCGGTAATATTCCTCTCCCTATGGGAGAGGCTAGGGGTGAGGGGGCTTCCTGCCTTGGCCCGCCGCTCCACACCCGTTTGCCGACGAAAAGCGCTCTGTGAGTGGCCGGCGCGCCGCCCGACTGTAGGTCTCTGGGACAGCGGAAGTATGGGTTGGAGGGGGCTGGTTTTCTCCGTGCCTCCGTGGTGAAGGATTTTTTACCGTGGCGCAAGCTTTTCCCTTCGCCACCCGCCCGCAGCAGGACCATTAGAAAAACGCCTGGTTTTTCACCAGGCGCCTTCCTCTTATAACCCGTATTCGCTCAAGGCGATTTTTTTTCGGTTGACCTGCGGCAATATACCAGCGATAAATTCGTCCTCATCTTCCGGCAGGCCTTCGGCAGCCCGGGAAAGGCGCTCCAGCCAGCGATTTTCCATTTTCGAAAGATTGAGTTCGCCAGCAGCATTCGCCTGGCGCAAAACCTCGAGCGCAGCGAAGGCCGAGCGGCGGGTGCGCTTATAGGGAGTAGGCTCGGCAATGATCTCCTCGGAGATCTTGAGCACTACATCCGGGCGCAGGACATACGCCTGCGGGTCGAGGTGGGAATCCGATTCCACCCACCAGTCGCGCAGCATGCCGGCCTCCTTGGCCCCCCTGGCCGAGGCGACATTCATCAGCCGGGTCGCGTAAATTAACTGCTCAACCGACACGGTCGGCGCCATGGCGCCAAGCAGCTTGACATTCTGCACGGATTCGTTGCTCCACAGGTCCGGCACGGCTTTGGCAATATTGCCAATCGGTGAAAGGTGCGCGACGGAAGCTTCTGCCCCTTCGAGCGCAATCGGGTAACCCGTAATCGCTTTGATGTATGGCCCTTCATAGGCGCAGTCTTTGTTTGGGCCGACCGCCCCGTGCTCGAAGGCCACCAGGCTGCGCGCAACGGTCAGAACGCGGATGACGGCTGCCCAGACGCGGGGGATGAAATGCTGTTCGGCCAGCACCATGGCCGTATTGGCAAATCCGCAAGCTGAATCGCCGGATGGCACCACGCCGCACCGCCTGGAAATTTCCGTAATGCGCTCCCACAGGTAAGCCATATCCCGGCTGCCGAGCACGCCCAGGGCGAATACCGACATCGGCAAATCGCCGTTCAGAATCGCCTCGTCGTGGATTTCTTTGCCGCCGGTGGATTCAATCGCCAGCATGTCCGCGCCGGCTTCGGCGCACAACTCAAAACTGCGGAACATGTCCTCCACATAGCGGCCCTGGCGCATCAGCGGCGGGCGGGCAAACTCGCGGATATCGTTCGGGGTTACCCGCAGCCCGGTTTTCAGTCCGTGTTTCGCCTCGGTTTCATCCAGCGTGGAGCGGAGGATTTTGGTGACCTCGGCGCCCCATTCAGGTACCAGGGTCAAGTCGGGCAGCAATTCGAACTCAACCACCAACCCTGGAGCATGCAGTTCCACGGCCCGATCGCAGACCCCGGTGATCATTTGCGTGTACTGCTCATACACTTGCGGCATGCTCTCCGCGGTGATGATCATACTATCCAGGGTGAAATTGATCTCGGGGTAAACCTGCCCGCCGCCGATTACCAGTCCGTTTTTCAGCGTTAGCGGTCGGGGACAAACGCCAAACAGAAAATCACTGAGGCGGGGAATAGCCAGCGAAGAATAATTCATCGTAACCTCACAATAAGATAACCGGGATAGCAGGTATAACTGGCCGGTAATTTAGCTGAACTAACCGACCAGTAATTTTTTGGCTTCAGCCGTTGCCTGGTTGGCGTCGGGGGCAAAACCATCCGCGCCGATTTCGCCGGCATACTTTTTGGTCACCGGAGCGCCGCCCACCATTACCTTCACGCTTTGGCGGACACCCGCTTCGTTGAAGGCCTTGATGGTTTTGTCCATATTTGGCATGGTGGTGGTCAATAACGCCGACATGCCCACAATATCGGGTTGGTGCTCGCGAATGGCTTCGATGAACTTCTCAGGACTGACATCGGTACCCAGATCGACGATCTGAAATCCCGCGCCTTCCAGCATCATACCGACCAGGTTCTTGCCAATGTCATGCAGGTCGCCTTTAACCGTTCCAAGCACCACTTTCCCGGCCGATTTTACATCCTGTTCAACCAGCACCGGCCGGAGAATACCCAGCCCCCCTTGCATAGCCCGGGCAGCGATCAGCATTTCGGGCACAAAATATTCACCTTCTTCAAACAAACGCCCCACCTCCCCCATCCCGGAGATCATCCCGTTTTTCAATATTTCTTCAGCCGGCACCTGCTGTTCCAGCGCTAAAGCTACCAATTTTTTGACTTCAGTTGCATCGCCTTCAATGACAGCCTGCTTGATATCATCGATGATCATTCCAATACTCTCCTTAATTTATTACGGAAGTGTATATCCAGGGGTTGATAACCCGGTTCACGGTGCCATTGTATCACCCATTCATGCCGTTCTCGACCTAAATTATCCGGGTCTTCGGCATCCAGAAGATCATCATTAGTGCGGCAATGAGCGCCAAAGTTCCCCCAAACAGGAATGGCGCTGAAGGACCGAATCCGCTCCAACTGCCGACTCCTTGCCACAAGCACGCTCCGCTCTGTGACCGCGCAGCGGCGGTAGGGGAACAATATTCCTTTCCCGCTGGGGAGGTTGAGTGCTGCGGTGATATTCCTCTCCCTATGGGAGAGGCTAGGTGAGGGCCTTCCTTCTTTAGCCCGCCGCCCCACGCCTGCCCGAGCCACAAGCACGCCCCGCTCTGTGACCGCGCAGCGGCCGTAGGGGCGCGCAGTGCGCGCCAGCTCCGCCTCCGCTCCCCGTGCGGGGAGCGACATCAATCTTACATCCAGGGGCTTTACTGCAATCGTTTCAATCCACGCTCCCCGTGCGGGGAGCGACCCGTCACGCGCTTACAGGACGAATCGTTGATAAAAGTTTCAATCCACGCTCCCCGTGCGGGGAGCGACTCATGGCGCAAAGAGACCAGACCGCATTGCACAGTTTCAATCCACGCTCCCCGTGCGGGGAGCGACAGGTATAACTAGCAAACTATTAGCTATAACATCTATGTTTCAATCCACGCTCCCCGTGCGGGGAGCGACTATCAAACGGGTGATGATAGTAACCTCATAGATGTTTCAATCCACGCTCCCCGTGCGGGGAGCGACTTTATGTAGCGACCATGGACATGAGTATAAATGGTTTCAATCCACGCTCCCCGTGCGGGGAGCGACGCGTCTGATATGTTCTGGTTCCAGTTGATCAGTTTGTTTCAATCCACGCTCCCCGTGCGGGGAGCGACTACGTTGTTATACATGGAATCGACGCTTAATCCAGTTTCATCCCCGCGTGTGCGGGGTAGAGTCTGTAGAAACGCTTTCGCCGTTCTCCTCATTGGGTTCATCCCCGCGTGTGCGGGGTAGAGGAGTAGGCATTGCTGAACAATATCGTCTGAATGGGTTCATCCCCGCGTGTGCGGGGTAGAGTTGATTTAAGCGTAGCACTTTTGAGCGGATTTGGGTTCATCCCCGCGTGTGCGGGGTAGAGCAAAATCGTTGATCCCCGCCGGGCCGGTCAGCGGGTTCATCCCCGCGTGTGCGGGGTAGAGCCATGATATTCTGTACGTAATGCCTGAAGTGCCGGGTTCATCCCCGCGTGTGCGGGGTAGAGAGTTACCCTGCACCTGCGCAGGTTGCCTGATTGGGTTCATCCCCGCGTGTGCGGGGTAGAGCGGTGGTAGTCTGTTCGGGAGTTTCCACTACCACGGGTTCATCCCCGCGTGTGCGGGGTAGAGCCTTTCCCGTAAATCTTACGCAGCCTCTCAGGTGGGTTCATCCCCGCGTGTGCGGGGTAGAGGGGTGGACTGGAGCGACGAGCTGGCCGAGGTGGGGTTCATCCCCGCGTGTGCGGGGTAGAGGTCGTACTCGAAAATCCCGGCATCCACGATGCCGGGTTCATCCCCGCGTGTGCGGGGTAGAGTCCGGCGGCTGGGGGAGCGGCTTGTATTCTTTGGGTTCATCCCCGCGTGTGCGGGGTAGAGTGCCTCCGTGCCTCCTGGTAGGCGCTGGCGTTGGGTTCATCCCCGCGTGTGCGGGGTAGAGAGGTTTGGAACCCGATCACCGGCTGCACGAAAGGGTTCATCCCCGCGTGTGCGGGGTAGAGTGGGGACCGCACATTGATGGTCAAGACGCCTGGGGTTCATCCCCGCGTGTGCGGGGTAGAGGGTTTCGCTGCCGGTTGATGATTGCCGTCGCTGGGTTCATCCCCGCGTGTGCGGGGTAGAGCAAATCAGCGCCAGCCGATGCGTGGTGATGTAGGGTTCATCCCCGCGTGTGCGGGGTAGAGTATCGTATCTGCTAACCTATTACAACCAATCTGGGTTCATCCCCGCGTGTGCGGGGTAGAGTTTATTTCCAGATCCCGGCGGCAATGCGCGCTGGGTTCATCCCCGCGTGTGCGGGGTAGAGGGCAACCGGCTCGCCCCTTATCCATATCAGTAAGGGTTCATCCCCGCGTGTGCGGGGTAGAGGGCGGGCTGGAGCGTAGCGCGAGCACATACGGCGGGTTCATCCCCGCGTGTGCGGGGTAGAGAATCATGTCGTCCTCATACCCATAACGTAAGGCGGGTTCATCCCCGCGTGTGCGGGGTAGAGTATGCCTCGTTTGGCATGGAACCGCCCGATTACGGGTTCATCCCCGCGTGTGCGGGGTAGAGCCAGCAAGGATGGTCAGCAGCGCGTGACGCGGTGGTTCATCCCCGCGTGTGCGGGGTAGAGGGGCATTGTCTGGCGCTCTGAACATAGCCGGGGGTTCATCCCCGCGTGTGCGGGGTAGAGGAAACCATAATGGCGCCGAAGAACATTGCCAATTGGGTTCATCCCCGCGTGTGCGGGGTAGAGCAGAAATACAACGACGGGCGCGAATGGGAGGAGTGGTTCATCCCCGCGTGTGCGGGGTAGAGGGGGGGTGCCGTTGGGATCATATTTGATAACAGGGTTCATCCCCGCGTGTGCGGGGTAGAGCCACCTACATACAATGATCCATCGCTGCCAATTGGGTTCATCCCCGCGTGTGCGGGGTAGAGGCCGATGACCTTTATACCGCGTGCGCGTAAGGCGGGTTCATCCCCGCGTGTGCGGGGTAGAGCGAAAGCTGGGGCATGACAAGCAGGGCATCCCGGGGTTCATCCCCGCGTGTGCGGGGTAGAGGCATATGCCCGCAATGCGGGAATAGCATATTTGGGTTCATCCCCGCGTGTGCGGGGTAGAGTCTAGCTCCGAATACTTGTCGATGAGTTCTTTTGGGTTCATCCCCGCGTGTGCGGGGTAGAGACTACGACGCCTGGGTGCAGACAGCCTACCCGGGGTTCATCCCCGCGTGTGCGGGGTAGAGCCAGGAAGAGGTTCCTACGATTGTGACTCCGGTGGTTCATCCCCGCGTGTGCGGGGTAGAGCGCGTAGTGCTTGATCGCGTCATCCTCTATCGCGGGTTCATCCCCGCGTGTGCGGGGTAGAGCATTATTTCCTTCCTTCCAAAAACGCATATATGGGTTCATCCCCGCGTGTGCGGGGTAGAGCCGCGATGCCCACGCACGCCATGCGCGCCCAATGGGTTCATCCCCGCGTGTGCGGGGTAGAGCTTAAGCCGTGTGGCCCAATAGGCTGGATTATGGGTTCATCCCCGCGTGTGCGGGGTAGAGATTAGCCAATCCACATCATGCCGGAGTGTTTTGGGTTCATCCCCGCGTGTGCGGGGTAGAGCTATACCATGGGAAGGCAGGTAATCTTTTATAGGGTTCATCCCCGC
Organism: Chloroflexi bacterium GWB2_54_36; assembly: GCA_001796355.1. GTDB lineage: Bacteria > Chloroflexota > Anaerolineae > Anaerolineales > Anaerolineaceae > Bellilinea. The sequence goes on along the minus strand of MGMG01000041.1, from coordinate 622 downwards.
GTGTGCGGGGTAGAGCAACGCTTGCACAGATACGCGGTACTGGAAGGCGGGTTCATCCCCGCGTGTGCGGGGTAGAGCGTTGCCTGGCCGATAATCTGGTGCGCCCGCTGGGTTCATCCCCGCGTGTGCGGGGTAGAGTAATTCCCAACTCAAGCGCAATCTCGCACTGTGGGTTCATCCCCGCGTGTGCGGGGTAGAGGGAGGTGATCCATGTTGCTCTATAAAAACGGCGGGTTCATCCCCGCGTGTGCGGGGTAGAGCATGGTGTTCGCCATGTGATTCAGCGTCTCGGTGGGTTCATCCCCGCGTGTGCGGGGTAGAGTATCCAATTGCATGATCTCACCAGCAGCCCAGGGGTTCATCCCCGCGTGTGCGGGGTAGAGCGTTCCCGCACGAATACACCGCCATGCACGCGCGGGTTCATCCCCGCGTGTGCGGGGTAGAGCGTGGTATTGGACGGGCATTCAGCATCGGCAACGGGTTCATCCCCGCGTGTGCGGGGTAGAGCGTGTCATGCGAACAAACCTCCTGTCAACGGCGGGTTCATCCCCGCGTGTGCGGGGTAGAGTCTTCGTTAATAAAAAACTACGCACTAGACGTCTCCAGATATCCTCCGCTTTTC
>MGMG01000040.1 GCA_001796355.1 Chloroflexi bacterium GWB2_54_36 | reverse complement strand
GGAAATGGCATTGCGACGCTCATCGGCGGTTGTATGATGAATTGGTTTGGCACCGATCACACCCGGCAGGTGGTCCTTGCCAACCAGCACGGTTTTTCCGGGCAATTGGCGTACATCGATACCGCCCACGGTTGCAAATTCGTACAGGCCGTCCTCGCCGTCCACCAACATAAAGCCGACTTCATCCATATGGGCTGCCAGCATGACGCGCAGGGCAGGTTGCTGGCGGGCGTGTCGGGTCGCCAGTACATTCCCCAGTGCATCCACCTTAATATCGTCAGCCAGATCTTTGATCTCGGCCATGACGATCTTGCGCACTTCGTGCTCTGCGCCGGATACCGCCACCGCATTGGAGAGGCGTTCCAGCAGGGCGATTTGCTCCGCCCCGATGAGCGGGGTAGTTGAGGGGGTTGTTTTCTTCGGAGTCATGACTCGTCATCCCACCGCAGCGACTGCATATAATCGACCGGAAGTTCAGCGATAAATTGAGCCATCAGATGACCGGTGCGGGCAATGTCTTTCAGGGATACCACTTCGACCGGCGTGTGCATGTAACGGATAGGCATGCTCAGCACCATAGTCGGAATGCCTTCTGCCACCACCTGTATCCCCATGGCGTCCGTCCCGGACATGCGCGGCATCAAATCGTCATGGTAAGGCATATCCAGCTTTTCGGCCAGTTTTTTGAAGGCCTCATACAGCGCCGGATGTATGTTCGGTCCCCAGCCCAGCGTGACGCCCTTCCCAAGCGGGAAGGTAGAGTAATTTACAGGACTGCCCGGACCGCGTGCGAAGGTGACGTCGATGGCGACTGCCAGGTCAGGACGAATCGCGAACGGGGAGGTGTACGCGCCGCCCAGAGTTTCTTCTTCCTGCACGGAAGCAACTGCCCACACGTCCCAGATATGCCGGATGTGCTGCAATTCCTGCAGACAGGCGGTGACCGCAGCGACGGATGCCCGGTTATCCAGGCTGTGACCTGCCAACAGGTCGCCCGTCAGCTCGATGGGCGGTTGAGCAAAGGAGACCAGATCGCCGACGCGCACCAGTTCATTCACTTCGGCAGCTCGCAGGCCGGTGTCAACGAACAAATACTTCATCTCAACAGCTTTATTCGTCGCCTGGTCTTCCGGCAGCAGCCAGCCCGGCGGTTGGACAACGTATCCCGGCAACTCGCGCCGGCCGTGAACCGTCACAGGTTGGCCCGGCAAAATACGCGCATCCACGCCGCCGATCTCAGTGAACCGCAGCAGCCCGGCTTCGATGCCGGTGACGATCATGCCAATCGCGTCCATGTGCGCCGAGAGCAGAATGCGCGGCCGCGGCTCGTCACCGTACCCTTTTTTCAACCCGTGCAGGCTGCCAATCCGGCTGACGCTGAGTTCGTCCACCAGGGGTTGCCAGGCTTCGCGAATTACGGCGCGTACCGGATCTTCATATCCGGAAAGACCTGGCAGGGACAGTAAACTTTTCAGAAAATCTTTGATTTCTGCCATAGGTTTCTGTGATTGGTTTCCTTTTTTACCCTCCCGGCGTCCCAGCGGTAGGGACTGGCGTATCGGTTGGGATAGGAGTTTCCGTGGGAGCAATGGTAGGCGTACGAGTTGGCGGAACAAATAAGGTGAACGTCAGGGTTGGCGTCCAGGTGACCGTTGGTGTGGGGGTTTCAGTGGCAGTCGGGAGAGTAAATACCGTGGTCGCCAGCGTGGGGGTTCTGGTTGCCGGCGGGGGGGTGAAAGTTTCGGTAAGGGTGGGGGTGACCGTTGGTTTGGTTAATTCGCGCCCGACCTGCATGACCACAAAGCCCAGGCAGTAACACGGCAGGGTGGCAACAATGATAACAATGAGAATTTTTCGAATACGCGCGCGGCGGTCATCCCTGGAAAACATCCATGTCCCTCCGGTCAAGGTATGATCATATCATGCCGGGGAAGATTGGGCAAGTTGAAATGAAACCTGCTCACCCCGTGCCTTGACCGGCGCATATCGGTATGCTACAGTAAGGGTTAACCGTTATCGTTAGGCATCTTATCACTTGAGGTTCAAATGCAACCCATCCCCCTAAGCGGTTTTGCCAATTCGAACAAGTACGGACGCATCACTTTACTGGCCCTCGAAGAGGTGATGGGGAAACACGGGGTCAATGCCATCCTCAATCTTGCGCGCCTCGCGCATTTTGTCGATAACTACCCGCCGGCAAATTTGGAGCGCCAGTTCGATTTTGCATACACCTCCTCGCTGATGGGCGCGCTGGAGGAAATGTACGGCGTGCGCGGCGGGCGCGTCTTCGCGCTACGGGCCGGCAAGGCCACCTTCGAGGATTTACTCAGCAATTACGGAGCCATGGCGGGCGTCGGTGACGTGGCCTTTCGCATGCTCCCGCTTCATTTGAAAATGCGCATCGGACTGGGCGGGATGGCGCGCGTCTTTTCGTCCATCAGCGATCAACTGACGAAATTCGAAGATAAAGGCGACCATTTTGTTTATTCCATTCAACGCTGCCCGGCTTGCTGGGGGCGCCACACCGAAAAACCGGGCTGTTTTATCATGGCGGGCATTATTATGGCCGGGCTTAAATGGGTGTCCAATGGGCATGATTTCCGCGTGTCCGAAGCGACCTGCATCGGCATGGGCGATGCGTCCTGCGATTTTATAATTTCCAAAGAGCCGATTAGTTAATAAAGCAGCTACAATTACTTTGGCTATGTTTCGCCAGCTTTTCTGCAATGGCTATATTTGATTTGACTTCACATGATTGCTATTGTAATTTTGTGGTTTTATGTCTAAAATGGTTTAGTAATTAATTAATATCATCGGTCCCAACTACCCTGGAGTTGATTCCTAAAGTAATATTTCAAAAGCGTTGGCAATTAAATGTAACTAGTATGCATGCTTTGCAATAATCATTAAGATTGTCTTTTTACACACAGTGGGGAAAAGTGTCGAATCTACAATCAAACTCGAGATGGCATTTTTAATAGAAAGGATTCTCTAAAAGGAGTAATCGCTTGCCTCCGGACTTGCCATCACAACCAGGAGTATGTATAAATCATTCGTTATCGGCAATTGGAGTTTGAATATGTCGGCCAAATACAAGCTTCTCTTTTTCGTAGGAATTTTGCTTCTCTTTACGGGATGTGCAGATGAGAAAATGTCACCAGGCAATAAAACCCCAACCCGCACTGCACGCTCTTATTCCGCTTCCAATTCGCCTGTAATTCCATCCACTATTCAACCATCCACTCCTACTCTCATAATTTCTTCCCCTTCAACAACTCCTTCACCTCAACCGACAAATTCAACCAGTGAACATGGGTCGCCTGAATTGAAGTTCACTCAATTACAAATGTTTGATGCAAAAACAGGGTGGGCATTGCACGTAGATTATCTTTCACAAGAATTTCAAGATGTGAGAATATTGAGAACCGGTGATGGCGGTCAAACCTGGAAAAACGTTTCTCCCCCAACCCTGGCGGAGTATGGCAATTTTCCGGAGGTTGCATTTTTAGATGCAAAAACGGCTTTCGCGATTTACAGCAAAACATTAATACCCACTTCCACTGACACTGAGATTACTATTAGGCGCACAATAGATGGTGGGCAGACCTGGCAAAATGGCGATACATTGATACTCGATCAGGCACCCATGATGGGGGTCAGCCAATTGGTGATGCTGGACCAAAACCACGGATGGATGTTAGGCACGAGTGATGAAGTCATGGGACGGTCCAGTGTTACCCTCTATACAACCGAAGATGGCGGAATACATTGGTCTGCGATTTATGACACGAACACACATTCACAGATGAATGACCCAAATACTTTATGGGGATATAGTAATTATCCGTATGAAGATAGATTGTTGACATTTGCAACCTCTTCCGTTGGTTATTATTCAAATGGAGAGCTCTTTCTAACGCAGGATGGGGGAATTTCCTGGCAGAAGCAAACATTGCCTAATCCATCTGATTTACCCAACCTAGATACCCAAATATCACAAAACGAGCTGTTTTCGACCGTTTCGCTACCCCTGTTTGTTACACCACAGGATGGCGTTCTAACCAGGCGGATTTATCCCCGTAATCAGGTGACTATCCCACCTGGCAGCTATTCGGGTCTGCCCATGGAAGAATATTTGTACTTTACTCACGACGGTGGGCAGACATGGATTCCGCAACCTTCTCCGACCAGGATCGGAGGAGTCTATTTTCTGGACACTCAAGCGGGATGGTTCCTCGGAAAGGATGATGCAAATCCAGCTACATTTACGCAGCTTTATCAGACGTCCGACGGCGGGGATACCTGGGCACGAATCGACGCCACCAGTCCGCTTCCATTGGGAAGCCAAATTCAGTTTATCGATGAAGACACCGGTTTTGCATTTACACCTGTCTGGGCTGGTTCCGTGTACGGTGATGTAGATAGGCGTTCCAACAATGCGAAGGATATTTATAAAACAACGGATGGCGGGCAGACATGGAAGCCGATAACGTCACAACTGACCCCATAGATAATGATCGTCAGGGGAATCCTGGTCACCAATATAAAAGCATATGCGGCGCCGTATTGCCCACTATTTTCATTCGTGCACACATAGTCGCGCTATAATCGTCCAGCCATAAACTGCGTTACAATAATTCCGTAAGGCTTGTATCCTCACCCTGATGATATCCTGCCAGAGGGTTGATGTTCCCGATTAAAGATACCATCCGCGCACGGCGGTTTTCCATAGTCACCTGGGGCATTATTCTGATCAATGTTCTGGCCTTTCTGTATGAGACCAGTCTCTCCCCCGCCGGGCTGGAAAGCTTGATCAGCAGTTACGGCCTGGTGCCCGCCAACTTATCCCTAGTTAATCCGGCATCCTGGACGCCGCTCATCTCGCACATGTTCCTGCACGGCAGTTGGCTGCACCTGCTCAGCAATATGTGGACGCTTGTCATTTTTGGCGACAATGTCGAGGATCGGCTTGGGTCCGGACGCTTCCTCTTGTTTTACCTGATTGGCGGGGTGGCAGCCGGACTGCTGCAAGTGTTTTTGGGCGCCGGGCCGAACATCCCGTCAGTTGGAGCCAGCGGTGCGATCGCTGCCGTGCTGGGGGCTTATTTCCTGTTCTTCCCGCGCGCTAAAGTGCTCACCTTTGTTCCCTTGATTTTTATCTGGTTCATTCAGGTGCCGGCCTGGATCTATCTGGGATTCTGGTTTGGCTCACAGCTTTTCTCTGGGCTGTCGGCCCTGGCGCTGCAATCCGGCGCCAGCGCTGGTGGGATTGCCTGGTGGGCGCACATCGGCGGGTTCGTCTTTGGATTGGTGATGGCAACCGTATTCGCAGGGCGTAACCGCTTCAATCGCCCTCCTGAAGCGTACTCCCCTATATCGTAGGCAATCGCCCTTTTGAAAATCAAGAAAACGAGGAAGAACATGGAAAATCAATCTACTCCCCCCGTGGATGCGGATGACGCTCAGACGGCCGAAAGCCAGCCGGTTGAACCAGGCAAAGGCGCCGGCCCCGTCCATGCCGAAGCATCAGCAGTTGCTGAACCGGCCAGGACCAGCCGGGTCGGCCGGTGGGTGCTGATCCTGCTGGCAACGTTGGTCGTCGGTTTCGGCGCTGCATTCTTTGCGCTTTACCTGCCGGCCGGCCAGGAACTGCGCCAGGTCAAAGGCGATCTGACCGCAGCCCAGGAAAAATTAACCACCGCCGAGTCCGACCTGGATAAAACCACCAGCGACCTAAACGCCGCTACCGCCGAACTGAAGGCGGCGCGCTACAACCGGGCGCTGGCGCGGGTGGAGGCCAACGTCGCTTACGCTCGCCTGGCGCTGGTCACGCGGGATTTGTTGACCGCGCGGCAGGAAGTCAGCGCCGCTGCCGGAAATATGACCGCCCTGCTGCCACTGATCGAGGATCAGGAGACGGCCAAAGCCCTGGAAGACCGCATGACGGGCATCCAAACCGCCATCGACACCGATTCTGCTAAAGCGCTCGATGAGCTGCGCACTTTGAGTGAGAATCTGCTGCGGTTGGAGAGCCGGTAACGAATAAGTTAAACTATTACGCACATGAGTAGGGGCACGGGGATTGCTGAATAGCAGTGAAACGTGCCTAATCCTCGTTCCCCTTGTATCTTGATCTGATTGGTTCCTGTTTGTCATAAGGTTATCAACCCCACCCATCCCGCCCCAGTCTTGGGGCGGGTTTGTCTTAATTGAGTGTTTTTGCGCCGCCCTGGCGGCGCAAAAACACTCAAAATTCATTTTCGGGGGTGAGGGGTAAATCCAGATTCGTCAACTGAATTTTTAAAGTGTCCAGAAAACTAACAGATTAATATCAAACAATATCTACCACAAAGGCATTAACTGCATTCATAATCAAAACGGGCGGCAAAGTGCCGCCCGTTTGTCGTTAACTCCTGATGGTCAGAACCGCAAAAAAGCGCCGAGTTTCCCGGCTTTGTCCAACTGCGGGTGAGCGCGGATCACTTCCACATTGCCGCCCTTGCGCAGCGTCCGGCTGACCGCCACATCGATCACATCCGGGATCTGATACATTTCACCGCCGCAATTCGAGCAAGTGCGGTGCGGGCGCGGTGTCAGATACGAACAATTTTTACACCGATAAGCCGGCTGTTGATAACCCTGCAGTACAACTAAAGTGTTTATCCGGTCCGTATTAGCGGCATCCAGTGTGTTATCCAGTCCAATAACCGCGTCCGCGCCCTGGGCAGATTGGGTAATCAGGTCGTTGACCATAGTGTTTTCGCGTTTCTCGTCGGCTTCCTGGCCAATTTGCATGGCTTTGGCAAGCACTTCGCTTTGATTGGCGCTCATGCTCATGGGGAAGGCGCCAACCACCAGGCTCTGAAACGCTTTGGGCAGCAACCCGCGGAACAAGGCGATGTTATCGTCGGTGCCGCCGATCAAGATGCGCCGGATGTGCGCATCTTCGAAAAATCTCACCGCAAAAGCAGCGGATTCCTTCATGTTGCGCTCGATGACTTCTTCCACATGCCGCGAGACGCCAGCGAACATGCTGCGACCGCCAACCACGGTTGATGCTCCGCCACGTTTGACCTGTTTAACCACCTCGCCGAGCACGCCTTCCTGTTCCTGCAGCGCGCCCAGGTGGAACGAAAACGCCCGCGCCCCCTGTTTATCCACCAGGATGACGCCGTAACCGCCAAAACTATCCAACAATCGGGCCAGGACGCCCAGGCTCGGGCGGTCGCTGATGTGCATCAAGTCCGGCAATGACAATGCCAAAGGATAAGCACGAAAAAAATTTTGCGGAGCACAGGAAAATACCGCCACCCCGCGCCCGGTCCAATCGTAATCCGTCTGGAAGTAATTTTGGATGACAGCAACGTCCAGTGGATGATCAATCTCTTTGAGTAAGTTGCGCAAGCGCAGTCTGTAAGCATCCTTGGTGGCTGCGGTGGAGTCAGTGTTGAGGTACAGACTTACGACGGGGTCTGGCACAATGAACCTGGCCAATTCCCGCAGTTCATTTTCATTCAACATGGCAACCTCCTATCATACAAGCCCAGGCTGATGCAAACGGCCAGCCCGTTAAGGCCGCTGGCCCAAAGTTATAGTAACCTCCTTTTCTTCTGTGCCGCGCAGAACAGTTACTTCAATTTTATCTCCAGGGCTTTTATTTGCAATCAAATAACTCAACATTTCGCTGAAAGTATGGATAGGTTTTCCATCAACCGCGATGATCAGGTCGCCGCCAAAAGGCAAACCGGGAAAGCTGGTGGCTGTGACGCCGCCAATAATTCCGGCTTTGTCCGCCGGGCTGCCCGATGCAACTGAGGTCACATACGCTCCCGTCTGGCGCGCCAGGCCCAGGGTTTCGATCATATCCAGGGTCAGGTCCTCTCGCGAGGTGATGCCAAGGTACGGATAATCGTATGAGCCCTTCTCGATGAGCACGGGCACAACGCGCTTGACGATGTTGCCCGATATGGCAAAGCCGATGCCGCTATTGACCGGGTCGCCGGTGGCGGTGGTGCCGGTGGTGCGGATCGCGCGGTTCACGCCGACCACTTCACCGTTCAGGTTGAGCAGCGGTCCGCCCGAGTTGCCGGGGTTGATCGAGGCATCCGTCTGAATGATATCGCCGGCGGTGAAGAAATTACCGCTCTCGGACTGGCGCAGCGAATCCAGCGTGCGGCCCTTGGCGGAAACAATGCCAACCGTCATGGTACCGGACAGCCGGAACGGGTTGCCAATGGCAACCACGGTCTGGCCAACTGCAATCGAATCCGAGTTGCCCATGGTCAACGGTACGAAGACCTCATCCGGCGCATCGACCTTGATTACTGCCAGGTCTGAATCCAGGTCAGAGCCGACTACGGTGCCGCGCGCCTTATAACCGGAGGGAAAATCAATTTCAAGTGCGGTTTCCCCTTCAACAACATGGTAGTTAGTGACCACGTATCCGGTTTGATACACAAAACCCGAGCCAACGCCGCCGCCGTCCGCAGTCGTCACCAAAATCGAAACCACTCCGGGTGAAACCGCATTGTAGAGAGTGGTCAGCAGTACATCCCGCTCCCCAAGGTCAAGCGGTGTAAGCGGGACGAACGCTGCTTGAGTTGGAACCAGTGGGGTAACCGCCCCTGTCGATTCGGCTTCTTCAACCGGGGTCGGTGATGAGTTGGCGCCGCTGGACATCCCAGGCAGATTAAAACTGAACCGGCAAGCTGTAAGCACCAATACCACTATCAGACTAGCTACCAGCAATTTTTTCTTGTTCATATTCTTTGTCCATTCAACCGAAATAGGATCCAAAGGTTAACCTTTGCGCAGTTGCTCGAATAATTCGCGTTGTTTTGCCGAGAGCTGCCGCGGAATCTGAACTTTAACCATGACATACAGATCGCCGAAAGTCTGCGGATTGCGCAGTTCAGGCATGCCTCTGCCTGACAGGCGAATTTTTTGGCCGGGCTGTGTCCCGGCAGGAATGGTCAGCACCACATCGCTCGTCATAGTCGGAACCCGCACCTGCCCGCCCAGAACGGCGGTATACAGGTCAACCGTCACTTCGCTGTACAGGTCGTTTCCCTTGCGTTCAAAACGCGCATCGGGCGCGACCTCGATCACCAGGTAGATATCGCTTTTTTGACCGTCTGCTCCAGCAGGACCCATGCCTCCCAGGCGAACCCGGGTACCCGTCTTTGCTCCCGGCGGTATTTTTCCATCCAGGCGCCGTCCGTCGATCTGTAAAGCCCGGGCTGCGCCCTTGTAAGCCTCTTCCAGAGTAATTTGCACCGGCTGTTCATAAGAAATGGGTTGACGGGTGCGGCGGGTTGTTTGACGGCCTCCCGTTCCCGGCATACCGCCGAAAATGGAACCGAAGAAGTCGGAAAAACCGCCCAGCCCGCCAAACAAGTCATCCATATCCACCTGGGTTGTTCGGCCACCCGGCGCTCCAGTGGTCCACTGCTCCCAGTTGAAGTTGCCGGGGGCTCCGCCGGTTTGCTGCCAGCGTTGATACGAGTCACCCAGTTGGTCATAACGCGCTCGTTTCTCTTTGTCGCGCAAGACCTCGTAGGCTTCGTTGATTTCCTTGAATTTTTCTTCAGCGGCTTTATTCCCGGGGTTACGGTCGGGATGCAGTTTCATGGCCAACTTACGGTAGGCCTTCTTGACGTCATCTTCACTGGCCTTTTTATCAACCCCAAGAATCTTGTAGTAATCTTTATATTCCATGTTTACATTGTAAGGTGCCGAACTTGCCAGAGTCAAGTATCAGGCGAATCTTCTTATACATCTCTTATCGAAATAACGGTTCTGAGAATGACAATTCCCTTGGACGGATTGCCCTGGAATCCCGGTCATGTTGTAAAATAGAGATTGGTTTTTTTTGTAATTCCCCCTGGAAAACTTAAGCATGAATACCCTGCCAAAGGATCAAAAAATCCTCATCATCCTCGATGATGCGCAAACCAACCACCTGTTGGAGCGGTTGCTGAATTCTGCTGGTTATACAGTCGGAGTTTTTACGGATTTTGCTTCTTCCCAGAAAGAATTGGATAAAGCTCAACCGCAGCTTGTCATCCTGGGCCAACTGCAGGACAGCTCAAACGGGTTATCCGAGGCGGAGAAAATCATCCACCAGTATCCGGCTGTGCCGGTGTTGTTGTTTGTAACCCAGGATTCGCCAGCTTTATTAAAGGAAGCGCTGCGACTGGGCGTTAGCGATTACTTATGCCCCCCGTTGCGCGCGGATGACTTGCTCCGTGCCGTGGAGAGCAGCCTGGAAAAAGCCAGACGAAATCGGGAATGGGTGCTGCTCGAGTCGCGCCGGGCAACCGGACATTTGCGTCAGCGGGTGGATGAGCTGGAAACCCTTTCGCGGCTCGGCCAGTCGATCACCGCTCAATTGGACACGGATAATCTGCTGACCGCCATTGTCGAGGCGGCGGTAGAGCTGACCGGGGCCGAGGAAGGCAGTCTGCTGCTCATTGACAAAGAAACCGGCCAACTGTATATCCGTGCCTCTAAAAATTTTCAGGAAGACTTCGTGCGCACTTTCCGTTTGCCCATCCAGGACACCCTGGCTGGATCGGTTTTGACGACCGGAGTGCCGGTGGTGGTGGACGAAAACACTCCCAGGAAAATCAAGACTTCCTACCTGGTACACAGCCTGATCTATGTTCCGCTGCTATTAAAATCCCGGGTCACCGGGGTTCTAGGGGTGGATAACCGCAATAACCGGCTGCCCTTCCAGAAGCACGATATCGATTTGCTGACGACGCTGGCGGAATACGCTGTGATCGCTTTGCTAAACGCCGACCAGTTCAATGAAACCCGGGCGGAACGCAATAAACTGGAGACCATCCTGCGCCGGGTGCAGGACGGGGTGATCGTGGTCGATCGCGAAAGGCGAATTTTGATGATCAACCAGGCGGCCGAAACTGCGCTGGGGATCATTGCCGGCGAGGCAGTCGGCAAACTCGCCAGCGAGATCGTCCCAACGCCAGAAATATTAGCCCTGCTGGAGGCGAATACCGCCAGCCTATCCACCCGCAACGAATTTACTTCCGTCGATAATCACGTGTTCTCCGCGCAGTTCAGTTCGATACCCGAAGTGGGTGCGGTAATCACCCTGCACGATATTTCCTATCTGCGTAACCTGGACCGGATGAAGAACGAATTCGTCGGTACGGTTTCACATGATCTACGGTCGCCGCTCACAGCCATCCTGGGTTATGCCGAACTGGTCGAACGGGCCGGGCCGGTAAATGAGCTGCAATCAGAATTCATCCGGCGCGTTGAAAGCAGCGTGACCAATATTTCTCATCTTGTGGATGATCTGGTCAACCTTGGCCGCATCCAGACCGGGTTTGACGGCCGGAGCGAGGTGTTCGAGCTTCCCAACAACTTGAGCAATGTGGTGGACTCCTATCAACAAGCCCTGACCAGCCGGGATCACCCGTTCGAAATGCAATTGCCGGCGCATTTCCCTCCTTATTACGGCAATCCGCTGCAAATTCGGCGCATGTTCGAAAATGTTCTCGACAATTGCATCAAGTATTCGCACCCTGGCGGTAAGATCCAGGTCAAGGGCAAAATCGAGCAGAACCAGGTGATTCTGCAGTTCATAGATGAAGGCGGCGGCATCCCGGCCAAAGATTTACCGTATGTCTTCGACAAATTTTTCCGCGGCAGTAATAACACCAGCGAGCAGACTGGTACCGGTTTGGGCCTGGCTATTGTTAAATCGGTGGCAGAAGCACACGGAGGGCGTGTGTGGATTGATTCGGTACTGAACCAAGGCACCACACTCACCGTCGTGCTGCCCATTCAGGAGCCCCCCGCTGCAGGTTAGCTCGATAAATTCTTTTGAAATCAAGCGTTCATCAACCCCGCCCAACCTGCCCCAAGGTTGAGCCAGGCTAGCTTAAGCTGGGGATTTTTGTTTAAATGTAGCGGGATCGTCCCAAAACATGCCCTCATCTCTCATTTTTGCATTAAAACAAGCCTCCGCCGGGGGCGGTGAGGAGGACCCAGCGGAGGCTTTCGCCAAAGGAGGAGACAACGATGAGCATTGTTGGAGCGTCGAGAAAGATTGCGTCTCCGGATATATATTAGCGCAAAGCCGGTCTGAATAAAACCGTCTTTCATCCTTGCTTGGGCTGATAATCCTCAGTTACAAGTCGTGCAAAAAGTCACAAATCAAAGTGACAGCGCCAGCCTGATCTCCATAATCAGCCTGACGCAAGCCCGGATGGTCGTTGCCGGTGATCATCTTGGAGACTCGCCGCCCGCGGCGGTACAGGCAAAGAACCGGTTTGCCAAGCGTTAGCGCCAGGGCAATTTCATAACCGACCCCGTGAGACGGGGTACTCACCTCCGCGATCAGCGCATCGCAACCGTTGACCCAGGCAACGTCGCGCTGGTAAACCTCGTTGGGGCTCACCACTGCTTCCAGCGCCAAGATATCCGGGTTGGATAGATGCGCCGTCGGTACCAGGTGGCCCTGCGCCAATAGCGCTTCGACAATTGCTGCATAGATCGCCTGATCTTCCCGCCCGCCGGTAATGGAGCAGGAAAAGTAAATATTCATTCCGCCGCCTTTACAAAGGGTATCCTGCGATTTTACCAAAAACTCCGGGAGTGCGTTGCAGACTCGGGTGCGTTGCTCCTGGGTTAACCCGAATGCGGATCGTCAACGGATTAAGGAGCGATGCACCTGCATTTAACGTGCTGGTTCAAGAGCAGGTGCAACGCGCCGAAACCAGGTGCATCGCACCCAGCCCCAAAACAACCCGGATTCACGTCGGTAGCGGCGAGGCAGGGGAATGTATCTCAATCGTACGACCCCTCGATAGCCTCGCCATGAGTGAAAGGAAAAGGCAGGTGCGTTGCACCAGGACTCAATTCTGGCACATATATTGCAACCTCTAACAAGATTATGCATCCGCTCTGCTTGACGCTGATATTTGCTTATGCTACTATGTAGAATGGATGTTAAAATTTCACGGCTGTTTCAGCGAAAATAACGTCCTAAAGTCTTAAGGAGAACCTCCATGAATAAGAAGATTTTCGCCCTGGTAATCATCACCGTCATGATCGGGCTGGTGCTTTCCGCCTGCACCCGCTCCGCTACCAGTAAATCTCCCACCGACGCCACCGCCACCTCCGAGATTCCCTTTCCGGTTGGAACACTGGATACCTCTGCGCGGGTAACCGAAATCGTACAACAGACCCAGAACGCCGCTGCCACCCCGAGCGTGCCCACCGTCCAGGTACCACAGGTATCGACCCCGGTCGTTATCCCAACAACCGCGGGATTACCCACGCTAGTACTGCAACCGACAGCTACCAACGTCCCGGTTAAAGTTCCGACCCTTTCCCGGCCTGAAACTTACACCATCCAGTTTGGCGAGTGGCCGATCTGCATCGCCCGCCGCTACAATCTGGACCTGAACGGCCTGCTTGAGGCCAATAACTTGAGCATGACTTCGAGCCCGGAACCCGGCACAGTGCTGAATATTCCAGCCACAGGTACCTGGACTTCTGGTGAGCGCGCCCTCAAAGCGCATCCGGCTGATTACACCGTCATCTCTGGCGATACCATCAACTCGATTGCCTGTGAGTTTGGCGACGTGGATCCGCTGGCGATCGCTGCTGCCAACGGCCTGTCATCGCCTTACACTTTGAGCGCCGGGTCGGTCATTGATATTCCGTAGCCTGCCCAGAACGATCCAGAGCTCTTATACCGATGATGTAAAAACCTTTATGCAGATGCTGTCTTGACAGAATGTCTATGTACAAATGGTGATACTTTGCGTGTGAGAATAATTGCTGTTTTGCCCCTCACCCCCTACCCCCGTTCCCCAAATGGGCTTTGTTTTCGCAGATTCACAATCCTAAGTGAGCAGGGATAAAATGAATTTCAATGTTTTTGCGCCGAATGGCGCAAAAACATTCGATTAAGAACAAACCCGCCCCAAGAATGAGGCGCTGGGGCAGGGCGTAGCGAGAGAGAATGCGCCCTGCCGTCTGTTCACAGGAGCCGTCCATGCCTTTTACCACCCTGAATCGCGAAATAATCTACCGAGGCCGCGCTTTCAATGTCGAAATTGTCAAAATGCAATTGCCGGATGGGAAGATCCGCGCTTATGATCTGGTAGAACACAAAGGCGCAGTCACCATCGTGCCGGTCGACGATGCCGGTAATATCCTGTTTGTTCGCCAATACCGCGTGGGCGCAGACCAGGAGTTACTGGAACTCCCGGCCGGCCTATTGAATCAAGACGAGCCTCATGCCGAAGCTGCTGCCCGCGAAGTGCGCGAAGAAACCGGTATGGCTGCCCGGCAGATGACCTTGCTTGGCGATTTTTACCTGGCGCCCGGTTACTCCTCGGAACACATGCATGTTTATTTAGCCACCGGATTGCATCCTGACCCGTTGGATCAAGATGATGATGAATTTCTGGAGTTGGTCTCCATCCCGGCAGCCGAAGCAATCCGGATGGCACGAGGGGGTGAAATCCGCGATGGAAAGTCACTGGCGGCCTTAATGATGGTAGAATCGTACCTAAATTTGTAGAACCAGGTTCATAAAACCGGGATCGCTCACGCTCAAATATCTCTCTCCCGGGTTCCGGCGAGGGAGCTTTTTTTATCGTGCAGCCGTTATCGATTGGGCTTGCGCTAGTATGACTGAGTGCATACGATTTAAAGGATGTATATAACTTCCTTGATTGTGAATTTAGGTATAAACTTCTCGGGATGGATGTCTGAACACTTAATGAGTTACATATCCAAGCTGGCCTTTTGAAATGTATCCATTGGCCGCTTTTTGGGTTATACCCTTGAGGGAGAGATCGCCATGACAAGACAGAAAATCACCACAGATGCCAACGAGGCTGTTGCCCACGTAGCGTACCGATTAAATGAAGTAATCGCTATCTATCCGATTACGCCTTCCTCTGGCATGGGCGAATTGTCCGATGCCTGGTCAGCTACCGGTATTCCGAATATCTGGGGAACCGTCCCGCTGGTATGTGAAATGCAGTCCGAGGGTGGCGCTGCCGGCGCTGTCCACGGTGCTTTGCAGACTGGTTCGTTGACCACCACCTTCACCGCCTCACAAGGCCTGCTGCTGATGATCCCCAATATGTACAAGATTGCTGGAGAACTGACCCCGGCCGTCTTCCATGTTACAGCGCGCACCGTTGCCGCCTCTTCGCTATCCATCTTTGGCGATCATTCCGACGTGATGGCCACCCGCCAGACCGGTTGGGCGTTGCTGGCTTCACGCTCGGCGCAGGAAGCCCATGACATGGCATTGATTTCCCAGGCAGCATCCCTGGAAAGCCGCGTGCCCTTCCTGCACTTCTTTGATGGTTTCCGCACCTCGCACGAGGTCACCAAAGTGGAATACCTTACCGAAGACGACATGCACGCCATGATCGACCCTAAACTGGTCAGCGCACACCGCGCCCGCGCTCTCACACCCGATAATCCCGTACTGCGCGGCACCGCCATGAACCCCGACGTTTACTTCCAGGCGCGCGAATCCATCAACCCGTTCTATGACCGCTGCCCCGAAATCGTACAAAAAGCCATGGACAAGTTCGCCGGGCTGGTTGGCCGCAGCTACCACCTGTTCGATTATGCTGGCGCGCCAGATGCCGAAAACGTCATCATTGTGATGGGTTCCGGCGCTGAAACGGTTGAAGAGACCGCGTTTGCCCTGCAAAAACAAGGCGAAAAGGTTGGTGTGGTGACCGTTCACCTGTACCGGCCCTTCTCTGCCAAGCACCTGCTGCAGGCGCTGCCCGCCACCGTCAAGAAGCTCACCGTCCTGGATCGCACCAAAGAACCAGGTTCGGGCGGAGAACCGCTTTATAAAGACGTTGTTACTGCCATCCAGGAAGAATTTGCAGCCGGCGCCACCCCCTTCAAGAACATGCCGGTAATCACTGGCGGGCGCTACGGGTTGTCCTCCAAAGAATTCACCCCTGGCATGGTCAAAGGCGTGTATGACGAATTAAAGAAGAATGCCCCGCTCAACGGCTATTCCATCGGTATTGTGGATGATCTCAACCACACCAGCCTGGCCTATGACCCGGAATTCTCGATCGAAGCACCGGAAACCATCCGCTGCGTCTTCTTTGGTCTGGGCGCTGATGGCACCGTTGGCGCCAACAAAAATTCCATCAAAATCATTGGCGAAGAGACCAATAATTATGCTCAGGGTTACTTCGTGTACGACTCCAAGAAATCCGGGTCGGTCACCATCTCGCACCTGCGCTTTGGTCCCAAACCCATCCGCGCCCCATATTTGATTGGCACCGATGACGCCAATTTTGTCGCCTGCCACCAGTTCTCTTTCCTGGAGCGGTTGGACATGCTCAAATATGCCAAAACCGGCGGCGTTTTCCTGTTGGATAGCATTTACCCGCATGACGAAGTCTGGCAGCATCTCCCGCAGGAAGTCCAGCAAGCCATTATTACCAAAAAGCTGCGCTTCTATGTTATCGACGCGCATGAAGTGGCTGCAAAAGCCGGCATGGGCGGTCGCATCAACACCGTGATGCAAACCTGTTTCTTCGCCATTTCCGGCGTGCTGCCGCGCGACGAAGCCATCGCTGAAATCAAGAAGAGCATTAAGAAAACTTACGGCAAGCGCGGCGAAGCCGTCGTCCAACAAAACTTTGAGGCCGTGAACACCACCATCGCTCATCTTGCCGAAGTGAAGGTTCCTGCAACGGTTGACAGTCTGTTGTCTCGCCGTCCGGCAGTGGTTGCGGAAGCCCCCGAATTTGTGCGCAATGTGCTCGCCCCGATGATGATCTATAACGGCGATGATCTGCCGGTCAGCAAAATGCCGGTGGATGGCACCTATCCGACCGCCACCGCTCGCTGGGAGAAACGGAATATTGCCCTGGAAATCCCTGTCTGGGACGCGGATGTATGTATCCAGTGCGGAAAATGCGCGTTCGTCTGCCCGCACGGCGTCATTCGCCAGAAAGTGTACGATCCGCAATATCTGGCAGGCGCTCCGGAGACCTTTAAATCCACCGAAGCCAAGTTCCGCGAACTGCCCAATACGCTCTATACCATTCAGGTAGCCCCAGAAGACTGCACCGGCTGCGCGCTATGCGTGGAAGCCTGCCCTGCCAAAAACAAGTCCCAGGTCGGGTTGAAGGCCATCAACATGGCTCCGCAAGCGCCGCTGCGTGAGACCGAAAAGGTCAACTGGGAATTCTTCCTCAACCTGCCTGAGGTTGACCGCACAGCCATCCCCTTCACCACCGTAAAGAACTCGCAATTGCTCGAACCGCTGTTTGAGTTTTCGGGCGCCTGCGCCGGCTGCGGCGAGACACCCTACATCAAGCTTCTCTCACAATTATTCGGCGACCGCACCGTGGTTGCCAATGCGACCGGGTGCTCGTCGATTTACGGCGGAAACCTGCCTACCACCCCGTGGGCTAAGAATAAAGAAGGCCGCGGACCGGCCTGGTCCAACAGCCTGTTCGAAGACAACGCCGAGTTTGGCCTGGGCATGCGTCTGACGGTTGAAAAGCAGACTGAGTTTGCCAGTGAACTGCTGACCGGGTTAGCCGGCGCCGTTGGCGAAACCCTGGTCACCGAGCTGCTCAATGCCGACCAGACCCATGAAGCAGGCATCCGCGCCCAGCGCGACCGCGTTGCAGCCCTCAAGCAGACGCTGCGCGGCATCAAAGACCCGCGTGCCGCACTGCTGCTCGATCTGGCAGACTACCTGGTGCGCAAGAGTGTCTGGATCCTGGGCGGTGACGGTTGGGCTTATGATATTGGTTACGGCGGCCTCGACCACGTCCTGGCCTCGGGGCGCAACGTCAACATCCTGGTCTTGGACACCGAAGTGTATTCCAACACCGGCGGTCAGTCTTCCAAGGCCACCCCGCGCGCGGCTGTCGCCAAGTTTGCCGCCAATGGCAAAGGCCTGCCCAAGAAAGACCTGGGTATGATCGCCATGGCGTACGGCTACATTTACGTAGCGCGGATTGCCATGGGCGGCAATGATGGCCAGACCCTGAAAGCCTTCCTAGAAGCCGACGCTTACGACGGCCCATCCCTGATCATCGCATACAGTCACTGTATTGCGCACGGTATCGATATGCGCAAAGGCCTGGAGCAACAAAAACTGGCCGTCCAATCCGGTCACTGGCCGCTTTTCCGCTACAATCCGGCGCTGGCGGATGAAGGCAAGAATCCGTTGGTGCTCGACAGCAAAGCGCCATCGATTCCGGTCGATGAATATGCCTACAACGAGACCCGCTACCGCATGCTGCTGCAGAGCGACGAACAGCGCGCCGAAATGCTGATGCGCAGCGCTCGCAGCGATGCCGCCAAACGCTGGCAGTTGTACCAGCAGATGGCTGCCATCCAATACGGAGCTGTTCCGATGGACGCACCGGTAAATAAAAGCGAAAATCAATAATTTCCAAGCAGGTGGAGGCGCATGTCTCCACCTGTCCATTTCTTATCGGATTGACGAGAGGAGAAACCTGAATGGTCGATTTAACTACGCATTATATGGGTCTAAAGCTCAAGAATCCGTTAGTCGCTTCCGCCTCGCCGGTCTCTAAGAAATTAGGGGGCGTCCGCCGTTTAGAAGATGCTGGCGTGAGCGCCATCGTCATGTATTCACTGTTCGAGGAGCAAATCGAGTACGAAAGCCGCGCACTGGATCATTTTCTCAACCGGGGAACCGAATCCTTTGCCGAATCGCTCACCTACTTTCCCGACATGCCGCAATACAATATCGGTCCGGAAAGCTACCTCGAGTTGATCAACCAGGTCAAGCAGAATGTCCAGATCCCGGTCATTGGCAGCCTGAACGGCATCTCGACTGGCGGCTGGGTGGAATATGCCAAACGCATCCAGGAAGCCGGCGCGGACGGCCTCGAACTCAATATCTATAATATCCCGACCGATCCGGCTGTCACTGCGGCTGAGGTCGAGAATGGCTATGTCGAGCTGGTGCGGGCAGTAAAGAGCCAGGTCAAAATCCCGCTGGCAGTCAAACTGAGCCCGTTCTTCACCTCGCTGCCCAACCTGGCTTCCCGTTTGAGCGCAGCCGGAGCCAACGGTCTGGTGCTCTTCAACCGCTTCTACCAACCCGATTTGGATATCGAGACTTTGGAAGTCGTTCCTAACCTGGTACTGAGCAATTCGGATGAATTGCGCCTGCCGCTGCGCTGGATCGCCATTTTACGCGGACGCGTCAAGGTTGACCTGGCTTTATCCACCGGGGTGCACCAGGCTACCGACGTTATCAAAGCGCTGATGGCGGGCGCCAATGTGGCCATGACTACCTCCGAACTGCTGGCACATGGGGTTGGCCGCGCCGCAGAAATGCTGACCGACCTGGAAAAATGGATGGACGAGTTCGAATATGGCTCGGTTCAAAAAATGATCGGCAGCATGTGTCAGACGTCGGTCGCTGATCCGTCGACTTTTGAACGGGCCAACTATATGAAAATCCTGCAGAGCTTCGATAATCGCATTCTGTATTGAAAGCGGTCGGATTTTACGTTTCGTCAGGCAGATTCGATCTAACCCGATCGGATCTGCTTTTATAATAGTCATCTGATCTTAATTCTATTCAGCCGACAATGATCACTCAAATCTACTCCATTCAAACTGTGCAGGAAGCGCTTGACTGTGTGGCAGCCGGTGCGGATTATATTGGCGTGGCGGCTGCCACATCTATGCGCCTGCCAGCCGAAGTCAGTCTTGAGACCGGGCTGGAGATCTTTGCGGCTATTGGCAAACAAGCCAAAAAGGTGGCATTGACTGTAGCGGACAACCCTGAACCGATCTACCAGGTCATCGAGCAGCTCAAGCCGGACGTGATTCATGTCTGCGGCAACCGGTACTACGCAACTCCCAAGTTTGCAGAGACTGCCCGGCGGCTGCATAAGGGGCTGGAAGTGCTGCAGGCTATCCCGGTGACCGGTCCGGATGCCATTGAGCAGGCTGAGCATTATGCCCGCTTCTGTGACGCAATCATTCTGGATTCGGTTGACCCCAAAATTGCGGGGATTGGGGCCGCCGGCATCGTCCACGATTGGGCAATCAGCAGCGAAATCTGCCGCCGGCTGGAAAAGCTGGGCTGCAAAGTGATATTGGCCGGCGGGTTGGGACCCAATAACGTGGCGGACGCGATCCGGCAGGTGCGCCCCTGGGGGGTCGATTCTTTCACGAAAACCAGCATCAAGTTGGCTGACGGCGCCAGTCGCAAAGACCCGGCGCTGGTTAAATTGTTCATCGAACGGGCTCAAGCAGCCGCAAAGGAACTGGGAATTTGATACCGCTCCAGACCAATAAACCCATTCTTTCGGTCGGCGATGCCTGCCCGGACGTCATTTTGCCCTACGGCGACACACTGGCAGTTATGGCGGCGCTCGCTCGCGGTGTTTCAGTCAGCGCCGAACAAAAAAGCGCCCGAATCGCAGCCGGCGGCAGCGTGGCAAACACGGCGCACGGTATAGCCGTGCTCGGGGGAAAATCCTGGTTTGCCGGAAAAGTTGGCAACGACTACTTTGGCCGGTTTCTCAAAGACGCCTTTGATCGCGCCGGCGTCGATACCCGCTTCCTGATCCTGGATGAAAAAATCCCCACATCCATGGTCATTGCCGTCGTCGGACAAGATAAAAATCGGGTCACCTACGCTGTCCCACGCACCCAGGCTTCGCAGCACCAGCTTGCGCCCTCTGATCTTCCGGAAAATCTGCTGGATCAGATTGGCTGGCTGCATACCTCCGGTATCCTGCTGCGTGAAAACCCGGCAGCAGATACCATTTTGGATTTAATGGAGCAATGCGCACAAAAAGACATCCCGGTCTCGCTGGATCTGAACATCCGCATCGAAGCCATTGGTGATGCAACCAGTTTTGAACGAATTAACCGCGCGATTGAGTATAGCAATATATTATTTGGTTCCGGCAAAGACGAGCTATCCCTGGTTACTGGCGGGTTATCCCCGCAATCAGCCGCAACTGCACTGGTAGGTTCGAACCGGGTAGTGGTATGCCGCAGCGGAAGCAGCGGCACGGATATTTATGAATCGGGAAGTCGTGTATCCCACTGCAGAGCTTTTGACGTGCCGGTAGTCGATACCCTGGGCGCCGGTGACGCCTACAATGCCGGTTTCATCACCGCAGCCGCGCAAGGTCTTGGCCTGGAGATCGCCAATTTATATGGCAATGCTGTCGCAGGGTATAAGCTCATGCACGCCGGCGCAAGAAACTTTCCCAACCAACGGCAATTGGAACAATTCTTCCGGGATCATGACGGAAAATATGTCGAAAATTAAATAAAAATCACCGGCTCGCAAGAACCGGTGATTGCTTTCGATAAAAATGAGTCCTGTTGGAAGGGGTTTATTCTTCCAACGCGGCGGGTTCGCCCATCTTCCGTTGGCGGTACACGATTCGCCCGCGGGTTAAGTCGTAAGGGGACATCTCCACACGAACATGGTCGCCCAACAGGATACGAATGTAGTATTTGCGCATCCGGCCGGAAAGATAGGCCAACACCTCGTGGCCATTGTCCAGACGCACCCTGAACTGGGTGGCAGGCAAGGCCTCTACGATGGTACCTTCAACACGGATCTTATCTTCTTCTTTGGCCATTATCATCTCCTTCGCCGGATGGAGCCAATCACCAACCCGGAACTCTTACCTGGCGAACTTACTCGCCGCGCGAATATTGGCGGCGTTTAATTCGGCGAATCGCCTTCTTTTGCTCCACACGGCGCAGCTCGCTTTTTGAAATGAACCAGCGCTTTCGGCGGACTGTGGAAAGCACACCGCTCTTGACTACCTTTTTGCGGAACCGCTTGAGAAGCTGGTCCTGCGATTCATTGGGTCGCAGTACTACTACTGGCAACGCAATCACCTCCCTTCCGTGTCAGGGATGTAAACGCTTGCAGGCGAAAAAAACCGGCTGCAGATCGCGATTGCAGCCGACATCAGAGCGAAAAAACATTCCTCGTTATGCCCGGGGCTTTCAGCGATACAACCTCCACATCATGCAAGCGAGTACAGACAAGCTATGTAAAGGCGGGATAACCCGCTTACTACGCGATATTATACCGCACGTTTGTTAATATTGTCAAATGGCTGGCGGTATTTCGAATTTCAAACAGCGATCCATCCAGGTCAAATATGCATCGGTCAGACATTATTTTATCAAGTTACCAAAATCTAGTCGCGTATATAATGCAAACGATGACCATCGACCCTTATCTCTCCTACCTGACCCAACACCTGACCCCTGCTCGCATACAGCACTCCCTGGGAGTCATGCAAGTTATGGAACAACTCGCCCCGATTTATGAATTGAATCCCACCACAGCACGGCTAGCCGGTTTGGCACACGACGCGGCCAAAGAGCTGACCCCGCCGCAAATGATTGAGATCGCCCGGATGATACATTTCCCGCTGAATGATCCAAGCGACTGTGATCCGCTATATTTGCATGGCCCGTGTAGCGCCTACGTTGCATCGCATGAAATGGGGGTCAATGATCCTTTGATACTGGAAGCGATTTTTCGGCATTCTTATGTGGGCGATGGGCCTGTGCAATCGCCGGTATTCTGTTGGTGCCTGCGGTTTGCCGATATGCTCGAACCGGGTCGCGATTGGCATGATGTGCGCAGCAGTTTGCAACCGATGATTTTCGCTGGCCAGATGGGCCAAGCCGCCTATGAATTGATGGAATGGCTGGTGCCCTTCGTGGAAAGCATGAATATTATCCCCCACCCAGCCCAACGTGCGCTGCGCCGGAAACTAGCGCAATTATTCGCCAATGGCGCTAACGGGGTGAATAACGATCAACTCCCGGTGTAACCTTCTGCAACCAGGCGTGCGTGCGCAGACAAGGTGCTTTTCGAGCGACCCATTAATGGCGAAAATAGGCACAGGCGAAATGCAATTTTGCCCTACTGGATCTACGCAATGATCAAAGCCCAGTAGCTCCCGTAGGGCATTTTATGAGCATGCTTGTCAAAGCCCCAAACTTAGAGGTTGGCGTTGTTCGGTTTTGAACGTACAAATCAATTTCTCTACAGATTGCTTTCCCGTGCTTGATATTTATCTGAACGGGTTATTCAAGCCGCCTGCCCTGAGTGGTTTAAAAAACAAACCCCGCTCATGTTAACGTGATCGGGGGTTTAAACTAAAAAAGTCTCTTGGCAATGACCTACTCTCCCAGGAAGTTACCCTCCAAGTACCATCGGCGCTGACAGCCTTAACGACCGGGTTCGAGATGTAGCCGGGTGTACCACTGTCGCTCAGATCACCAAGAGACTTTCTTATTCAAAAGTTAAGGGCGAATAAATAGTATGTAGTAGGTCCCGCGTAATTTCGTACAGAAAAGTGCTGAGTTCTCCGCATCACAACGGAAGCCCTCGATCATTAGTACAGCTTAGCTCAACGTATTGCTACGCTTACACACGCTGCCTATCAAGCAGGTGGTCTACCTGCGATCTTACTCCCTTACGGGAAGAGGGATCTCATCTCGAGGCGAGCTTCCCGCTTAGATGCTTTCAGCGGTTATCCCTGCCAGACATGGCTACCCAGCGATGCCGTTGGCACGACAACTGGCACACCAGAGGTCTGTCCACCCCGGTCCTCTCGTACTAGGGGCAGCTCCTCTCAAATCCCTTACGCCCACAGCGGATAGAGACCGACCTGTCTCACGACGGTCTGAACCCAGCTCGCGTACCGCTTTAACGGGCGAACAGCCCGACCCTTGGGACCTTGTACAGCCCCAGGATGCGATGAGCCGACATCGAGGTGCCAAACCTCCCCGTCGATGTGAACTCTTGGGGGAGATCAGCCTGTTATCCCCGGGGTAGCTTTTATCCGGTAAGCCACGGCCCTTCCACTCAGTACCGTGGGATCACTAAGCCCGTCTTTCGACTCTGCTCGACGCGTTGGTCTTGCAGTCAAGCTCCCTTATGCCTTTACACTCTACGGCTGGTTTCCATTCAGCCTGAGGGAACCTTTGGGCGCCTCCGTTACATTTTGGGAGGCGACCGCCCCAGTCAAACTGCCCACCTGGCACGGTCCCCCACCCGGATTACGGTGTGGGGTTAGGATCTAAACATCATCAGGGTGGTATTTCACTGACGTCTCCACCGAGGCTAGCGCCCCAGCTTCATAGACTCCCACCTATTCTACACAGACAATGCCCAAATTCAATGTCAGGATGCAGTAAAGCTCCACGGGGTCTTTTTGTCCTGCTGCGGGTAGGCCGCATCTTCACAGCCATTTCAATTTCGCCGGGTCCTTCGTTGAGACAGTGTTCTAGTTGTTACGCCGTTCGTGCGGGTCGGAACTTACCCGACAAGGAATTTCGCTACCTTAGGACCGTTATAGTTACGGCCGCCGTTCACCGGGGCTTCAGTTCAAAGCTTCGCTTGCGCTAACCTCTCCCTTTAACCTTCCGGCACTGGGCAGGCGTCAGCCCCTATACATCGCCTTTCGGCTTAGCAGAGACCTGTGGTTTTGGTAACCAGTCACTAGAACCATTTCACTGCGGCCTCCGGACGCTCATTATTCATTCACGTCTAGAGGCACCCCTTATCCCGAAGTTACGGGGCTAATTTGCCTAATTCCTTAACGAAGGTTCTCCCGTTCGCCTTGGTATATTCTACCCGTCTACCAGTGTCGGTTTGCGGTACGGGCACTCGAGTTTCAACGTTTAGAAGCTTTTCTCGGCAGCAAGGCTCAACTCACTTATGCCTTAGAGGCTCGTCACGATGTCTCAGCTCAGTCTGCGGATTTGCCTACAGACCTCAACGCCTGCCACACCATGCACCTGCACAACCAATCGCAGGCTGGCCTACCTCGCTGCGTCCCTCCATCACTCAACTCAAGTGGTTCCGGAATGTTGACCGGATGTCCATCACCTACGCCTTTCGGCCTCGGCTAAGGACCCGACTAACCCGACGCGGAATGACCTGGCGTCGGAAACCTTAGACATACGGCGAATACGGTTCTCACGTATTTTACGCTACTCATGCCTGCATTCTCACTTCTATCCGCTCCAGCCGTCCTTACGGTCGACCTTCACTGCAGATAGAACGCTCCCCTACCGCTCCAGCTTACGCTGAAGCCCATGGCTTCGGTATCAAGCTTAGCCCCGTTAAGTTTTCCGCGCAGGATCACTAGACCAGTGAGCTATTACGCACTCTTTAAAGGGTGGCTGCTTCTAAGCCAACCTCCTGGTTGTTCAAGTAACCCCACATCGTTTCCCACTCAGCTTGAATTTTGGGACCTTAGCCGATGATCTGGGCTGTTTCCCTTTTGACCACGAATCTCATCACCCGTAGTCCGACTACCATGCTCTGGAGTACCGGCATTCGGAGTTTGATTGGAGTTGGTAAGCTCTAAGCCCCCTAGTCCATTCAGTGCTCTACCTCCGGTACTGAACGCATGGCGCTAGCCCTAAAGCTATTTCGGGGAGAACCAGCTATCTCTGGGTTCGTTTGGCATATCACCCCTACCCACAACTCATCCCCTAATTTTGCAACATTAGTAGGTTCGGGCCTCCACGAGCGGTTAAACTCGCTTCACCCTGGTCATGGGTAGCTCACCCAGTTTCGGGTCTAATCCTTGCGACTGAACGCCCTATTCAGACTCGCTTTCGCTACGGCTCCGGGTGTTACTCCCTTAACCTCGCCACAAAGATTAACTCGCAGGCTCATTCTCCAAGAGGCACGCTGTCAGGCGTAGTGGCGCGCACCCGAATTTCTCCGGGGCACCGACCCACTATTAGCCCTTCAACTGCTTGTAAGCTTACGGTTTCAGGTTCTATTTCACTCCCCTCAACGGGGTACTTTTCACCTTTCCCTCACGGTACTTGTTCACTATCGGTCGCCAAGTGTATTTAGCCTTGGAGAGTGGACTCCCCAGATTCCTGCCGGATTAGCGTGCCCGGCAGTACTCAGGTACCTAGCAGGAGACAAATCGTTTTCGCGTACGGGGCTGTTACCCTCTATGGCTGGCTGTCCCACACCATTCCACTAACGATCTGCTTTGTAACTCCTATGTGCCAGGCCCTACAACCCCATCACAAGTGATGGTTTGGGCTGTTCCCTTTTCGCTCGCCACTACTCAGGGAATGCTCTCTTTTCCTCTGGTTACTTAGATGTTTCAGTTCACCAGGTTCCCCTCCACATACTTATGTGTTCAGTATGGGATGCTGTTGGTTCGCAACAGCGGATTTCTCCATTCGGAAATCCCCGGATCAACGCCTGTTCACGGCTTCCCGAGGCTTATCGCAGTGACCCACGTCCTTCATCGGCACTTAGCGCCAAGGCATTCACCGTAAGCCCTTAGTAGCTTCCGCACGTGATGCGGAGAATTCAGAACTCTTCAGTTCGAAATTGTTTTGACTTTCTTTTTGGGCCTACATACATACTATTCGATTCTTAAGGTGCAACTTACGCTGTTGACCAGCGCGGGGCGATCCTCACATCCATTCGGAGTCAGGAGCGCTCAGCGCCCTTCAACTTCCCTCATTTGTTAAGACACACGGCGACCCGGCTTACCGCCGGGCCGTTGAAGCACTAAGCGGTTTTGCCTGTTCATTTTCAGTCTTGCTGCCGTTTACTTCCTACCACACACACTCCATTTGACTTGCTTAGTCAGTGGAGATGAGGGGATTCGAACCCCTGACCTCCGCCGTGCAAAGGCGGCGCTCTCCCAGCTAAGCTACATCCCCGGTTTCTGGACGCAGGTGGGCCTTTCAGGGCTCGAACCTGAGACCTCGCCCTTATCAGAGGCGCGCTCTAACCAACTGAGCTAAAGGCCCTCATCGATGTTAAAGGAGACCTTGACAACTGAGAAGTGATAGGAAACTTGCTAAAAGAGCAAAGTTTCGACCTTTCGCCGTACCGTTTGGCAGAAAGGATTTTGAGCTAAAGCTCTGGAGCTTGCCACCTCAGTGGTTCGCTCAGATATCTTTAGAAAGGAGGTGATCCAGGCGCACCTTCCGGTACACCTACCTTGTTACGACTTCGTCCCAGTCACCAGCCCCACCCTCGACGGCGCCCTCCCTTGCGGGTTAAGCTACCGGCTTCAGGTGTTACCAGCTCCCATGACGTGACGGGCGGTGTGTACAAGCCCCGGGAACGTATTCACCGCAGTATAGCTGACCTGCGGTTACTAGCAACTCCATCTTCATGCAGGCGGGTTGCAGCCTGCAATCTGAACTGAGGCCGGCTTTGAGGATTGGCTCCGCCTCGCGGCTTCGCAACCTATTGTACCGGCCATTGTAGCGTGTGTGTAGCCCAGGACATAAAGGCCATGCTGACTTGACGTCATCCCCACCTTCCTCCGGTTTAAGACCGGCAGTCTCGTGTGACACATGTAACACACAACAAGGGTTGCGCTCGTTAGCGGACTTAACCGAACATCTCACGACACGAGCTGACGACAGCCATGCAGCACCTGTGCTAGCTCCCCGAGGGGTCGGTCACCTTTCGGATCCCTACCACTAGCATGTCAAACCCTGGTAAGGTTCTTCGTGTATCATCGAATTAAACCACACGCTCCGCTGCTTGTGCGGGGCCCCGTCAATTCCTTTGAGTTTTAACCTTGCGGCCGTAGTCCCCAGGCGGTAGACTTATCGCGTTTGCTTCGGCACTGAAGGATTTAACCCCTCCAACGCCAAGTCTACATCGTTTACAGCTAGGACTACCGGGGTCTCTAATCCCGTTCGCTCCCCTAGCTTTCGCGTCTGAGCGTCAGAAATGGTCCAGGAGTCCGCTTTCGCCACTGGTGTTCTTCCGGATATCTACGCATTTTACCACTACACCCGGAATTCCAACTCCCTCTACCACTCTCAAGTCCGGCAGTATTGAACGACCTCTCCCAGTTAAGCCAGGAGCTTTCACATCCAACTTACCGAACCGCCTGCACGCGCTTTACGCCCAGTAAATCCGAATAACGCTAGTCTCCTACGTGTTACCGCGGCTGCTGGCACGTAGTTAGCCGAGACTTATTCTGAGGGTACTGTCCTTCCTCATCCCCTCAAAAAGTGCTTTACAACCCGAAGGCCGTCATCGCACACGCGGCGTTGCTGGTTCAGGCTTTCGCCCATTAACCAATATTCCCTACTGCTGCCACCCGTAGGTGTATGGACCGTGTTTCAGTTCCATTGTGGGGGGTCACCCTCTCAGGTCCCCTACCCGTCATCGCCTTGGTAGGCTTTTACCCTACCAACTAGCTGATGGGACGCAGGCCCCTCCCGAAGCGAATTTCTCCTTTAGAAATTCGGCATCTAATCCGAAAAACCACATGCGGTATTAGCAACCCTTTCGGGCTGTTATCCCACACTTCGGGGCAGGTCACCAACGCGTTACTCACCCGTTCGCCACTAAGACCGTATTGCTACAATCTCCGTTCGACTTGCATGTATTAGGCACGCCGCCAGCGTTCATCCTGAGCCAGGATCAAACTCTCCGCTAAATTTTCACCTTATTCAGGTGTTAAAGTTTACGGAAGATTGACGAAACTCATTACTTTTTGGCTTGTTTCCTATCACTTTTCAGTTGTTAAGGTTCCGCTTGCTTCCAGGGGCCAGATTTTACTCAGCCTTCTCGCCTCTGTCAAGGGCAGGCGATAAAATTACCGATGTCTCACGTCCTTGCAATTGTGGTCAACACCGGCGCATCATCTCGACGTCCTTGTCAGGCCTGGTCCCCTTGCTGCCAACCTGTTTTCAATTGTTACCGATCTGCACGAGGCAAGATCACTTCACAGTTTGGAAATTCAATTTTACTGAATTTCAGACAGGTTGTCAAGGGTTTCGGGCTTTCAGTTTTTGCCCTTTTTTCCCAGACGGTTCCTTGCGGAAGCAGCTCTTCATTTTTTATCGGTCCGCCGTTTCCGGCCAACCGGGCTGCCATGCTTCAGGCAACGGGCGGTATTATACACCCCCAATAACCCTTGTCAAGGGATTCCATGACCAATTTCCGATATTGGTCTCGGTTTGTCTGACATATTCAGGATTCTCCCCGGGAACTTCCTTCACTGTCACGCCGTCTTTCCTTAATAATTCTGGGATGCGCTAAACCCAGGTGATGGGCGTGTCAAACGATCACGCTTTGCGGAAAAATGCGCCTGCAACTCAATTCCCGATGTGGAAGGATCAAATGCAGGTGCATTGCGCCGACCACATGAATTGACTTTTTACTGGCATTTTTAATGCACGCATTATAATAGGATGATCATGAGAACCGCTGTCTACCCTGCTCAAATCCAAAAGCGCCCAATCCTCGAGCACATCCTTTTGTCGCTGGTGCTGGGGTTTGCTGCTTTCTTTTTAATCTTTGGTTTGTTCATCGCCGGTTTCCAATTCTGGTTCGGCGGCCGAATTTATCCGGGTGTAACCGTAGCCGGCGTATCCGTTGGTGGACTGTCCCCTGCTGGCGCGGCTGGCGAAATTCAAGCCAAAATCACCTTCCCTGAAGAGGGGCGCATTTTGCTGCAGGACGGAGAGAACGCCTGGCTGGTCGCCCCGCAAGAAGTAGGCTTGTTCCTTGACCCCGGCGCTTCGGCTGCCGGCGCCTTCGAATACGGCCGCTCGGGCAGTTTGATCAACCGGTTAAGCTCACAATTCGAAGGCTGGTACGCTGGCGCCGATCTGGCGCCTGCGCTGGTGTTCGATCAGCGCCTGGCGCGCCAATATCTGGTTGGCCTTGCCGGCCAAATCGACCGCCCGGTGGTGGAAGCCAACCTTGGGGTACAGGGCACCGAGGTGATCGTCCGCTCCGGTGAGATCGGCCGAACTCTTGACGTAGATGCCTCGCTGATCGCGTTGTCCACCCAGGTGCAGACGTTACAGGACGGCATCGTCCCACTGGTGATCAAAGAGACGCCCCCGGTCATTTTAGACCCGTCTGCCCAGGCTGAAGTCGCCCGGACGATCCTTAGCCAGCCCCTTACCCTGACCATGCCGGAAGGCCAAAGCGCTGACGGTGCGCCGTGGGTTATCGAACCCGCCGCCCTGGCGGGGATGCTGGCCATTGAACGGGTGCGTGACGGCGCCGCGGAGACCTACACGGTTGGGATCAGCTCTGAAATGTTGATCCAATACCTTAGCAGTCTGTCGCCCAACTTGCAAACCTTTGCCCAGAATGCGCGCTTTATTTTCAACGATGAAACCCGCCAATTGGACCTCATCCAGAACGCGGTAATCGGCCGGCAGCTCAATGTGCAAGCGTCTCTAACTGCCATCCAGGAAGGGCTGACCGGCGGCCAACACAGCATCGCGCTAGTTTTCGACACCACCAACCCGCAAGCCATGGACACCACCACTGCCGCCGACCTGGGCATCACGGAAGCGGTCAGCGTCCAGAGCTCCTACTTCTACGGCTCCAGCCCGGAGCGCGTACAGAATATTACCGCAGCAGCCAAGAGCTTCCACGGGCTGTTGATTGCCCCGGGCGAGACCTTCTCCATGGCCAGCCAACTGACCGATATCAGTCTGGATAACGGCTATGCTGAAGCGCTGATCATCGTCGGCGACCAGACCGTGCTGGGGGTTGGCGGCGGTGTTTGCCAGGTAAGCACCACGCTCTTCCGCACTGCCTTCTTCGGCGGTTTCCCGATCGCCGAGCGCAATCCGCATGCCTACCGCGTCTCTTATTATGAAAAGGTGATTGGCAATAAAATCGACCAATCCCTTGCCGGTTTGGATGCCACTGTTTACGTACCGCTGGTCGATTTTAAATTCATCAATGACACCCCATACTGGCTGTTGATGGAAACCTATGTCAATCCGGCTGCCAGCAGCATCACCTGGAAGTTTTACTCCACCTCCGACGGCCGCTCCGTTGAATGGGACACCACCGGTCCGATCAATGTGGTTGACCCGCCCGAGCCGCTTTACAAAGAAAACCCCGACCTGCCGGAAGGTAAGATCAAGCAGGTGGATTACGAAGCCCGCGGCGCGGAGATCCATGTGACCCGTACGGTTTACCGCGACGGCCAGGTTTACTTCAGCGACCAGGTCAACACGCACTATCAGCCCTGGCGCGCGATCTATGAGTACGGCCCCGGGACCGTTCTGCCAACGCCTGAGGGCGACGGCGGCGAATAAACTGTACTCCCCAGGTAAGAGGCACGGGAATATGACCGACATCCAATCCAACGTCCGATCCTCATGCCGCCAAATGACAATTTTTAGGAAATCCAAACACCCCAAACTGTTCTTCTTCGGTAGGGGCACGGGGATTTTCAAATCATGGCGTATCGATAACGTACCCCCGTGCCGCTACAATGACAAATTTATTCTTTTCAGACAACCCCTTGATATTCGTTCGTTTCTAGCAAGAAAACCCTGCTGCATTTAAAGAAATAACTCCGGCCTAATCCCCTTACGCCAGAGTTATTTCCACTGATTGATCCCCTCGGGTCTGCATCAGCAGGAATATCCTTTGAAAAATGCTTTCGTTCAAAAAGTATGTATACTATACTAAGTGTTCACTCCAAAGAGTATATAGCAGCACTCTAATTTTACTCCGAGAATTCCTACTAATTTTATATGAAACGGGCAGATTCAAGAGCTTCAGATTTGCTGCTGCGCGCCATTGACCGCATAGCATATCTGGAAAACAAAACCAAACAGGTTGTGTACGATGAATTAGGCTACGCGTTAGGACGGCAAGGCGGCAGCGCTATTCAGTATTGGATTTACCACCGGCGCGCGCCGTCGAAACTGGAAGATGTTGAAAATTTGGCCCGTATCATCGCTCGCCGAAATGGCTGGGAAAACGAGGTTGATTTACACGCCTACCTGGAGTACGCTGGCCATCCTTCCTCCGATCACCTCAGCCGGCAGTTGATGGGCACTAACGATTCGAACCATGAAAACCTGGAATCAGAAGTCA
Source organism: Chloroflexi bacterium GWB2_54_36 (assembly GCA_001796355.1). Lineage (GTDB taxonomy): Bacteria > Chloroflexota > Anaerolineae > Anaerolineales > Anaerolineaceae > Bellilinea. Next base: position 7,542 of record MGMG01000040.1, on the reverse strand, counting down.
AGCCGTTATCCGCTTTCATTATTGGTCCGCCCATCCTCCAGCCGCACCTCTTCTTCGGGCGGGCGCGCGAGTTAAGAAACATTTTCAACGCGCTCAACGGCCAGGCGATGCAAAATGTGGCTATCATAGGCGCGCAGCGCAGCGGCAAGACCTCATTGCTGCATTATCTACGCAAAATCACGCGCACCACGCCGACCGCGCTGCGCCCCAACCAAAACACCATTTGGCTTGCGCAACCCGGCCAGTACCACTGGTTATATATCGATTTTCAAGATCCGCGAGTGTGCACCCGCGAAGGTTTCATGACTTTCGTGCTGCGCACGCTGGGCTATCCAGTGCCTGCCTCGTGCGACCTGGTCCAGTTTGTCGATATTTTCGCCCGCTACCTCACTCAACCGACCGTGATTTTGCTGGATGAGGTTCAAATTGCTCTTACCAACCCGGAGTTTACCCAGCAATTCTGGTGGTCGCTGCGCTCGTTGGTAAGTAATTTGACGGAAGGGCGTCTGGCGCTCATCCTGGCGGCCCAGCGCAACCCTGCCATGTTGGCGATCGACCACGGGCGGCCATCGCCCTTTTTGAATATATTTGGCCATAACCTTACCCTTGGTCCCCTCACCCCCGAAGAGGCGCTCGAACTTATCCACTCCAGCCCCAGACCATTCCCGGCAGCAGACATCGATTGGATACTTCAAACCAGCGGCTGCTGGCCCGCCTTGCTTCAAATTCTTTGCAGCACGCGCCTGGTAGCCCTGGAGGAAGAAACCCTGAAGGACAAATGGAAAGAAGAAGCCCTGGCCAATATTATGCCGTATCGCCATCTGTTTGAGTCTCAACAATGAAACAGACCGCTGTATCTCGTTTCTTCGCCACAACACCACTTCATATCGGTTTCTGGCTGCTGGTGAAACCTTCTGCCTGGCGCAAGGCCCTCGATCAAATCGATCTAACCTTACCCACTGAGTTTTCGTACCTGACTTTAACTCCGGAACAGCGGCGCAATCCGGTCCTGATTCAATTTCTTTTTAATAATTACTTGCTGCTGGTAATGTTCAATGTGGCTGCTGTGGCGATTTTCCTGTCACTGGCTAAAATTGCCCAACCTATATTGATTCAAAGTCTGTGGCTCACCTTGGCGTATTCGCTCATCATCCCACCGGTTATGAGTCTTAAATCGAGCGTGAGTTCAGCATACCTCCTGGGCGGCACGATTGCCCTTGGGATTGGTTTATTGGCGCGTCACACCAATTATATTTACATCCCAATCGCTCTCGCTGGCGGTCTTACCGGAAATGTGCTGCTCAACCAGGCACGGCGGACAGCCCGCTGGTTCAACAGCCGTGAGCTGGCCGGGATGCTTACCGGAATTCTGGCTGCTGTGCTGTTCATTTTCATTGGCATCAGTATTATTTCGGGCCAAATCTTTGGCGTCTACACCGGCGTTCCAGGCGCCATGCCGCTGCCGGCGCGTTTTGCGTGGATCATCACGACCTCAGCCGGTATCCTCTACCTGGTCATAGAATCGTTGGTCCTAAAGTCCCATACCAACAAGCGGTTGATCAATGTCCTGCCGATCGCAGCTTTGGAAGGACTTGTCATTAGTGTCAGTTATTATCTATTTTTTATCTCGATTGAAAATACGCCTGTTTTCCTAATTTCGGCTGGCTTTAGCGGCGGTATGTTGATGTGTTTCCTTTTTACCGCGACCTGGCAGCTTGCAAATCAAGTTGGCGGTGCGCAGGCGGGCGCAATGGCTGCCTCACTGGTCTTGGGCATCAGCTGGGTATATCTGTCAAACGACCTTGTAATGAGATACACCTTTGAACAGATAAATATTGTCAGGGCGTTGTTGGTGACCCTGGCCGGGTTGACCTTTTCGGTCTGGCGGCCAATCGTCAGTCTGCCCTTTATCGCCATCTGGAATAATTTGCTCTACACTCTGGACAGCCGTTCCAATGTCAGCCCATTGAAATATTTCAAGTTGCATGCCGCCTTTTTTGAAGAGGGTCAGTCTTTGGTTTGGCCGGGCTTGGCAGATTATTTGATTCTCCAGGCAGAACGCGACCCGGAGGGGTTTGAAAAGAGCAAACTGAAATTTAGCGATTCACCCCAGCGGCGGGCGTTGCAAGCGGCAGAGATTGAATTACTGGCCCGCAAACTGGAAAGTTGCGCGGATCTGGCTTCCATCTCGGGCGCATCACGCCTGGCGCAGTGGAATTTCTCGGACAGCCAGATTTCTACTCTGCTCAGTCCCTTTGCCCGCATGAGCCACGATGTTGAAAGCGCTCTGAATCAATCTTCTGTTTATCAGACCCGTTTGGGGCTGGGACGGGTGCGCGATGATTTGAATTTGTTCCAACGTGAGTTAATCCTTTCTCCCCAAGCCAATTCCAGCCGGTTTACCAGGGTAACTGCCGCCTGGGACCGGATAATCGAGAATAAAATTGAGCGGCTTACCCGCGAGGCGAACTACCACCATGAAATCGCCAACCCTTATATTTGTGGAATGCCGTTAAATGATCAACAGGAGGTCTTTGTCGGACGCACAGATATCATGGCGCGGCTGGAAAGTTTACTCCTGGGTCCAAACCGCCCTCCCCTGCACCTTTATGGTCAGCGGCGTATGGGAAAAACCTCGTTGCTGCTTAATTTAGATCATTATTTGCCAAGTACGATCATCAGTGTTTTTCTTGACGGGCAGGGGCTCGCCGGTTATTCACAACTGATGGATTTGTTTTACTATGTGATCAATGAGATCCGTTCTGAGGCTTACCGCCAGCGCGGTCTGAGGCTGCCAGCAATCATTCGGCAGGAAAATAAAAGCCTTTTTGCCCAAATCAGCCGCTGGATCGATCACTCTGAGAAAATCCTGGTTGAGCATGATGCGATTGTTTTGCTCATGATGGATGAGTTCGAAGCGCTTGAGCCTATCCTGCAAAATAATAAATCCCAGATACAGGAGTACCTGGGGCTTGCCCGTTTCGTCATCCAGCACCGGCCGCATTTTAAGCTGCTGTTTGTTGGGTCGCATACCCTGGACGAAATCAACGCCTGGTCCACTTTCCTGTTCAACGCCCAGGTTGTTAAGATTGGCAGGCTCGCTCCCAGCGAAACCATGCGCCTGATTGAAAACCCGGTGAAAAATTTTCAATTGACGTATGTGCCGGCTGCCAGCCAGCACATTTTATATTTAACCCGCGGCCACCCGCATCTGGTGCAATCCATCTGTTATGAACTTGTGATGCTCAAAAATGAGCAGACGAGCAGTCAGCGCTTTTTAGCCACGATGGCGGATGTGGAAGAAGCGGCCAACCGCACGCTTACCAGCAGCAGTTTCTTTTTTGTAGACGTGCGTGGGCCACAAATCAACCCGCAGACAGCCGCCATGCTCGACCATCTGTCTAGCCTCGGACCCGAAGGATCCATCTCCCGCGATGAATGGGCGCGCTGCTTCCCGGAGAATTTTGAGGCCAACCTGGCTCTGGCGCTAAAACGCGACCTGGTGGAAGACGAGAATGGTTTTTATCATTTCCAGGTGGAAATGATTCGCCGCTGGTTTGCCTACCGCCCGTTTTGACGCTGCCAGCTATTCCTCTTTATCCGGCGTACCCCAATCATCCTCGCTCCAACCAAATTCACCGCGCAGGGGCACAAAACTTACCGGAAGTATGTCCTGGTAGTCCAACCGTCCTGATTCGCGCGTCCATAATTGCAACACCTGGCCCTGGCTGCCGCCTACTGGCAGCACCAGCCGGCCTCCCTCTGCCAATTGTTCGAGGAGTGGCTTCGGAGCAGCGGCAGCAGCAGCGGTCACGATAATAGCCTGATAAGGTGCAGCCTGCGGCCAACCCGACGATCCGTCGGCGCAGTGCACCTGCACATTGTAACAACCCAAACGCACCAACCTGGCGCGGCCTGCATCCGCCAGTTCCTGGTAGCGTTCAATGCTGTGGACGGTCCGCGCCATTATTGAAAGGATCGCAGCTTGATAGCCTGAACCGGTGCCTATTTCCAGCACATTCTCTTCCCCCTTCAACTCCAGCAGTGAAGTCATCAACGCCACAATATATGGCTGCGAGATCGTCTGGTTTTGGCCAATGGGCAGCGGGCGATCTTCATAGGCGTGGCTGCGCAGCGGCTGCGGAAGGAAAAGGTGCCGCTGCACATGCTGGAAGGCAGCCAACAGACGGGGATCGCGTAGCCCGCGCCGGGCAATCTGCGCGGCAACCATTTCCGTTCTTAGCCGGGTGTATTCATCCATCACTTCCATCATCTGCCGCCCATCTTTACAGAGGATACATTATCGTAGATTTTCAAAATATCCTGGTCGTTTGAAAACCCACGCCTGGTCTGCATACTCTATTAAATCAAATTTTTGCGACGGTGGATAGATGCCTGGCTATTTGCCGGTCGATCTTTCCCATTGGAAAGGCAGCTAATTCGTTGGGCAGCGCCCAACGCAGGTCGCTCGCTTCGATTGCCTGCGGTTCTGTGCCGTTCAGGGTGCAGTAGAACGCGTGCAGGGTCACCTTGAAATGTGTATAGGCGTGTCGGTAAATTCCAATCGGCTCGCCGACCGTTACCCTCGTCCCCAGCTCTTCAAGAATCTCGCGTTCCAGACAGGCTGTAAGCGTTTCATCAGGTTCTTGTTTACCGCCCGGGAACTCCCACATGCCGCCCAGCAGCCCTGCAACCGGTCGCTGCGCAATCAACACGCGTCCATCCCGCCGTATCACCGCGGCAGTGACCGTGTAAAGCGGTACCTGGCGGCGCGGCTCTGTCAGCGGGCGTTCTTCCTGAACGCCGAGTCGGTAAGCCTGGCAAATTGTAGCTAGCGGGCAATTCGCACAGTCGGGTGAACGCGGCGTGCACAACGTCGCGCCCAGGTCCATCATCGCCTGGTTAAAATCGCCGGCCTGGCCGCGCGGCAGATGTTCGTCTAATAGCTGCTGCAGCGCCTGCTTTCCCTGTTTTGTGCGCAGCAGCACAGTCAAATTGAACACCCGCGCCAGAACGCGGCGTAAATTCCCGTCCAGGGCTGGTTCATCCTGGCCAAAAGCCATCGAAGCAATCGCGCCGGCCGTATAACGCCCGATCCCCGGCAGTTTCTCCAATTCCAACCGTGTTGTCGGCAATCGACCACCAAAGCGTTTCACCACTTCTTTGGCAGCCCGGTAAAGGTTGCGTGCGCGGCTGTAATAACCCAGTCCCTCCCACGTCTGCAACGCATCCTGCTCATTGGATTCTGCCAATGCCTGCACCGTTGGGAAACGCTGCATCCAACGCTGAAAATACGGAATGACGGTTTCCACCCGGGTTTGTTGCAGCATGATTTCCGAGACCCACACCGCATACGGATCCGGATTACCGCGCCACGGCAATTTACGAGCATGCGGCAAGTACCAGGCGAGCAGAAGCCGGGCAAATTCCGTTGGCATTCAATTCACCGTCGATTAAAACTGGAAACCGGTGCGCACATCCACAACCTTATCCTGGTAATTGCGCACATAATCCAGCAATTGATTTTGCAAATTCTTCCACTCGGTAGAGTCCATGATCTCGCGTGCTTTATTCTGAGTAGGCGCTACCGCGCCAACCATGATCTGAGGTTGGGTGCCAAAAACCGTTGCCCAGGCATCGCTCAATTCAAAGCCCATGCGCTGAACGCCAGGGATAAACTCCCGTACCACGAACTCGAAGTACTCTTGTTCGTGTTCGGGGGCGATATCCCAGGACATCAGTAATTTGACAGGCATCAGGCGATCTCCTAATTACCCTGCAAATCTAACACAATCACCTGGGTTTCCTCGGGAAGCGCATTGACTGAGGTAACTTTATAAGCAGGTTGCGGCGGGATGTCCGTCAAACCCATTTCTTTCAGAAACTTCCCTAGAGGATCCAAAGTTATAGCCGATTCCAGCGTGGCAAAATGCATGGGGATGACAATGTTTGGCTCGAGCAAACTGACCACCTCGGCGGCTTTGGCGGCATTCAAACCGGTGCCTCCGCCGATCGGAACCAGAGCCAGATGTACCGGGCCGAGATCTTCCACCTCTGTTTGTGTTGGCACACGGTCGATGGCGCCCAGATGCAAAACGTTGATCCCGTTATAGTCAATCAAATACATCGTATTACGAGGCTCATCCTGGTTTTTTTGGGTGTGACCGTTGGTCTGCACGCCTGTTATAAAAACGCCGCCCACTTCAAACTCGCCAGGACCGGTGATGGGATACACATCGCCTTTGACGCCGTTTAAAAAATCGTGCCCGGGAGCCTTATGGCTGACTGTGACGATATCGGCCTTTAATTTAAGCGAAACGTAGCCCACTGCCCGGTGATCATATGGGTCGGTAACCACGGTCGCCAGGTTTCGTTCGGTGATGCGAAAGCAGGAATGTCCGTACCAGGTAATTTCCATTAAGCAGAGCCTCCATCAATCTGGTACTGATTATACAATAAAGTCCAGCAGGCGTCAGTTTCCCATTCAGCCTGGCAACGAGGTTCGGTTGGGTACGTTGCTCCTGGCATAATAACGACGCTTATCCACCACGTATTAAGGAGCGATGCACCTGCACTTGATGAAAGATAGCTCAAAGTTAAAAGCAGGTGCACCGTTTACCGAAAAATAGAATAATCACCACGGAGGCACGGAGACCACTGATGAAGTAGGTGCGTTCTGTTTGTGAACGCACCAATGACCAATTTCATCTATAATTTTGCTAATCCATATATTTCGTCTCATCATCAGCAGAATAAAAATTGGCGGGAGATAGAGAGATATTAATAAACAAATATCCACGGGGTTGTTGATAATGGCTGGGAGCTAGCAAGCGAATTACACTTGCGGTGCGTTCAAGAACAGAACGCACCCTACGGATTCTATGGTTGTAACCCCTCATGCCCCGCGAACATCTTGACTCTCATTGGGATGTCTGATAAACTCGCGCAGCGGTAAAACGGACGGAATACCTTGCCTTCGTTAACGGCCTCTGGTATAATCCCGCCTGTTAACATTGCAACTTAACAATGCATGCCGACGTAGCTCAATCGGCAGAGCAACCGCCTTGTAAGTGGTAGGTTATGGGTTCGATTCCCATCGTCGGCTCAAGTTGCGGGCTGGCGAGTGAGGCTGATCTTTAAAATGAGCTGGAACAACCTCACTTGCGAGCCAACAACAGCTCGGGCCGGGGCAGTTACCCAAGTGGCCAAAGGGGGCTGACTGTAAATCAGCTGTCGGACGACTTCGGAGGTTCGAATCCTTCACTGCCCACCTGGTCGGTTGACCGAAGCTTTCCCGGGTTTCCGGGGAAATTTCTGGAGAACGGCAAGCCCTCATAGCTCAGTAGGTAGAGCGCGCCCTTGGTAAGGGCGAGGTCATGGGTTCAAATCCCATTGAGGGCTCTTTTTGCCGGTTGTCCCAGGACCCTTCTTGATTAATTGAGGAGCCAAGGAGAATAGAACATGGCAAAGCAGAAATTCGATCGCAGCAAACCGCATTTGAACGTAGGGACGATGGGTCACATTGACCACGGCAAGACGACC
>MGMG01000039.1 GCA_001796355.1 Chloroflexi bacterium GWB2_54_36 | reverse complement strand
GATTGCTGTCTATTTTGTTGGCGTATGGGTGCGTGCCTGGCGTTGGCATTACCTGCTGCGCCCGCTGAAAAAAATTCCAACGCGCACCATGTTCCCCATCGTGACCATCGGTTATATGGGCAACAACGTTTTCGTTGCCCGGGCTGGCGAGGTGCTGCGGGCTGCCATATTAAAAGACCGCGAGGGCGTGCCAATCTCAGCCTCGCTGGCAACCGTGGTGGTCGAGCGCATCTTCGATGCGGTGGTCATGTTGGGGTTCGTTTTCTTTAACCTGGGTGCGCTGGAGAACCTGACCCATAACTCGGGCTTTATCGGCAACATCCAGCAGTTGGCAATCTGGGGTTCGGTAATCTTTATTGGCGCGCTGGTTGTCTTCCTGCTGGCCGCCATGTTCCCGCTGGTCACCGAGCGCATTGTCATCCAAATCATCGACCGGATGATCCCATTCCGCATCCGCGAAAAAACGCGCGGTATCGCGCTTAAATTTCTAACCGGGCTGGAGTCGCTGCGGTCACCGAAGGATGCCTTGATGGTACTGGTGACCACTGTAATCATCTGGCTGCTGGAAACCGGCAAATACTGGTTTGTCATGCAGGGCTTTGACTTCCAGGTCAGCTTCTTTGCGCTGATGTTGATGAACGGGATCGTCAATATTGCCACCACCCTGCCGTCAGCGCCGGGTTATATCGGCACCTTCGACGGGCCGGGCATCGCGGTGCTGGCAGCTTACGGCGTCCCGCCCGAGATTGCGGCTGGCTACACCCTGGTACTGCATGCCGCTTTGTGGTTCCCGATCACCATACTGGGCGCCTATTATTATCTACGCCAACCGCTGCGCTGGGGGAAAGACCTGGAAAAAATCAAACACGACCAGGAAGCACAGCCGGTTTAAAGGAGAATAAATGAATATTGCCATCATTGGAGCAGGGATTGGCGGAATGGCTGCCGCCCACGACTTTGTCAATGCCGGACATAAAGTGACCATCTTTGAATCGGCTCCCGCGGTCGGCGGACTGGCGGCCGGTTTTAAGGATGAAAATTGGGACTGGTCGGTTGAGCATTTTTACCATCACTGGTTCCAGAAGGACCATGATATTCTTGGTTTGATCCGCGAGCTTGGGATGCAGGATAAAGTGGTCTTTCCGCAGCCTAAAACGGTGGTATATCACAAGGGCGACTTTTATCCGCTGGACAGCCCGAAGGCTGCGCTGACCTTTCCCGGGTTCAATTTGCTGGATATGGCGCGTTTTGGCTTTGTAACCGTTTACTTGCGCTACCTTGCAGCCTGGAAACCGCTGGAAAAGGTGACTGCGCACGAGTGGATGCGCAAATTTTATGGCGAGAAACTCTACCGTTTGAATTTTCAACCCCTGCTCGAGGGAAAATTCGGTCCGTATTACAAAGAAGTCAACATGGCCTGGTTCTGGGCACGGTTCAAAGCGCGCAGCACCCGTTTGGGTACTTTTCAGGGCGGCTTCCAGGCATTTTCGGATGCGTTTGCCGATCATTTGCGCCAACGCGGGGTTGATATCCGCTTATCCACGCCAGTCGAGTGCATTGAACCGATAGCGGGTGGTCGAACGCGCTTAGTTCAGCCGGGTGGGCAGTCCGAGGAGTTCGATCGCTGTCTGGTGACAGTTGGGCCTGGCTTGATGGCGCGCCTGGCGCCGGACCTGCCGCAGGATTACCTTCAGGGGCTGCTCAACCTCAAGTCGATGGGAGCAGTGGTGATGGTGCTGGCGTTAAAACACCAGTTTTCGCCTCAGGGCTACTACTGGTACAACCTGCCAAAGAGTGCGGGGTTCCCCTTCCTGGCGCTGGTCGAGCATACAAATTTTGTATCATCGGAGCACTTCGGTGGGGACCATATCGTCTATATCGGCGATTACCTGGAGACGGACCACGAATACTTTAAGCTGACCAAAGAGGAACTGCTCGAACGCTTCTTACCGGTACTCACTCGGTTTAACCCTAATTTCACCCCGGAATGGGTGCGCAAGACCTGGTTGTTCCGGGCTGCTTATGCCCAGCCTGTGCCGCTGGTCAACCATTCGCGGAACATCCCCGCCATCCGCACGCCGCTGCCCGGTCTGTTTTTTGCCAGCATGAGCCAGGTATATCCCTGGGATCGCGGCACCAATTATGCGGTGCAGATCGGTCGAAAAGCCGCGAAAATGATTTTGGAAGAGGCTGGGGGATGACAAAAAGAAATGTTAAAGAAAGGTTTCTAAACGAGCCATTTTTTTGAACATAAACCGCATAGAGCAAAAAAATTCTACGACTCATCATATTTTTGGTTTGGCCTACTACCTGTGGCAACAGGCACCCTTTACAGGCTTAAAACCACCATATATGGACTTGTTCTATTTTCGAAAACCGCATTGGTGGAGTATCACGCCAACTAAAATATCACGAATTAAAAACGGTTTCGCTGATGAATTTGTTAAGGTTAATTAAATTAAAGAATCAAAAATTTTTAGGCCAGCGGAGGGGAAACGGCTTGTTCAGTCCTGTTATTTCTGCTAGAATGTTCTAAGTGATTTACGGGGAAACCACAACCGCGGTAGCCCACCCGCTCTCCCGTCGCTGAACTGAATATCAGGTTTTTTTATCTCCCACACGAACCTCTGTGGGCTAAGTTTTACGTCGCTGCAGCTCATCTTTTTCCTGGAGGACCGCTTATGAATGCTCAACAAGCATGGCAAGCAACAGTCGGCCAACTTCAAATGGAAATGCCCAAGGCGTCGTTTGATACCTGGGTACGCAGCGCCGAATTGGTCAAACAGGTCAACGGAAAATTCATTATCGGCGTCCAAAATGGATACGCCCGCGATTGGTTGGAGAGCCGTTTGGCCGGAACTGTTGCCCGCTTGTTGACCGGTTATAGCGACGGGCCCGCTGAGGTTGAATTTATCATCTGGCACCGTGAAATGGAAAATGATTACCCTGGCCTGCAGGACGAACCCGGTCCGCTTACCAGTGAGGAATGCCGAACCAATCGAACTCTGATCTCCCGCTATCATTTTGATAATTTCGTTGTGGGCGCCAGCAATCGCATGGCGCACGCCGCCTGCATGGCGGTGGCAGACAGCCCGGCAAAAGCCTATAACCCGATGTTCCTATACGGTGGAGTTGGATTGGGTAAGACCCACCTGCTCCATGCGATTGGTAATGCCGCCCAGCAGCGCGGGCTGGAAGTCCTTTATGTGTCCTCCGAAGAATTTGCCAACGAATTGATCAATGCCATTCGCGCGCACAACACCCAAACTTTCCGCGACCGCTACCGCAGCATCGATGTGCTGTTGGTGGATGACATCCAGTTCATTGCCGGCAAAGAGTCAACCCAGGAAGAATTCTTCCATACCTTCAATACACTCCACAATCAGGAAAAACAAATCGTCATGTCCTCTGACCGGCCACCCAAGGCGATGGTTACGCTGGAGGAAAGGCTGCGCTCGCGTTTTGAGTGGGGATTGACGGTCGATATCCAACCGCCCGACCTGGAGACGCGGATTGCCATCCTGCGCTCCAAAGCGGAACGTGCCATGCGCAACGTGCCGCCCGATATTCTCAACCTGATCGCCCGCCAGATTCAGTCCAATATTCGTGAACTGGAAGGCGCGCTGACGCGGGTACTGGCCTACGCCGACCTTTCCGGTCAGCCAATGACCGCCGAACTGGTGCAAATCACCCTGGCGGATATGCTGCCGCAGCGTACCAACATCGAACCTACCCACATCGTGACCGCTGTCGCGGCAGCTTTTGGGCTAACGCGCGAACAATTGCTCGGGCGCGACCGCTCGCGCGAGGTTGCTTTGCCGCGCCAGATTGCCATGTACCTGATGCGCGAGGTTGGTAACATCTCGCTGCCGCAAATTGGCGACGCCATCGGCGGGCGCGACCATACTACGGTCATGTACGCTTGCGATAAGGTGCGGGACATGATCGAGCGCGATGACCGGTTGCGCCGTCAGGTAATTCAGCTGCGCGAGCAATTGTTCGGCCGCCCACTGACAGCCTGAGTTGCATTGACTGTATCGATGCGCTGGCAGTTCCTTCAGCCTGCCATATAGGCAATGCTGATGGTTCCAGGCCCGGTATGCGCCCCGATCGCTGGGCTGACCTCGCTGAGGATGCCCTCGACGGCGTTGAATTGCTTGACACAGCGGTCCAGCAGCTCCTGGGCAGTATCGGGCAAATTGGCGTGGAAAACCGATACGCGCACGGGCGTGTGTCCGGCGATATCGCGCTCCACCAGTTGCACCATGCGCTCGATGGCTTTGCGGGTCGAGATGACGCTCTCCACCGCCTCGATTTTGCCCTCGCGGATCTCCAGCACCGGTTTAATGTTGAGCACAGTCCCCATGAAGCGTTTGGCGCTGTTGATGCGTCCGCCAGCGGCCAGGTATTTGAGCGTGGTAACCGTGAAATAGACCCCGATTTTGGAGTAAGCGTCTTCGGCGGCAGCTTTGCATTCCGCCAGGTTGGCGCCAGCGGCGGCAGCGCGGGCTGCGGCCAACACCTGGAAGCTCAACGCCATCGACACCAGTTGCGTGTCGAGCACTTCCAGCGGCGCGCCCGGGAACTCGGTTTGCGCGGATAAGGCTGATTGCATGGTGCTGGAAATGCCTTTGGAAATGGGCAGCGCCAGAATTTCGTACCCTTCATCGAGAAATTGTTTGAAGACTTGCTCGAAGGCATACTCCGAGACCTGGCTGGTGCTCGGCAGTGAATTGGACTGCTCCATTAATTTGTAGAATTCACTGGCTGAAATGTCCACCCCATCCCGGTAGTCCTTGCCTTCCCAATGCAGCGTCAGCGGCAGGACGTGAATGCCGTACTGTTTGACGTAGGTCTCGGGCAAATAAGCGCTGCTGTCGGTGATGATTTTTACGGGTGACATGTCCCTCTCCCTGAGCTGCGATGACCATAAACAAATCGGCCGGCAGTGTGATGAAGTCATGACGTTAGCGGCCGGCCGAATGCATAACCAGTATACTCAAAGGTTGAAAATAGCGCAAGTAAAACAAACCGTTCGGTATGATTTTTGGAAGGCAATCTCGCGGCTGAATGGGAAGGAGGCATTGAGGACGCCTTTTGGGGTGGGTTTATATTTTAGGCACGCATTGAGCTTATCGAACAACAGAACAAGCAAAGGATATCTGTCACCTGTTTCACCTTGGCAAACCGGCTTTATTCTGATATCGTAAAAGCATAGCGCCGGTACCTGGTTAATCAGAAAAGGGAGGGTTGGATGCGCTCGCGCGGCTTTATGTTCCTTGGCGTTTTGCTCATCCTCTTCGGGCTGCTGGCGCTGGTCAGCAACCTGACGGGCATTGAATTGGGCAGTTTTTGTTTCCCGGTCGGTTTGATTTTGATCGGGTTGTGGGTGGTGGCGCGCCCAAAGATGGCCAAAGACGGCACTGCGGTCGAATTCAACCTGCTGGGGGAATTCCAACGCAGCGGCGTCTGGGCGGTCAAGCCGGTGGAAATCTGGTCGGGAGTAGGCGAGGTTAAACTCGACTTTAGCCAGGCCGAGGTGCCCGCTGGCGAAACGCACATCCATATTTATTCCCTGGTTGGCGACATCGTGCTGCGCCCCGCGGCAAACATGGGGCTGCAGTTGACGGCCAACGGCCTGGTCAATTCCATCAAGTGGCTGGGCGCCAAGCAGGATAATTTCCTCAACAGCGTGCAACTGGCCACCCCGGAGTTTGCGCAGGCTGAACGAAAACTTTTGGTGGAAGTCACGGCACTGGTCGGCGATATCAAAGTCATTTCACCCGGCGATATGGGCTAACTTCTGATTAAAATTTCTCATCCCCGTTATCATGTTAGGCTGGAGAGGCGATCCTTGGGCAAAACCAATTACTTAATCGACATGGACGGCGTGCTGATCAAAGGCAATACGATCATTCCGGGCGCCGATGCATTCATTGACCGGCTGCGGTCGAAGGGACACAAGTTCCTGCTTTTGACCAACAATCCGCTGCTCACCCCGCAGGATTTGTCTCACCGCTTGCAACGCAATGGATTATCCATTAATAAGGATGATATCTTCACATCGGCGATGGCGACCGCGCGCTTTTTGCATAACCAGAGACCGAACGGCAAAGCCTATGCCATTGGCGAAAGCGGCTTGATGGTCGCCTTGCACGAAGTGGGCTATATCCTGACCGATTTCGAACCGGATTACGTGGTGCTCGGGGAGACTAACAGTTATAACTTCGAGCAAGTCACCCGGGCAGTACGGCTGGTCAATGAGGGCGCGCACTTCATCGCGACAAATCCGGATGCAACCGGCCCAACCGATCACGGCATCGTCCCGGCGACCGGAGCCATGGCGGCCCTCATCGAAAAGGCTACCGGCCGCGCCCCGTTCTTTATTGGCAAGCCCAACCCGTTTATGATGCGCGCCGCGCTGAATCATCTGGGTGTGCACTCCGAAGACACCGTTATGATCGGCGACCGCATGGATACGGACATTGTGGCTGGTATTCAGGCCGGCATGGGAACGATTCTGGTGCTGACCGGCGTTACCACCCGTGAGCAAATTAACGATTACCCTTACCAGCCGCAGCGCGTTTTCAACTCGGTGGCTGAGATCGAGATTTAACTCGCGATTCGATCTTCAAGTTCAAGCGTTCTCCAGCCAGGCCAGCCATTGGCGCATCTGCGCCGGAGTTTCCAGTCGAAATTGAGCGCGGGTCTCGACTGCATCCCGCGAAACCCGAATGCAATAGCCCCCAGCGTCTAAAACAGGAGAGAAAGCTTCTTCGTCGTGCGCATCATCGCCGGCAAAAACGGGCAAGGCGTCTGGCGGCGTGTATTGTGTCAGGATGCGGTCGATCGAGCGGCGTTTGTTGGCTTCGACCGGGTAGATTTCCAGAAAACGAAGGCGATGCTCGATGGTAAATGCTGGCCCGGGCGAGAACGCCTCAATTTCATTGCGGGCGGTTGCCAGCACCTTCCGGGCATCTTCCGGCGCGGCAAAGCGTGCATGCAGCGCCAGTGCCCAGCCTTTGTCCTCCAGAAAAAAGCCGTGCTGACCGTCCAGCAGCTGCTGCCAGTGGGGTTTTATCCTCTCCATTGTTGGCCGCACCTGCTCGAAGGGCACAGCGGCGTGACAGGAGCCGTCAGGCAACTGCATTTCCAGACCGTAGGTGCCTGCCAGCAGCATCCCCTTGAAGGGCAGTAATTCGCGCAGGTGCTGCAGGCTGCGCCCGCTGACGATTGCCAGCAGGAATTTATCCCGGGTCGCCATGCGGTAAAGCAATGAGATCAGCTCCGGGTCTTGTAGAATTACGTCTGGTGAGGGGGCAAAATCTGCCAGGGTGCCGTCATAGTCCAACAGCAAACGTACTTTGCTTGCGCCTGCCAGACGCAGTAAAAAATCCTGCCAGGCTGCACCCGTCAACGGCTGCCCTCAAGTAAGGGTTTAATTTCGCGCTGGAAGATCGCCTGCCAGGTAAAATCCCGGCGAACGCGGCGGCGCAACTGGTATTGAGAATTTTCCTCGATCCAGTTCAACAGTTGTTCGGCCAGCATATCCGGCGCGGTATTTAACGAAAAGACGAATGCATCCTCGAGTGCAATTTCAAGGGCTGCCGGCACGGCTGTAGTGACCACCGGGACTCCCACCAAACCGGCTTCCAGAACGGGAAGGCCAAACCCTTCGTGGTGGCTAGGCATGAACATCAAGTCGCTCAAACGCAGCAGGCCCGCTACGCTTGCCTGATCGATTTGGTAGGGTTGAGCCGGGTTGGGACCAGATTCATACACAAAGCGAAATTCCTGTTCCAGATTCATGCGGCGGCGCAGGTCGAGCAATTCCTGAAAACAAGCTCCCCCGTTGATCTCATGCGGATCAGGTGGGCCGGTAACTACCAGGCGCGCCCGGTAATCGCTGCGTTTCAGAGCCGCCATCAATTCCATTGCATATTCGATGTTTTTAGCCTGCGTGATGCGCACCGGCATGAGCAGCACCAGGTCTGAGTCCCAAATTCCCAGCCGGTCAGCCAGCGTACTGGTTTCCGGCGAAATTCCCAGTAGCGCCTGCTGGTCGACTCCGTTATAAATCACACGCACCTTTTCCAATGGCAGGCCAAAGGTTTCGGCGGTTTCCTTCTGGCGCTGCATGGACACAGCAACATAAGAGACGTCCGGGCGCGCTGTGCGCAGCAAATTCCAGGGATATGCTTCCATAACCTTGCTGCGCGAGGTCGGGCTGGTCCAGGTAAGGTCATGGCACCAGGCATAGACTCCGTGGGTAGCGCCTTCGTCCATCAGCCGGAATAAGGCGGCGGTCAGCGGCAGGTTGAAATGCTTGGTCAAAACGTTATGCACCAGCAGCCGGTCAAATCGTGTGACCACCGGGCGCAGCACATCTGTCAAGCGCTGGGTGAGCGCTTCAAATTCCGCCAGGACTTGCCCTTGTTCCAGCGCCGCGGATAACCGCAGAATTTCATAATGCTGGGTATCCATTTCGGAAATCGGGAAGAACTCACAGCCTGCCGGCAGAGCTGAGGCAGCCCCGCTGCCGGCAATGACGGCAATCGGCATTCCAGCCTGTACAAATTGACGGGCGTGCGCCAGCATGACGGCTTCCACGCCGCCAATGACCGGTGGAGCCGAATAGTGCAGGAGGGCAGTTTTCATGGTCATCAGGACATCTCTGGGAGAGATTATAGTTTATAACCCCAAGGATTGAAGGGTATCAACCTGGCTGGCAAGCCAATCGTTAATATCGTGCTCCTCCACCAGCCGGCGCAAACGGGCGGCGCGCTGGGCGCGCTCTTCAGCGGGCATGGTCAATGCCAGATGCAGCGCTTCGGCGGTGGCATACACATCGCACGGAGAAATCACCAACGCGCCGGACTCGAGCTGCTGGCGCGCCCCGGTTCGTTCCGAGAGCACCACAACCCCATCCCGGCGGTTGACCAGCGGGCCTTCCTTGGCGACCAGGTTCATACCGTCAGCAATCGAATTAACCAGCAGCACGTCGTACAGTTGCAGCGCCGCAATGGCTCGCGGATAGCTTTCGCCGGTCAAAATGCGCACCGGCTCCCACTCGCTTGTGCCGTGGCGTGAATTGATCCACCCGGCAGCGGCGGTCAGCTCGTCATGATAATTTTGATATTCTTCGACATTCAGGCGGGATGGGACGAGCAATGCATAGAATTTTACCCGCCCACAGTGCTCGGGGTGCAAGTCGAGCATCTCGCCAAAGGCCTGGAAGCCGCGCACGATATTCTTGCTTGGCTCGGTGCGGTCAACGCGCACGATCAACGGATAGCCATCGATTTCTTTTTCCAGTTGGGCGGCCAACTGCTGCACTTCGGTGGAAATTGCCAGGCGCTGTACTGCCGTAACATCCACCGAGATGGGGAAGTCGCGCACATGGGTCACGTGGTTGCGATAGGCAATCCGTCCGCGTCCGTAACTGACATGCGACCCCGGCAGGAAAGTCTCGACTGTGCGTAAAAAATTGAGGCCATCCTCGCGCGTCTGAAACCCAAGCAAATCAACCGCCGTCAGGCCTTCCAAAATAGGCTGACGCATTCCAGCCGGCAGAAACCCCCAATCCTCGGAACCGGGCCAGGGGATGTGAACAAAATATGTCAGGGTGTAGTTCCGGCGGCGGCGCAGCAGGTTACGCAAAAGCCGCGGCACCAGATAGAGGTGGTAGTCCTGCAGCATGACCAGGGTATGGGTTTTTTCAGCCTTCAAGCGGTGGGCAATGACCGCGGCAAATTCGCGGTTGGCTGCCACATAGCCCTGTTCCCAGGCATCCCATGTGGCGCGGGTAATGGTAGGCGCACTGATGAAGTTCCACATGGAATGCTGCAAGAACCACAACAGCGGGTTGGCGATGACGTTGTAATAGCCTTCATACACCTCAGGGGAGAGCGGCACCAATTGCAAGTTAATGGAGGGAGCGCCTTCACCCAGTGATATTTGGCCGGATTGCCAGGAAGTTTCCAGCGAGTTGGCAGCGGCTGCCACCCAGGTCATCTCGACGTTCTCCGCCAGGCCCGTGAGCGCAGTGACCAGACCGCCCCCGCTGCGTTGGAATAAAAGGTCACCTTGATCGTCCTGAAAAAAGCTGACTGGAGCGCGGTTGGAGACCACCATAATCGAGCGGTCTTGCAGCCATTCCTTGCCATTCCTCCGGGATGAAACTATTCCTTCCGGTTGGACCATCCTGAACTCTTTTCTACAGATAATTCCTGGCTGGCTTGAATGGCCAGATCAATAAAAATCGCCGATGTCCAGCCGAAGATATTGGCTGCACGCGGCGGAGGAGCGCCGGTTTCAGCGTTGTAATACTCATAAATGTCGTCTTGCGCCATAACCATGTTCAAGGTCCGGCTGCGCAGTTCGGCGGCGAGATCGACCTTGCCCACTTTCTGCAGTGCTTCGACGAAAAAGTAATTCACGTTGGCCCAGACGGGGCCGCGCCACATGGTTTCTGGGTCGTAATGGCGATCATTGCGCGCGACTGTGGGCAGACAGTACGCTCCCCAAAACTCCTTGGGGTTGGTAAGATGGTTCAGCAAAGGAGCGGTTATTTCCTGCGGCAAAGAGCCTGTCCATAACGGCAGCAGGTTGAACGGCGTCATCACCCGCACCGGTTTTTCGTCCCGGAGCGCCCAGAACAAACCCGCTTCCGGATCCCAGAAATCCTGAATCATGCGCTGCACCAGCGATGCCGCCCGCCGGCGCCACATGGCAGCTTCGGTTTGCATGTTGAGCTTATCCGCAATCTGCGCCAGACAAATCATCTGATTGTGCAGATAGGTATTCAAATCCGGCGATTCAACCGGCATGCCCTCGTCCCACAGCGGGCTGTCGTCTAACCCGGAGGAATAAGGGTGGTTGTACTGCGCCAGGCCGTCGCCGTCGTCGTCGTTCATCGAGAACCACCAGGCATTCAAGCGAACCAGCGGCGCATAGATTTCCTGCAAAAATTGCAGGTTGGGGTCCGACTCATGCAGCTTCAAGGCTGACCAGGCTAAAATGGGCGGTTTGGTTACCTCCCCGGTGATCGGGTGATCGATGGAAGCAACCACGCCGTCGTCGAATACGGCATCCGGCAGCATGCCGTTGGGAAGTTGATGCGCCAACATGGACCGAATCTGATTGCGCGCCAGATCAGCATCGACGTGGCGGTAGGCCAGCGCATGCAGCGCATTATCCCACAGCCAGAGTCCCACATAATTGAGTTTGGAGGGCGCCATCGCCTCCATCGTGACCATACCTTGCGGACTGATAAGGTTGTTGGCCATCACCCACCAGGCGTAAGCATAGGTTCGCTGGTACTGCGGCTGGACAGGGGGAACACGGCCAAACCATCTTTCCCATCGTTGCTGGGCGGCCTGCAGCGCCATAGAGAAAGGTCTTATTATTTGCTCGGGCTGCTGCGAGGGTTGGATGCTGATAACTACGGCGCAATCCTGCCCGGTAGAGACCAGAATATCCACTTCATAGCCGCCTTCGACCGGCGTGATCTGGTTGCGTTCCAAAACACCGGTGGTCGAATAAGTCACGTTGCGCACCGACATGAATTTTCCGCCTTGCGGGGTGCTCTTCCAGTATTGCGGGAACACGCGGAAGCGCATTCCGGCGCGCACATCCGGCGGATAACCGAAAGAGAGGCTGCGTTCATCCTGAAAGGTCAGGTGGAAATCGCCGATGCGGGTGTGGAAGGTGATGACGGAAGGGCTGGTGTCGATCTCGAAGTCCAGCTCAGCGCCGTCCAGGTCGGTGAGATATAAGCCCTGAATAAACGGAGGGCGGTGCAGGTAAGCTTCGAGGTTACTGTCCAGCTGCGTAAGGCGTTCGGCCAGCTTGACATACAGACCGCTCAATTGGGGGTAACGGAATACCAGCAAGCGCGAGCCCCGGTCGCTAAACGGGACCCGGGTGATATCGATGTGGTTTTTCAGTAAATCGAGGTAATCCAATCCATTCACAGAGTTCGCTCCTTTATAAGGGATGAAGACAGCTAATTGGACCGACCGACGACTGCTAAAAATAGTCTATCCTATTCACATAGGCATGTCAAACATGGTTGGACGCGCGCAGCTGCCCCAGGCACTTCGCTGGAACAATGATCCATCCACGTCCATCCGTCCAATCATCCCCCGGTACGTTCGATTTGATCCATTCGCGTTCCGCGCGTTGCTGAACTACAGCAAGTTATAATAGGACAAGAAGCTGCCTGGTAGTAAACTCAAAGAAAATAAGTCTTGCGGGGTTTGTCATGGTTACCATCGATGAATTAATAAAAAAAATGCCCCCAGAATCACGCGACATTTTACGCGTAGTCTGGGATTCCCTTTCCCCAGCGGACCGGAAGGGATTTCTTTCTCTGCTGAGCAGCCTGCCGTCCAATTCCAACCTGGTGCGCTTGCTGTTGCGGTTGTCGACGCAACAGTTGCGCATGGCATTCGGTCAAAAACATCGGGTGGCAATCGTAGGTCCGACCAATGTCGGCAAATCAACGTTGTACAACCAGTTCATTCATCAAAAAACCGACCGGGCAGAAACCAGCCCGCTGCCGGGCACTACCCGCACGAATCAGCAGGCTGATGCCGGATTGTTTGCCATTATCGATACGCCCGGTGCGGATGCAGTGGGAGATGTTGGCGCACGAGAACAGGCTGAGGCGCTGCAGGCGGCTGAGCAGGCGGACTTCCTGATCATAGTCTTTGATGCTATTCAGGGAATCAAGCAGTCCGAACTGAACTTGTTCAGCCGGCTGCGCGCGCTGGGGAAACCCTATGTGATCGCGCTGAACAAAATTGACCTGGTGCGCAAAGAATCTCCGGCAGTGATTGCCCGCGCAGCCCAAAACCTGGGATTAACTGTTGAACAGGTGCTACCGTTAATCGCTAAAACCGGCGAAGGCATTCCGGAAATCCTGACAGCAATTGCCGCCACCGAGCCGGAAATGGTTGCCGCCCTCGGGCGCGGACTGCCGCAATACCGCTGGCAGTTGGCCTGGCGCTCGATTGTCAGCGCCGCTTCGGTCTCGGCGGTAATCGCGCTGACCCCGTTGCCAATCATCGACTTTGCGCCGCTGATCATCATCCAGTCAGCCATGGTGTTGAGCATCGCGCGCATTTACAATTACCGTGTCACCATCCAGCGCGCCCGCGAGCTGGCAGCCACATTTGGACTGGGGCTGCTGGCGCGCACGCTGTTTACCGAGTTGAGCAAGCTGGGCGGGCCGCCAGGTTGGCTGCTGGGTGCAGCCATCGCTGCATCGACCAGTGTGGTGATGGGCTACGCTGCTGCCACCTGGTTCCAAAGCGGAGAAAAATTATCCAAAGATCGGGTTAATGCGCTCACAAAGGAGCTCACCGCATTTTTCCTGGATTCGTTAAAGAGCATGGGGAAAAAACGGCCAAGCCGTCAGACTTTGCAGGAGCGCATCAACGCTGCCATGCAGGAATTACCACAGAGTAAGGAAATCGAGCTTTTCGATGACCCGGACAAAGATTAACCTTCAAAACCTGGCAAACACCCGCTTCGCCATCGCTGCCGGCCTGGCATTGGGTAAAGGCCTGCCAAATTTCATTGGCAGGCCATTGGCCCGGCTGATTGCAGATGAGATCAGCCGCAATCGGGACAGCGCAATGACGCGGGCGCTGCGCACCAACCTTTGGGTTGCCAGCAACGGCGTATTGAGCGCCGAAGCCCTGGACCAACAGGTTCAGCAAACCTTTCGCAAGCACCTGCGATCGCTGTGGGACTTTTACCACAACCTGAACCGGCCGAATAAAGTGCTCGACCTGGTGGATTTTGAGCCGAGCTTCCAAACCTTATTCGATCAGGCGAAGCAAGACAAACAACCCCGGTTATTCGTCACCGTGCACACTTCCAATTTCGAAATGGCAGGCCGGGCGCTGGCGCTACGCGGACTGGAATATCAAATATTGTCCTTCCCGCAGCCGCCCAGCGGATATCAACTGCAAAATAAAATTCGCCAGGAGAGCGGCATCGAAGTCACGCCAATGTCCGTGGAGGCGTTTCAAAAAGCGCGCGAACGGCTGCGCAATGGCGGTACCGTTTTGACCGGAGTGGACCGCCCCCTGGCGCAGTCGCGCCACATGGTACGCTTTTTTGGCCGGCTTGCGCCGTTGCCGGTGGCTTATGTTCAACTGGCGTTGCAAACCGGCGCGCCCATCATCATAGTCGCCTGTATCTCCAAACCGGGCGGCCGCTATGGCCTACTCTGCTCGGACCCGATAATAGCCCGAGCGGGCTCGGACCGAGACAGTGAGTTGGTTGGCAATGCCGAGGTCGTATTGAAGTATGCTGAGGATGCAATCCGTCCGCGGCCAACCGATTGGTGTATGTTTTATCCGGTTTTTCCCGAGGCAGAACGAGAAGTGCCGGTGTGATGGCAACCCTCTGGATGCCAAATTAGATCGTTGGGGTGGTATTTCTACTATCGAAAGGCTATAATGAGCTTGGAGGATCAGGGAGATGGAAGAAGAAAAATTAAAACACCACCAGCGGATTAATGACATCTTACTAGGTCCTCTGGAACGGCCTGCACTGGCCTGGCTGGCAAAAAAAATGCCGGGTTGGATCACCCCCGACTGGTTGACTGGGATCGGCTTATTTGCAGCCGTTCTGATATGTATCAGCTTCTGGTTGACAACTTATAATAAAAACTTTCTCTGGCTGGTCACCTTTGGTATTCTCTTAAATTGGTTCGGCGACAGTCTGGACGGAAGCCTGGCGCGGTACCGCCACATCGAACGCCCGCGTTACGGTTTTTTTGTTGACCATGTGACCGATACACTCAGTGAGATATTGGTCTTCGTCGGCCTGGGTTTGTCACCCTATGTCGATTTCCGCGTGGCGCTGATCGGCTTGATTGCCTATTTGAACATTTCCATTCTGGTGTATCTGATCATGGTGACCAAAGGGGTATTCCAGATATCCTTGTGGAAAATTGGGCCGACCGAGATCCGGGTCATCGGTATTTTGGCAAATATCGGTATTTATTTTTCGAATAACCCCAAACTGCCTGCGCCCTTTGGCCAGTTCACCTATTACGATGTGGTGATCGCCGGGCTGGGCTTACTCCTGCTGATCTTCTTCTTCTATCAGGCGGTCACGACCGGTATTGATTTATCGGCGCAGGACAACTACACCCGCGACCGCCGTGAGCAGCGCGCGATTGCAAAGCAGAATCGCCGCGAACGCAAGGAAAGCGAAAAGCAGCAGCGCCGTGCTCGCAAACAGCAGCGGGTTGCGAAAAAGACACCGGGTGACGTAACAAATCCCGTAAACTAAAAATTCGCTATTTGCGCGTCGCGTAAGGCGGAGAGCACGCCTACCAGGCTGGGGTAATCGTCCCGCAGCAAGGTGATCAATTCCTGGGTGGCGCTGCAGATCCAGGCAGAGTTACCGGCCGCGGCATGCGCCAGACTGGCCTGTTCCAGGTGGGCTGCCAGCAGCTCACCAAGAGGAACCTCTTCGTTGCGCAGTATATGCCGGAAATAGCCGAATTGCCCGGTCCCGGTGAAACGCACCAATTCTTCCGGGCTGCAGGTATAAATGGCATCCAGCGAAAGCGGCGGGCGCGGCGGCAGCAAGTGGCTGATGCGCCCGGCTTGCTCGTAACCGCAGAAAAGCACGCTAATTTCCACCGGCACATTGCGATTGATGCGGTTGTCGAGCAGGACATCCTCACTCAGGTTCGGCGTGGTAACCAGTTGTCGCACCAATCCGTCATCATCGATGTGAATATCATGAATAAGGCCATACACCTGATAGCCCGACTCGAGCGGGATGCTCACCAATCCGCCAAAGACCGGAATATCCAGTTGCGATACCCGGCAGCCGATCACGCAGCCGGTCGTACCGGCGCGCAGTAACCGTCCGATTTCGATTGCGCTCATGCTCCGTACCTCTTGCGGCCTTCCAAATCTTTGTGCGATTGTTTATACGATTTTTCGCCCGTTTCTGCACCTGCCCGACGCAGCTCGGCCTCGATCATCACCTGCAAGCTCTGCTTCTCCTGAAAGCTGACCAGCGCCACTTCGTGCGCGCGGTGCAGCGCATACGGGTACGGATGCGTGCCCATCTGGCGGCATTGCTGCAGCAGGGTGGCTTGTAGCAGTTCCACCAGGTCGGCCTGCCGGCTGACCCAGGCTGGCAATTCGACGCGCACCAAACCTGGTTTTTCGGCGCGTCCGACATTGAGATAGAAGAAGTGCAGCGCCATTTGACCTTCCAGACGCTGCTTGAATTTCTCGGCGGAGGGGGATTGAATGGCAAAGATGGCCGTCCGCTCCCCGGGATTCAAGCTATCGCGGAACAGATCGATGTCGCGCAATCCACCGAGTGGGCGATCCTTGCCCGCTTTTTGCAGCGCTTCATCCGGGTAAAGCGCCAGCTCGAGCAGGCGCACCACCAGATCGGAGCCGGGTTTGTCCACATAACCAGCGGTAATCGTGTTCATCGAGGCCAGGCTTTCCATGACGTCCAGGTATTCTTCAAACAGCCTGTCGAAACGCGGATCGCCTTTCGGCTCGCGGAATAGCTCCAGAGGTCCGTCGGTCAGGGTCAAGACCGTACCCGCCTCGGCAGCCGCCAGACTGGCCAGTTCCTTGCGTTCTTTATAATCGCGCATCAATGCGACCAGTTCCTCGGTAAGCGGACCGGTATCGTCTTCCGGCAGTTGGTATAGGAACAACTCGCTGCTGGTGATCTCGCGCGGAGTGGTCGCCTGGGCCGGCTGCATGCGGATGACGCCAACATTGACCAGACCAAATTCGACCGCGTCGTGGCGGTTGGGGTTGACCTGCGACCCGTCGGCTGCCAGCAGCACCGGGTAAGCGCCGGGGGTGGCAGCTATGTGGGTCTGGTTTAATGATTCGGTCAGCGGAACAGCGCAGCGCAAACCCTTGTCATGGGAGGCTGCATGCGCGACTTTATCCTGCAGGTAAGTAAGGTCGTCTGCATGACGCGCCAGCAACTCATGCGCGCGATCCAACCGCTCACGCTGCTGCTTTTGCCGCGCCGGGGCTAACTTCACTTGCTCCCGTACCTGTTGCTGAACCTGCTGGTAGTTGACCGGCATACAATCCCCTTTAATGATCGAACATTTGTTTGAATTATAGCGGAACAATTTCCAAAGGACAAGAAGAGTTCTCGCTTTTTTACAAAGGATTCGATATACCTAAACAATATGGATCAAGAGCGGATAATCAACGGATAGCTGGATATAATATAGCAAGAGGCCCGCTCCGCCATGTTTCCTTCGGACGAAGATCTGCTGCATCAAATCGCCAGCGCACAATCCAACGCACTTGCCATCCTCTACGATCGTTACGGCCGGTTGGTGTTCAGCCTGTCGCTGCGCATGGTCGGGAACACTTCGGCGGCTGAAGAGATCACGCAGGATGTCTTTGTTCAAGTGTGGAACAACGCGGCCACCTACCAACCCGCGTTGGGCAAAGTTACCACCTGGTTAACCAGCATTACCCGCTACCGGTCGATCGATTTATTACGCCGCAGGAACGTCAGACCGGATGGGCACATGCTGGAGGACCCACTGGAAGATCTGGTCCTTTCTGGTGGGAGAGAAGAGCTGCCAGAAGTACAGGTTGAAGCGAAAACCGATAAACAGCAGGTACGCCTTGCCCTGGCGGATCTACCGGAGGAACAGAGGGCAGTGCTATTCCTGGCGTATTTTCAAGGGCTAAGCCAGCCGGAAATGGCGGCAGCCTTGAACCAGCCTCTTGGAACGGTGAAAACTCGCGTGCGGCTTGGTTTGCAAAAGTTGCGCCGCATTTTAGAAGACGGTGAGCTCACTGGCCGCTGAGATCTATTCCTTTCTGTCATACGTAATAATGGAACGAAGAGAGATTTTTTATCGATGATTCAGCAACACCTGATTGACGAATTACCGGCATATGCGCTGGACTGCCTGGAAGAATCTGAACGCCATGCAGTCGAGCGGCATCTTGCTGTCTGCGCGGAATGCCGAACGGAAGTTACCGCGCTGCAGGATGCTGCAGCCAACCTGGCGCTGAGCGTAGCACAGGTGGAACCCGCTCCGCAGTTGAAGAGCGCCATTCTTGCGCGGATCGCTACCGTCCGAACGCCGACTCGCTCGATGAATTGGGGGGATTGGCTGAGAAATTTACAACCGGCCTGGGGCGTGGCAGCACTTGCCGTCATCGTGTTATTGGTGGTCAGCAATCTGATATTGTGGAACCAGGTGCGCACACTTGCACAAAATACACCTGTACCCAGCTTCCAGGTGGTCAGCCTGGCAGGCACCGGGCCTGCTGATACCGCCCACGGGGTGATGATCGTGACGGATAACGGCCGGTTTGGCACGCTGGTGGTGGACGCTCTGCCAGAACTGGACAAAGAGCAGCAGTATCAACTGTGGCTCATCCTCGATGGTCAGCGGACCAGCGGTGGGGTATTTTCGGTTGACTCCTGGGGGTACGGCGCGCTGGTCATCAGGGCGCCCCTGCCGTTGGATGCTTATTCCGATTTTGGCGTAACGGTCGAACCGGCTGGCGGCAGCTCGGCTCCCACCGGCGACAAAGTGCTTGGCGGGTCGTTTTAATCACGCCATCCCCCTGATTTTCGAAAACAAAATACAGCTCAGCTGGCTGCTGCCCGCACGCACAGGGCACCCTGCGGGTGGGGCAATCTGTGATTGAGCCTGTCGAAGCACCGGTGCGCCCCGTACTCATTAATTCTCGCTTTAGCCCAAGCGATACATCCGCTCCATGCTCTCCTCCGTAATCATATGTAACTTGATTATTTGAGGTAGATTTAGGAGGATGTTTCGAATGGACACGAAGAAAACAATGGTATACCGGATATTTGGGTTGGTGGTCCTGGCGACGCTGGTATTTACCGCCTGTCAGCCGGTTGCAGGCGACCAGGGCGCCCCTGCTGCCCCGACCGCAAACGCCTACTATACATTGCCCACTGCCGTGCCGACCATGGCAGCGGTTGAAACCGCAGCTAAGGTAACCGTCACGGATCAATCCGTGGACGGCGGCCAATTGACGATTGCCGAAGTGGACAGCCCGGGCTCTGGCTGGCTGGTTATCCATGTCCAAACAGACGGGAAACCAGGCGCTGTTTTAGGGTACGCGCCGGTCAAAGCTGGCGTGAATACGAATGTGATTGTTACAGTGGATGATTCCGAAGCCACGCCGGTTCTGTACGCCATGCTGCACACCGACGCCGGTCAGGTTGGCGTGTATGAATTCCCTGGCGCGGATGCACCGGTGCAGGTCGATGGCCAAATGATCTCACCAGCGTTCAACGTCACCGGCGGTAGCAGTCAGTCGAAAAGCACCTCAGACGATAGCGGTGGCTATGATGATTACGGCAAGGCATCCAACAGCAAACCAACCACCGAAGTTAGCAGCACGGGAATCGAAATTAAAGTCTCAAGTAAGACCGGGCTGGGCACTTTCCTGGTGGATGAAAAAGGCATGACCCTTTACCTGTACACTAAAGACACGCCAGGCGTAAGCAACTGCAAAGACGCCTGTTTGACGGCCTGGCCGCCAGTGTTGACCAGCGGCGACCCGCGCGCCGATGACGGCGTGACCGCCAGTAAATTAGGCACCATCACCCGCGACGACGGGTCACTGCAGGTGACCTATAACGACCTGCCGTTGTATTACTACATCAGTGATGCGGCTCCTGGTGATACTGTCGGTCAGGGTGTGGGCGGCGTATGGTTTGTGGTCGCTCCATAAGGGAGAGGTGTTTCGCGAAAATAAATCACCCGGTTGGAAGTCAAATTCGCAACCAGTGAGCAGGGGCAGGCGTCAGTCAATCGACTGGCGCCCGCCTTTTGTTTACGCATATTTAGGGGGTGAGTTAGCGAAAATACCATATTGGAATCCGTAATAAGTACGATTGCAGTCTCTGATCTACAGCCTATAATAGATTCAAATCTATTTGCGGTAGTTTAACAGAAAAGTTCGACGGGTTGAGCCCTTATAACGTTCCGTCAATAACGCATCGGTGGGGCTTGATCTACTTATTAATAAATCGAAGCCAGCAAGGGGCCAGAAAGGGAGGTAAAGGTCTTATGGAGGATGGGATCAGGTCAGGTTTTCACGTTCTTCAACCGTAAATATTTCATTCGATTGATCGGGAGGGAACCATGACTACTCGTAGAGAATTTCTAAAATTGGCTGCCATGGGCGGATTCAGTCTGTTTCTGCCCTTTAAGATCGATTTATCCAGGCTTTCGACCAGGGCGCTGGCAGCAGCCATCGCCACGCTGCCTCCGACCGCTATTCCGCAATTTGTCACGCCACTGGTGATTCCACCAGCTATGCCGCGCACTGCCAAGATCAAGCAAAAAGCGGGCAAAAATATCGATTACTATGAAATCGCGGTGCGCCAGTTTCAACAGCAGATCCTGCCAGCCGGCATGCCTGCCACCACCGTGTGGAGCTACGGCTCTGTCAACCACCCGGGTACTTTCAATTACCCGGCTTTCACCATCGAAGCCAAATACAACACGAAACTGCGGGTAAAATGGGTCAACGATCTCAAGGATCCGTTTACCGGGAACTACCTGCCGCACCTGTTGGCGGGGACGGTGGATCAGACCCTGCACTGGGCGAATCCGCCAGGTGGACCAGGTGGTACCGACACGCGCGGTACCGATCCAAACGCCTATACCGGTCCCGTTCCGATTGTGACCCATGTACATGGCGCGCATACTTATGAAGAGAGCGACGGCTATGCCGAGGCCTGGTATTTGCCAGATGGCAGCAATATTCCAGCCGGGTATGCCAGGGGCGGAACCTATTACGATAAATTCGCTGGAAAAGCTTCGGGAGTCACTGGCGCCTGGCCGGCCGGAACATCGATCTTCGACTACCCCAACAGCCAGCGCGCCACAACCCTGTGGTATCACGATCACAGCCTTGGCATGACCCGCCTGAACGTGTACGCGGGGCCGGCAGGCTTCTACCTGCTGCGCGGCGGACCGAGCGATAGGGTTTTAGATGGCGCCACCGGCTTACCTGGGGTACTGCCCGGTCCAGCCCCGGCGTTGGGGGATCTTCCCGGGATGAGTTATTATGAAATCCCGATCGCCATCCAGGACCGCTCGTTCAATGCTGATGGCTCGCTGTTCTATCCAGATAACCGCGCCTTCTTTGAAGGATTGGACAAGTCGCAGCTGCAGATCCCGTTCGTCCCGGATGCCACCTGTGACGACGAGGTCAGTGACATTTCACCGATCTGGAATCCCGAATTTTTTGGCAACACGATCGTTGTCAACGGCAATACCTGGCCGTACCTGAATGTTGAGGCTAAGCGCTACCGCTTCCGCTTCCTCAACGGCTGCAATTCGCGCTTCCTGATTCTGCAAAACGACGCCGGGCTTCCCTTCCATCAAATCGGTGCGGAAGGCGGCTTCCTGCCCGCGCCGGTGGCCCTCAATCAACTGCTGATGGCGCCGGCTGAACGCGCGGATGTGATCATGGATTTCAGTGGATTGCCGGAGGGTACGGTGGTCACCCTGCTCAACCTTGGCCCGGATGAGCCGTTCGGCGGTGGGGTACCCGATGATGATTTCGATGTGGCAGATCCAGCCACGACTGGCCAGGTGATGCAGTTCATTGTCGGGTCGGTGTTGACCCCGGACCTGAGCACCCCGGTTGCCCAGCTAGTGCTGCCAGCGCATCTTCCACTGCCGGAACCTACTGCCGCGATCCGCAGGCTTTCGCTCAATGAGTTGGATTCAAAAACTGTGAGAATCAGGGAAGAAGACGGGAGCATTGTTGAGGATTGCCTGAGTTCCGAGCCATTTGGCCCACGCGAGGCAGTCCTAGGAACTGTCATTGTGGATCCCGACACGGAGATGTTCATGCCGATGCCGATGGAATGGATGCACAAGATTACGGAAAATCCGGATGTTGGCGCGACCGAAATTTGGGAAATTCATAACTTTACGATGGATGCCCACCCGATCCATATCCATCAGGTGCAGTTTGAGGTGGTTGACCGGGTCGACATGGATGGCGTTGTGCGCGGCCCTGAACTCTGGGAGACCGGGTTGAAGGATACGGTCATCGCCTATCCAGACGAGGTGACGCGGGTCAAGGCAACATTCGATTTGCCTGGGCTATATGTCTGGCACTGTCACATCGTCGAGCACGAGGACAATGAGATGATGCGCCCATTCTTTGTCGGGCCGATGTCGTAAACTAGCCGTAGATAATTTGTAGGTCGGGTCGCGGGGCGGCGTGGATCCTTGGTTATCAACCATTCTTGCAGCCTCGAGACCCGACAATCCATCTGTCTATCCATGATTAACCAAAATAAAAGATCAAAACGTGAAGAAGTCCATACTTATCCCTGATTTATTCTGTCCAGGCTATAATCCGGCTTATGCAAGCCATTAGATTGATTAAACCCGCTCCAGTCGAAGATTTCCCTTTGGAGCTTGTTCATAGCGATATTCCCCGCCCGCGCGCCGGCCAAGTGCTGCTGCGCGTGTTGACCTGCGGGGTATGCCATACGGATCTTCACATCGCCGAGGGCGACCTGACCGCGCCCCGGCTGCCGCTCACCCTGGGGCACCAGGTAGTGGCTGAGATCGAGACGGTAGGCGAGAGAGTAACCAGCTTTTCGCCGGGGCAAAGGGTGGGGGTGCCATGGATGCATGCCACCTGCGGTGTGTGCGAATTCTGCCGGCGCGGCGAGGAAACCCTGTGTAAACAGGCGTGTTTCACCGGGTTCCACGTGGACGGCGGATTTGCCGAATTCATGCTGGCAGACACGCAGTTTTTGCTGCCGTTGCC
>MGMG01000038.1 GCA_001796355.1 Chloroflexi bacterium GWB2_54_36 | reverse complement strand
CAGTGCGTCGCGCATAAAGCCAACCACCTTGGTCAGGGTGTTGTAATCCGATAGGCGCAAGTCCTCGCGCCGGGGGATATTGTAGTGCGTGCGAATCGTGGCAAACAACTCCGCCTGTTTGACTGTGTCGATCCCCAGGTCAGCTTCCAGGTCGAGTTCCATATCCAACATTTCGGGCGGGTAGCCTGTTTTTTCACTGACCGCCTGCAAAACGAAAGCCTTGATTTCTTCATCATCGACATTCGCAATGCTGGCTGCAACCGGGGCAGCGGCTGGAACGGCAACTGGAACCGTCGAAGTGACGGCAACTGCCGCGACCGCTTCAACTTGCGCGGGCTTGGATTGGACGTCGCCCACCAGCGAGTCGCGCATAAAGCCGATCACCTTTTCCAGGGTATTGAATTCAGACAGTCGCAAATCCTCCCGCCGTGGGATGTTATAGTGGGTGCGGATCGTGGCGAACAGCTCCGCTTGTTTGACCGTGTCGATGCCAAGGTCAGCTTCCAAATCCAGCCCCAGGTCGAGCAT
The DNA here is from genome assembly GCA_001796355.1 of Chloroflexi bacterium GWB2_54_36. Classification (GTDB taxonomy): domain Bacteria; phylum Chloroflexota; class Anaerolineae; order Anaerolineales; family Anaerolineaceae; genus Bellilinea. Next base: position 13,748 of record MGMG01000038.1, on the reverse strand, counting down.
TTCCGCCGGGTAGCCGGTTTTCTCACTGACCGCCTGCAGCACGAAGGCTTTGATGCCGGCCTCATCCACGCTGGCTGCCGGAGCAGGCTGCATCGCGGGTTGAACCACTGGGGCAACAACCGGCTGGACCGGGGTTGCCGGTTGAGCGGCTACCGGTGTTTCATGGGTCACCGGCATGGCTGGCGCGCTTACGGGTGTATCTGCCCACATTGACGGGCCGTGACCATACTGCCAGGTTGATTTTGCCGGTTGCCGTTTGGGGGGACCGGCATGTTTTACCCGCAATGTTCGTTGGGTTACTTCCAATTCGGCGGCATTGTACCCGGTCACCCGATCAAGCCATTGCCCGTAAACAGACTGATTTTTTCGATTCGGATCGCCCGGGATGGCCCGGAAAAGCACCATGGCGATCTGCGATCCAAAACCGGCTCCGAGGCGCAGAGCATATTTGACGTCCGCCTTGCCGCCGCGGGAAAGATTCAAATCTCCAAGGTCCGGATCCGGTTCGAAATCCATATCATAGTGCGCAATTGGCGGCACAATTCCATATTCAAGCGCCTTGACGGACACCACATCTTCGACACCGACGCCCATGGTATGCCCGGTAAAGCCTTTGGTATTGGCAATGATCACCTGGTTGGCGTGGTCGCCAAAAGTGCGGCGCAGTGCGTGAATTTCAGCCGAGGCCGACCCGCCGCGCGCCGGGGTGTACGTTTCGTGTGACATGAACATGGTCTGGGCAGCAATGTCATCGCGTTTAATGCCAAAGCGTAGTTCTGCCTGTTCCACCACCCGCTGCATGACCTGGCTGACATGGCCGATATCCAACCGGGTGCCATGGAAGGCGCTGTTGGCCGTCACGCTGGAAAGGACTTCAGCAATCCCGCGGATGCCGCGTTCACGGGCAGAATCTTCTGATTCCAATACCAGAGCGGCTGCACCCATACCCATCAGCAAGCCGTTGCGGCGGCGGTCAAAAGGAAGAGCAGCCTTACGAATATTGCTCTCGGTGGTGCTGGCGCCAGAGACCAGCATGCCGGTATTCATCCAGGGGGCAAACGACCCGCCCGTAACGTCGTCACCAGCGATGATCACCACCCGGCGGCAGCGTCCGGTGCGAATCCAATCCTCAGCGACCGAGACAGCATGCGTGGTCGTTGCACAGGCAGCGTTGACAGACGTGTTTGGCCCGCGCGCGCCGATGTGCTCGGCAAATTGCGAATGGCCCATGGCCAATATACGGAACACAAAGCGCCGGTCAAAGCGATAATCCAGTTCCTGCAGTTTGGCTTCCAACTCATTCGCCCGTCTTTGCATCTGGGCTAGCAGGTCCTTCTGATCAGCCGGGACGAGAGCGATCAAACTGCGCACTTCCTCCAGTTGTTTTTGAACCGATTTGTAACCGTAGAAATTTTCGGCTTCTTCGGCAAAACGGTTGGTGCCCGGGAATGCCGAGGCGAAGATCACTCCGGTTTCATCAGCCAGTGATTCCGGCAGCTTCCAGCGGTCAGGCAGCAAGGTTCCTTTGGATGTCTGGCGATACGTCATCACCAACGGAATACCAGCATCGCGCAGCGCTTCGATCCCGGCTGCGATAGCCAGTTGGGTGGAGATATCGCAGGCATCCACGCGTTCAGCCGGTACGCCGAATTCTTCGACCAGGCTAAACTGCCCGGGTTGACCGGCCAGTTTAAGCGTGCCATCCAGGTGATTAATGGTCACCATTTGCGCGCCTGCATCACTTTTTTCAAGGCGAACCGGCCGCAGGTCGACCATTTCCTGGCGTACTTTGAGCGGCAGCGGTTCGATTCGCTGTTCACCGTTTAAGATCGAAGTTACATTCCCGTCATCGAAAACGTGGTTCTTCAAACCGGGCAGGCCAAGACCGGCGCCCGTAACCACTACCGAGCCGGTCAGCGGTACGCGGCCGTCCTGGACAGTTGCCTGCGCGTGAGGAGCAGCGCCGTTCCCATTTTTAGGCGCAGTTACTTCCAACGGCTGGCCAAAGACTGTGGCTCGCGCCTGGGAGGCAACATTGGCGCACTGAGGTTGAAGGCCGGCAGCCAGCATCCCGCAAAGCGCTTCATTGAAGCTCACCACCGCCCCCTTACGCGGATGGTTGGTTGCCAGAATGGTCACATCCGTCTTGTCCTTGAGATTATCGGTTGCCAGGGCATTCAACACCCGTTTTGGACCGACTTCCACATATGCGCGCACGCCCTGGGAATATAACGTCTGCATGCCTTTGATAAACTGCACCGGTGACGCCACTTGCTGCCCAAGAATTTCCAAAATTTCTGTCCGCGAGGTGGGGTAGAGTTCACCGGTCACGTTGGCAACCACCGGGATCTGCGGGGTGTTCAAGCTCATGTGGCTGATGACGGATTTGAGCGGACCAGAAGCCGGCGCCACGATTTTGGTATGGAAAGCATGCGAAACCGGGATTTTAGTCGCCTGGAAACCGGCAGCCGCGAAAGCTGCCAGAGATTTCTCGATTGCGGTTGTACTACCGCCAATCACCGACTGTACCGGACTGTTGATGTTGGCGATTACCGCGTAATCAGCGAGGGATGCCAGCACTTTCTCGACCGCTTCGAGTGGAGCGGATACTGCCGCCATCCCGCCGTTGTCCTCCATGGAGACCTTTTTCATCTCGCTGGCGCGGGCGCTAACCACTTGCAGCGCTTCGGCGAAAGTCAAAACACCCGCGGCTACCAGCGCAGCATACTCACCCAGGCTGTGCCCGATCACCAGGTCTGGCGAGTAGCCAAACTTGTTCATCAAGCGCAGCATGGCCACGTTGGCAGTCAACATGGCCGGCTGAGTAATAGCCGTATCGCGCAAGGCAGCTTCGGCGCGTTTAATCGATTCTTCATCACCGTCCACATAAATGTAGCTGGTCAGACTGCGCCCGAGGATAGGCGTCATGATCTCGTCAGCCTCTTTGAACGTGTCGGCGACCACCGGTTCGACCTCGCACAGGTCTTTGAGCATGTTGACGTATTGCGAGCCCTGACCGGGGAATAAAAAGGCCAGTTTGCCTGGAGCCCCGCTGCCGCGGAAAACGCCTTGAGCGGTCATCGCCTGCCAGCCATTGGCCGCATTGGTCTCGAAGGCCTTCAAAGCCTTCTCGCCACGGCTGACCAATTCAGCAGCATTTTCGTAATCAATCACAATCCGTTCTGGGCGTGCCAGCGCATCCGCTGAAGGCAATTGCCGTGGTGGAAGTTGACCGCTGCGAGCGGCTTGAAGCGCAGAAGTCAGTTTGAATACCAACTCTTCCGCCGTTTCCGCACCCAGGAATAACAATCCACGATAGGGTTGCACCGCTGTTGTGGCATGGGTATGGACGGATGCAGGAGCAATTGCGGACGCCGAAAAGGACGGTGCGACAGTGGCTGGTTGCACGGCCGGAATCTGTGCGACCATCTGGGGCACAGTAAAAGTTTTGGATTCGGTTGTCAGCAATCCGGGTACCCATTCCTCAACAACGACGTGGAAATTGGTGCCGCCAAACCCGAACGACGACACGCCCGCCCGGCGAATTTCGCCTTCGGGTTTGTCCCACTGCCGCAGGCTGGTATTGACGAAAAACGGAATCTGATCAAACGCAATATTGGGATTGGGTCTATGGAAGTTAGCCGAAGGCGGCAGGACCTTGTCGTACAAGGCCATGACCACTTTGAAAAGGCCGGCGGCGCCTGCCGCGCTCTTCAAATGCCCGACGTTCGACTTGACCGATCCAAGCGCCACTTTGCCTACTGGCAATCCAAAATTACCAAAAACGGCGTTCAGGCTGTTGACTTCGGTCACATCGCCGACGCGGGTCGAGGTGCCGTGCGCTTCGATCAAACCTACGCTGGCAGGATTTACGCCTGTGTTTTTCCAGGCGCGTTCGAGAGATCGCTGCTGGCCAATCGGATTGGGCGCTGTGATGCCTTTCCCCTTGCCGTCGCTACTGCCGCCGATGCCACGAATGACCGCATAAATCTTGTCGCCGTCTTTCTCGGCATCTGCCAGCCGTTTGAGCAGGAAAATGGCTGTGCCTTCACCCATAACGAAGCCGTTGGCTCCGTCGGCAAACGGGCGTGAGCCGTCCGGACTGAGCGCCCCGATTTTGCAGAATTTGACAAATCCCTCTACGCCCATGTTGCGGTCGACCCCGCCGGTCAGCACCGCATCAAACTGGTGGCTGGTCAATCCATCCACCGCGGCTTGCAGCGCTGCCAGTGACGAAGCGCAGGCTGCATCGGTGACGAAATTGGGGCCGCCCAAGTTGAAAACGTTCGCAATCCGTCCGGCGATAATGTTCCCCAGCTCGCCGGGCATGGTATCTTCAGTAATTTCTGGCACTTTCCCGCGGAAATCATGCTGCATGCCACTAAACAGGGCGGCCTGAACCTCCGCTGATAAACCGCGGAAGGCCTCCAGGCCGGAAAGCGTATCCAAAAATTCCGGCAGCCGGATGCGTAGGCTGGTCGTATAATGGTTCTCGCCAGCCAGCGCATTCCCCAGAATGACCGCGACCCGATTGTTGTCCAGCGGCTTCTGCGGGTATCCGTAGTCCATTAGGGCCTGCCGCGCCGCGGCAATGCCCCATTTTTGACCCTCATCCATCACCGATAGCACGCTGGGGGGAATTGGGATGCCCCATTTGAGCGGTTCAAAATTGTAATTGCGCACCCATCCGCCAATTTTCGAATAGGTTTTGTCCGTCGCCTTGGGATCCGGGTCAAAATATAAATCTTCCCGCCAGCGATCAGCCGGGACATCCGTAATGGAATAGCGCGCTTCTTTAATATTCTTCCAGAACTCCGGCGCATCCACTGCATCCGGCATGATTGCCCCCAAACCGACCACTGCAACTGCTTTTGGATCGAACATGGTAACTTACTCCTTTTCGTCTTGGCCATTTACTTGGATTTTGGGTTGCTGTGCAGAAATTAACATTTCACCCATCTGGAAAAACCAGCCCCTGGAAATCATCTTTGGATAGGATGGGATTCACTTGTCGAGTAGAGCAGCCTGTAAATCGGACAGGCAATTTTTTCGGGTTTATAAGCTGCCGTTCACCATGCACGGCTTAGAAATAACCTTTTATGAGGTTACAAGCGTGAAAACCCGCATTAACCAAAAGAGTTTCGCGAAAAGTTGTCATATATTTTAAAGAATGGGAAAGAACCGGCGTGTTATACTCAAATTAAGGTTCGATTCCATTCGTTCAACCTTTCAGGGAGGATAATTTTGAATTTCGAATATCCGCCACATGGCGAACTTTTTAGCCTGTTTCGCCAGCTCAAAACTCCCCCTGACATCCAACTGTATCTCGACAGCCTCCCTTACATTGGAGAAGAGCTAAACCGCTCTCCACTGCGGGTAATGCGCGACCGCCAATGTCATTGCCTGGACGGCGCTTTGCTGGCGGCTTTGGCATTGGAGCAACTGGGATTTGCTGCCCGCATCATCGACCTGGTACCTGAACCGGAAACCGACGACGATCACGTGTTGGCTATTTTCCAGATAAACGACTATTATGGCGCCGTAGCGAAATCTAATTTTGTTGGGCTGCGCTACCGCGAACCCATCTATCGCTCGCTGCGAGAGTTGGCAATGTCCTATTTTGAGGTTTTCTTCAACATAAAAAGACAAAAAACTCTGCGCGCCTACACCCGCCCATTGAATTTAGCCCACTATGACCGTTTTGATTGGCAGGCGACAGAAACCGGCGTTGAAAAAGTGGTCCATGCGCTGTACAGCCTGAAACCGGTCGCTTTGGTCGATGCTGCCCAAATCGCAGGCCTTTCCCTCGTGGATAAGCGATCCTATGAGGCTGGCATGCTCGGGACGAATCTCGATGGGTTGTATAAACCAGCTCAGGGGTGATCGGGAGGATGACTACAGTTTCCACCGCGCCTGGTAAACCGATCTGGATGCACCGAATCGCTGTTTTGCTGTTGATCATCCTGGCGGTGGGCGGGGCAGCGCTTATTTTATACGCAACAGAAATCGGCCCCTGGGCGTATAGCGACTCGGCGGCCTACCTGGTCACCGCGAAGAACATCAACGAGGGGCGCGGGATTGTGCTCCAAAACCCGGCAGGGGAATTCGAACGCATTCCCTTGCATCCGCCGTTGTTTCCATTGGCTGTCAGTTTGCCCATGGCGCTTGGCGTCAGCGCCTTGCAATCCAGTCGTTGGTTAAATGCCATCCTTTTCGGATTAACCATTTTTCTGGCTTGCTGGTCAACCTTTACCTTTACCCGTTCCTACTGGCTGGCTGGCGGGGCTGCCGGTCTGATTTTGTTGAGTTATGCGCCTGTGCGAGCTTATTCCGGGGCAATGTCCGAGGGGTTATTTTTGTTCCTCGCGTTTTCCAGCCTTTTTCTGCTGACTTATGCTTTAACTGCCAGGATGCATTCGATCCGATGGGTCGTAATCGCAGGCGCTCTTTCCGGGTTGGCGATTTTAGCTCGCTATACCGGGCTGGCGCTGCTGGCAGTTGGTCCATTGGTGATTCTCGTTTGCGGAGGTCCAGCCATAAAACCGCGCCTCAAGCAGATTTTAGCCTTTCTCGCACCTGGAATCTTTTTTCCAGCGCTCTGGGTGGTTCCGGTATATCTTTCGACGAACACTTTTGGCAACCGGCCAGTGGGTGATTTGACCAACATTCTGCCAAAATTCCGCCAGTACTTCCAGAGTTTTATGGATGTCGTCGGCTCATGGCTGCCATTTTTCTACCGCGGCAACCACATTCTTCCCCCTAACTGGAAATTGATCGTGGCTGGGGCAATCGGAATCGGCTTGATCATCGCTGCTTATGCCGTTCTACGCCGAAGAAAACAGGTATTAAATGAAAATGGGTCCCTCACCTGGGGACTGGCGTTGTCTGTCTTCATCGCCGCCTATATTGTCCTGCATCTCGGCGCATACACTTCCGCTTCCACTCAGCCAGATGTGGATGAGCGGCTTTTACTGCCGATATTTATCGCTTCTGCACTTTTACTCCCCGTCGTCTTTGCCTTTACCAGCCGGCTCATCAAGCCGCGTTGGCTTGGTGGAATGGCATTCGCAGTACTAGCGCTGATCTCAGTCTGGTATTTTCATGCAAAATTACAGGATTATTTATTCTTGATGAATCATTATGGCGTGGGTTATACGAGCAAGCGTTGGAATGAAAATCCCATTTTTGACCAAATCGCAGCTCTGGATGCAAACCAGCCATTAAGCTCGAATGTCCCTGGCCTGATATTGTTTTACACCGGCCGGTTCCCAGATAATATCGAACGGAGCACGATGCCCAAAGCCTATGATATGGACCTTCCAGCCGACCATGGACTGGTGCTGTTTAATCTTGAAGGCCAGCAGGCACTTGGCAGCGCCTATGATAGCATCGTCACCACAGCCCGCGAACGCTACCAGATCTATTATGAGGATAACGAGGGGATTGTTTTCCTCCCTCGCGAATAAAATTCAACGGATTTATTCGCCGCGATCCAGGCGGATCAGGCGTTTTATAGCCTCTACTGCAACGTGGATCATGGCATCCGGGGAAGCCTTTTTGGCTTTGAGCGTCTCAGTGTCACTGCCGACCACAGTCAATACAGCCCCTGCCCGTTTTCGATAGATGCTGGATAGGATAAAGATCGCTGAGGCTTCCATTTCAGAGCAAATGGCGCCGCCAGCTACCCATGCCTTCCAGCGCGCTTTCAACTCGTCGGCAATTGGCATGCGGTCAGGCTCAATCTCCCCGTAAAAATTATCTTTGGTGTGTGAGACACCCAGCTGGCAGCCGACGCCAAGCTTTCTGGCTGCCGCAACCAGCGCATTGACCACCGTCAGATCGGCCACTGCCGGATATTCAAGCGGCAAATACTGGCGGGTAGTGCCTTCATCGCGAATTGCCCCAGTGACAATCGCCACGTCACCCAGTTCCATTCCGGGTTGCATGGCACCGGCGGTGCCAACCCGGATGAAAGTGTCAGCGCCAACTGCGATCAGCTCCTCTACTGCAATGGCAGTCGAGGGGCAGCCCATGCCGGTTGACACAACCGAGACCAGTTCGCCCAGCAATTTGCCGGTATAAACCGTATGTTCGCGGTTTGAGGAAACAAAATGCGGCTCATCCAGGTAAGCAGCTATTTTCTCAACCCGCCCAGGGTCGCCAGGCAGCAGGACATACCGCCCAATATCCCCCGGTTTAACTTGAACATGGTATTGAAGCTTATCGGTATTTTTCATGGCATCCTTCTCCTGCCGTGGCATGGGATAGAGTAGATACCCCTCTGTAGAATGGCGTTTTTTGAAACAAAAAGAAATCAAAACCGGGATGACCAGCGGCTCCTTATTTTAGCATCGACTGTTCAATCCGGCGGAAATTCCGTGCAGTTTACACAGGCATAATTGCGAGCGTAGCGAAGCAATCTACGCCCGTGTGTCCATTACCCATCTCCATGGACGATCATTTTGTACTGTTCGCGCAGGTCGCTTTACAGCTTCGCGATTCGCTATGACTTCGCAGCTTTCGACTCAACCTGCCTTGATGACTTACGGTGCATATTCATAGGCGCCTGCGTCCGGGGCAGCGCCAGAATAACTTTCTCCCAGGATTTCCCCCAGGTCGATTGCCGGTGAAGTCGCTAATGGGCGATAGTCATGGTCTACGCTGTTAACAAAGGCTGGCGCCGCGCTTAGGCTATGCAAGTCATATCCGGTCCATTGCTGGAATTCGGACAGCAGCGTCGTGTTACCTTTGTTATACACATACGCCAGAAACTCCCCGCGAATGGAGGTGCTGCCCGGGTTATAAACCAGGTTATGATCAATCTCAACTGTGGCAGGCAGCGCGTTACCAATGGAATAAACACGGCCGTTAATCGCAATGTTATTCACGATACGCAAGCCTTCGATCGAGGCCCCATACTGACCATCAAAGTGCGTCAGATAAAAAACGTATTCATCCAGGCCATCGAAGATGTTGTGGGCAAACAGGCTGTTTGAAGCACAGCGCAGGATCAATCCCTGCTGGCGGCTGCCGCGATAAACGATATTGCGAACAAAAGAGATCGACGAACAGGCTACCTGGTCTTTCGTGCCCGTTTCCAGTACCGTTTCGTTATCCCAGATTTCATTACCTACCATGGCGACGTTGCCGCCCGCGTACACTTCGAAAGCCGCGCCTTCCGGATCCACCTTATCAATCGAGTGGTTATTCCATAAACGGTTGCCAATCGCGGTCACTGGACCAGTAGTCCGGTAAAAAGTCACCCCGATTGCTCCACGGCCGCCGTCCACCTCGCGAAAATTGTTGTGAATCTGATTGTCTGCAAGCACTACACCGCTGCTGCCGTAGCGGATTTCGATGGCGTTGGCATTGCGGAAAAGGTCATTCCCTTCCACCAGCACATCGGTGACATTTTTTGTAACCACGCCAAAACCCTGATTGTCATAAAAGGTGCTGTTGCGCACCGTCACATCCCGCGAGCCCTCGATATACACCCCCACCCCGTACTGCTTCCAATTGTCGTGGAAGGACAGTCCATTGATGCGAATATCGCTGGAATTCATGATTTTTACGGTGTATGTGTTGGTGCCATCGGGCAAGATACTCGGCATTTCACCCGAGTACCCCGAGATGGTCAGGTTTGTTCGTTCCACCACAAAGCCAGTGTAATTGCCTGCGCGGACGTAAATCGTGGCACCGGATGGTGCGGCGCCGATGGCGTGCTGCAGCGTGCGCCACGGGGCGTTAAACGTACCTGGGTTTGAATCCGACCCATTGGTTGCGACGTAAAAGCCGCTGTCACTCCGCATGATAAGCGGGATAAAGATGCGGGGTTGGTCTGGGGGTTGAGATTGAAGGGCTTTGGTTTGGATTGCTTCTTTGTTTAAAGCAGACTTCTCCGCAGAAAGCGGGTTGAAAAGGGTGCTCAATAAAGTGAGCACGACCAGGAATGTGATTTGGAATGACATTATGCAGTACCGATAATGTGCGACTTCTACCTAGTTAGCAAAGATGATGAAAGCAAGCCGTCACAGGTTCAACCATTGTAACAACCTTTTCAGACGCCCTGCCTTTCAGTTTTGTTATGAGAAATAAACCGACGGCGGACTTTAAATTAATGCCCGGATCAGACCAGTCAGCGCACCGCCGGCAATCAACAGGGTGGTATTGAGCTTAAAGCGCAGCAGTAAGATCAAGGCTGCCAGCGCGAGGAGAATGGTCAACGGATCGACCAGCGAAGCCCGTCCCAATGTCCAGGTCACAGCCGCTATCAAACCAAGTGAAGCTGCGTTAACCCCATCCAGCAGGCCGCGCACCCAGATCGAATTGCGAATTTTGGGGATAAACGGATTGGACAGGGCAACGAAAACAAAGGATGGTAGAAAGATTCCCAGGGTTGCGAGCAACCCGCCTTTGACTCCGCCCAGCAGATAGCCGATGAAAGTGGCAGTGGTAAATAACGGCCCCGGCGTCACCTGCCCAACCGCAACCGCGTCCAGCAGTTGCTGGCTGGTCAACCAGCCGTAGCGCACCACAAAATCGGAATGCAAAAAGGCCAGCAGCACGTAGCCGCCACCGTACAGGATCGCGCCGATTTTCAGAAAGGTCAAAAACATCAACGGAAGACCAAACGCGGTCGAGGCTGCCGCAGGCAGTCCCAGCCATTTTAATGCACCGGCGACAGGGAAGATCACAGCACTATTGGCCCTTTTGGGCAAGCGCTGCAAGTTGCTACCCACCATCACCACCAGACCGCCGGCAAGCAGCAGAACGAGTTCATTGACGCCGGCAAAGTACAACCCGAAGACGGCCAGCCCAACGAATAACAGGAATAATCCTTTAATTGCCTTCTTGCCGAGCGTCCACAACGCCTGCAGAATAATGGCGATTACCACCGGCTTGATGCCATATAACAACCAGCCAGCCTGCGGAGTAGCCCCGTACTGGACGTACACCCAGGCCAGCGCCAGTACCATTCCGACTGCCGGCAGGATGAAACAGGCGCCGCCCAGGATCAACCCGGCCCAGCCTGCCCGCAAATAGCCGATATGAATGGCCATTTCGGTTGAGTTAGGCCCCGGAATAAGGTTGGTAGCCCCAACCAGATCGAGAAATTCCTCATCGGTCAGCCATTTACGGCGCACCACCACTTCATCATGCATGATGGCGATGTGTGCCGCCGGTCCGCCAAACGCCGTGAAACCCATCCTCAAGAATAGCAGGACAACTTGTTTAATGCGCTCGGCTTTTGATTCGATCATGGATGGGTACGGAGGAGAAAATCAAGAGGAAAAATTAATTCAACGGGGCAGATGTAATTTCGCCAGTCTCTGTATCCATCCACCAGCTTCTACTGTTCCAGTCCATGACCAGCACCTTACCGTCTTTACTCCACTGCAATGCTCGGACGTAATCTTCTCCCTGATACAGCAATTTCACTGCCGAATCTGCCAACTGCACGGTCATTAAATAAAACGTCACCTCAGGATTATCACAGATATTCGCAGAGCTTATTGCCAGAATCAAGTTTTTTCCATCTGGCGACCAGACAATGTTCCCGCCCTGTGCATTTTCGCTGTCCGGCACCTCAGGCAAGAGTACGACTTTTTGCTCTGTCTTTGTTTGGATATCCAGCAGCAGCAATGCTAATGGGCCAGATACAGTTGTATAAGCCTGGATTTTTTCGTCCGGTGAGAACGCATGACCCCGCCCGGCTGCCATCTCGATGGCCTCGACCTTGCCTGTCTGGGTATCCAACTGCAACCAGCGTTGGTCAGTCGGGAAAATTTCACTGCATCCATCACTTGCAATTGATTCAGCGTAATAAAAATAACGACTGTCGGCGGACCATCGTTTGGCCATTGGGAATACATACCCCAACCCGTCGCCTTTATAATCCATTGGCGTCCAGACCACGGTTTCATCTTTATTGAATACCCGTAATGAAACCCGATAGCCATCAGGCAAGGTCTCGAAGGCCGGCAGCGCGGTCCACTTACCGTCCGGGGAGACTACCGACTGGTCTGCGAAGGTGCCTTCAGGCGGCGCGGGTGTGATCAAGCGCGGGGTAGGCGTATATTGCGGGACAAGCGTAATGTAAGGCGTAGACGTCGTTTCCTGGGTAGAAATTAACGACGGCACAATCACTTTTGTAGTCGGCGAGGTTTCAGCAGGAGGTAAACTGGTTTCCTGCGGCGTAGCAGCGCAGCCAGCCAGAACTGCCAGTGCCAAAATGGCCAAGCAAAGTTGGCCCCCCACCTTTTTGATATGACTCTCGTGCATTACGCCTCCGGCAGCAGGATTCCCGCCCACAGCAATAATAATTATGGATCAAACGCTGAACTAACATCAAAATTATACACAACTTAACCAGACTTCCACCCCCATGAAAATAGCGCTGGAATGGATACGAAAAGCCCTTCTGGCGTCATGAAAGCCATCAATTCTTCCATGTGTTCTTTTTCGATCTGATTTCGCAGTCCCGGCGTCAATTGCTTCAACGGTTCTCCCTCCAATCCGGTAACGATATCGTTCCAGCGCTCGCTCACAGTTGGGATAAAGTAGCCAAGTTGTTCGAATTGCACATCGATTTTGCTAAAGCCCGACGCCCGCAAAACAGCCTGGCAATCCGCCAGGGTTTCCAGGCGTTTGACAGGTAGAGATGCCGGCATTAAACCATGTTGCTTCAAGCGGTTGATCCACAGCCCGATCAGCGGTTCAAAAAGCCCAGCCCCAAAACTAGAAAATCCGATCGAGCCGCCTGGTTTGAGAACTCGCTGCCATTCACTCAATGCAGCGATCATGTCCGGCATAAAAAACAACCCAAGCGAGCAAACCACATGATCGAAAACGCTGTCCGGGAAATCCAAATGCTCTGCGTCTCCCTCGTAAACTTCAACATTGTGCAGCCTGGCTTCATTGATTTTCCGTCGGGCATGCTTCAGCATCGCAGGCGACAAATCAACGCCTACCACTTTACCCTTCTCGCCAACGATCTGGGCGGCAGCAATTGCGGCAGCGCCCGTTCCCGTGGCAACGTCCAAAACGGCATCGCCGCTTTTGAGATGGGTCAGTTCCACCAGGCGCATCGTAATTTGCTTGAGAAACGTGATTTGATCGTATGTGCCGGACAGGTTCGAGAAGCGTTCCTTCACTTCCAGTTTGATTTCCTCAGGTGGTTTCATTTTTGCTCCCACAAAATGGATAGATTCATACAACCAGCACCCTATTGATTTTTATATCCGCATTTATCGACTGAGTCAATCATGATTTTTAAGATCACCTGACTGGAAGAACCTCAAAAACCTTTTCACACATTTGATTTCATTGCACATTGAATTACTTAAAACAAAAAGTTATTGAATTGACCTGGTCTGTCTTCAATACCAGCACGAAGAGAATCCCAGCAAGAAGAGAATCAATGAACCCACATTTATGGTTAAGTAATTACCGGCACCTAAAGTATTTTTCTCGTATAATTTAGGGTGTGAGCTACTGAAATGAGGCGATTATGCCAAACCGAGAAATAAGAATATCAAAAAAGAAAATAAAGGATTTTTGCCAAAGGTATAAAGTGCAGCGTTTGGCGTTATTTGGTTCAGTTCTCCGTGAAGATTTTCGCCCGGATAGCGATATTGACGTATTGGTGGTATTCGATCCGAATGCTCGCCCAACATTCATGACATTAGGAAAAATGAAACGCGAGTTATCTGAGCTTTTTCAAAGACCAGTTGACCTAGTGCCGCAGG
>MGMG01000037.1 GCA_001796355.1 Chloroflexi bacterium GWB2_54_36 | reverse complement strand
CAGGCTGGAGGACATTTCAACATCAAATTCCTCCATACCCGTTTGCCGCGGCCGGACGAAGTCTACATCGCTCAACCCAAAGGTCTCTTTGATCAGGCTGACCAAACCGCTGTTAGGATGTTTGAAGCCATGCGGGTCGCCCCATTTAAATAAGCTGCGGTAGGAATGCGGCGGTGGAGCCTGCTCGATCCAGTCTGGGTTAGAGTGGTCGTTTCTGCTCATCGCGCCTCCAGGGTTGGGCAGTTCACCGGAATTCCAGCCAAAAAAGGCGAGTTTTCAACCCCGGGCGGGTTGTACGAACGCTGCCAGAGCGCCAGGTAGTTGCTCGCCTCAGCTTGCCAGCGCTGATCGCTCCAGCCCAATTCAGGCTGGCACACTGCCCGAATACGATCGAATTCAGCCAGGCCACCGGCTGGCAGCAGCAGACCCAGGCGGGTGCGTCTGAGCAGTAAATCCTCCAAATGAACGACCTGCTCGGCACGCGCAGCCCAACGCAGCTCTGCCCACAGAATAGGAGTACTGCGAATGGGTGTCAGTTCGTCCGTACCGGCAGCGCACAACAAATCACCGGCTGCATGACCATAACGCCCCAGCAGCCGCAACTGCAAGGTAGGATCGAGCCCCAGTTGATCCGCCATGGCAGGGCAATCCCAGGATTGGATCGCATCCAGGGCGCGAGTGTGCCGTTCGAGGCGGATGTGGGATGGCAGGCTGGGGCGGATGAAATGAAGTGTCTTTTGAGCCATGCGGCGGAACATGGTCAGCTTACCGCCGGTAATGGTCACCAGGCCATCCTCGTTCCACAACACTTCGTCGCGCGCTTCCTTTGAGGGGTTGGCTTTACCCGTATCCAGCACCGAACGAATGCCTGCCAGCGTTGACTGCACATCGGATGTGTTCAAATTTAAGCAGCCAAAAGTGGCGGTCACGGCTTCCATCAAATAGTCCACCTCTCCACCGCTGATGCGCGGGTTGGTTTCCATAGGGCCGGGAAAATCAACATCAGTCGTACCCACCAGCGTCACCCCCTCCCAGGGGAAGGCAAACACCGGCCGGCGGTCAACCGGATGCAGAAAACTGATGACTTTATTGACCGGCAGCTTGTGACGCGGGAATATCAAATGACTGCCGCATAACTGGCGTAAGCGCGGCGGCCGGCCCACCTGCCCCCGCAGTTCATCCGCCCAGGCGCCGGTGGCATTGACCACCACCTGCGCGCGCACTTCAGCCGTCCGGCCTGTTACCTGGTCGCGCAGCTGCGCCCCGCAGACCTTACCGCTGCGCTCTCGCAGCAGCCCTTCGGCGCGCACGTAGTTAACCGCCGTCCCTCCTGCACGAATCCCTTCCTGCAGCACGCGCAGCACTATGCGCGCATCGTCGGTCTGGGCGTCAAAGAAACGGAAGCCGCCTGCCAGCTTGTCGCGCGGCAACTGCGGGCACAGCATTTCCAATTCGTCCGCTGACTCATGCTGATGCTGCCATTTCATCGCCAGCGTGTCGTACACCATCAGGCCTACCGCAAAGATCCAGGCGGGCGGACGGTCGCCTTTATAACTAACCAGCAAAAACTCCAGTGGATCGATCAACCCACGGCCTTCGTGAAGCAGCCGCTGACGTTCATGTACCGATTCCATGGTCAGCTTGATTTGCCCGGTGCTCAGATAACGCAGCCCGCCGTGCACCATTTTAGAGGAACGACTGGAGGTGCCGGAGGCAAAATCGTTGCCTTCTATGAGTAAAGCACGCAGTCTGGCCTGGCTGGCCTCGCGCAGCAGTCCGGCGCCGACAATTCCCCCGCCGATGATGATAAGGTCCCAGGGTCCGGCAATTTGGTCCCAAATTCCATCCCGCTGCTGCTCTTGCATATTACCCCTCCCCACTTTACGGCCTTACTGGCCTTGCCATTCCCCGGCTATTCCGACTTTATGACCGATTGTCGGAAATCCCTGTGGAAACAGCTACACCTTCAACCCCTGCCAAAGCATCTGGCTGGACTGCATGGTCTCGCGTACCAATTTTCCTGCGCCAACCGCGTCCCTGGCAGCTGCATACTTCAGCAAATTGCGGTAGAAACGCTGCGACAATGCGCGGTACTCGACATGCTGGAAATAGACCACCCCAAGTACCTGGTAAAGGTCGGTGAAACTGTTGTAAATCAGCGTAAAGACCGGATTACCGCTCAGATAGGTCAGTGCGAGCTGCAAACGCCAGTCGTATTTGGTGAAGACCTGCGCGTCATCAGCCAGGTTCTGAAAGGGTTGCAGCAGTTCAACCACTGCTCCAGGGTCGCGTTCGACCGCCAGTTGAGTGTAGGCTGGCGCCAACAGGCTGCGCAATGACAAGAGGTTCACCGGAAAATCAGCCGGCAGGCTGCCCGGGTATTGGGCGATGGCTGCCAGCACCCCCAGGTTACCCTCGCGCCAGTAATTGCGCACGCGGGTGGGTTTACCGTGGCGGATTTCCAGCCAGCCATCACGCGCCAACCGCTGTAAGGTTTCGCGTAAGGTTGGGCGGGTGACCCCCAGGGAGACCGCCAGTTCGCGTTCGGCCGGCAAGTTCGTGTCGATGGGAAATTGCCCGGTCAAAATAGCATCGATCAGACGGCTTTCAGAAATTTCAGCTGGTTTTTGGGGGAGTTCCCAGTTCATAAGCTAATCCTGGAAAAAGAATACTGGTAAGAGGTCTAACCAGTTGAATTTATTCTAGCAAATTTCCTGACGGATTACAATAAGGAAATCAGAAATGCAGGTGTTAATGTCCAAGGTTTTGGGTCAGTTGCCTGTTCGTTCCCATATCAGGTATGCTGGACAACGGTAAAATATCGATAGCCATTCCCAAAAAATCTTTTCCTTTCTGGCAAAATATGGCAGGAACCGATGACCATTAACTTAACCGCCCATCAAGCCAGGCTGCTACGCATGCGAGCCCAGCAGCTTTCCAACCCCAGGCCAGTTCAAGCACCCGAGGAAGTTCTACGCCAGATCTTTGCCGTCCAGGCTCAGGACCTACCCGCCAGCTATCTATCCCTGCGCGCTCGCAGCGGCGGTTTCACCGCTGATCAGGTTGCGCACGAACGTCAGTTCGGCTCAGAGATTTGCTGGCGCTGGTCGCTGCGCGGTACACTCCACCTCATCACTGCCGCAGATGCGCGCTGGTTGATCCCGCTGCTCTCCGCTGACCTGATTGCCTGGGACCGCCTGCGTCTGACTCAATTGGGATACACAGAGAATACCGCGCAAAAAGGGGTGGAAGTGATCCGGCGCGCCATCGAGCAGCACGGTGAATTGACCCGGATTGAGATAGCGCAAAATCTGAAAGACCAGCAACTACCCTTCGAAGGTCAGGCGACCGTCCATATCCTTTTTCGGGCGGTGTGTGAGGGCGCCATCTGTCCGGGTGCTGACCGGGGCAAAAAGCCGACCTACACCCAGTTTGCAAAGCGTTACGGAGTGCTCGATCCGCGCCCCCGATTAGTAGCTCTGACCGAACTGGCGCTACGCTACCTGGCAGCCTATGCGCCTGCCCGCCCGGAAGATTTCGCAGTATGGTCGGGGGTGAAAATCAGTGAAGTGCGGCCACTCTGGCAATCGTTGACCGATCAAATGCTCCCGGTTGATGTGGAGGGAGCGCCTAACTGGATCTTAAGATCACAATCAACCTGGTTGGAAAGCCTAGAAAGCCAGCCGCCTGTCTTACGCCTGCTGCCGCGCTTTGATACGTATTTACTTGGCTACGCCAACCGGGACAACCTCATCGATCCAATCTTTAATAAGAAGTTGTTCAAAGGCGGTGGCACCATCAGCGCTGTAGCGGTGCTAGACGGCTGGGTGATCGGCGTCTGGAAGGCTACGCCGAAGGGAAAAAGCTTGGAACTAACGGTGGAGTGGTTCGAAAATCAGCCAGACGCGCTTATACCGGCAATTGAGGCAGAAGCAGCCGACTTTGCCCGCTTTCTAGCCAGACCTGTCACTGTAAAAATCCAACAGCCGTAATAAACCATCTGACCTTACGAGGTCAAGCTGAAGCTTATCCTCCCGTCCAGATAAAAACCGGATTTGTTCTCGGTTATAATAGGGCTACTCCACCGGAAGAGAACACGATGCTGCTTCGCCGCTACACCTATTATGGTTCATCCATTGTCACATTGCTTGCCGGCATGCGCAGACCGCTGCAGGTTGCTGGGATATTCCTGAGAGCGAAAGTGCCCCCAGACACCCGGATTGAGCTGCGCCAGACAGGTCTGAAATTCAAGGTGCGCGGGAAAATGGACGTCTGGAGCCTGAAAGAGACGCTGCTCGACCGTTTTTACGAACGGTTCGGTTTTGCAGTGCAGGACGGCTGGACGGTGGTCGATATTGGCGGTGGAATTGGCGACTACACCATTTTTGCAGCCTACGGCCGCCCCAATGCCCGGGTGTTTGCTTTCGAGCCCTTCCCGGAATCCTTCCGGTTGCTGCAGGAAAACCTGGACCTCAACCAGATCGACAACGTAGAAATCTTTTCCCAGGCCGTCAGCAGCCATGAAGGCACATTGCAATTTGGCTCCCCTTCCAGTGATCCGCTTTCGATGCAAACGGCGCGTGGTTTGCAATCACCCACAGGGGATGCGCTGCAAGTCCCAGCCGTCAGTCTGGGATCAATCTTAAACAGCCCGGCAGTCAAGCGGATCGACTTGCTTAAGCTGGATTGCGAGGGGGCAGAATACGATATCCTGTTGAATTCCACTCCGGCTGTATTGGAAAAAATCGACCGCATCGTCATGGAATACCACGACGGCATCACCCCCTTCAGCCATGACGATCTGGTGAAATATCTAACCGAACACGACTACAAAGTGGAGTGGTGGAAAAATTTCGCTCACGCCCATATCGGTTATCTGCGTGCACAGCGTATCCGTGGAGATCAGCCGGATTGACCGCCCAGCGCGACCTTCTCTGGGAAAATATCAGCGAGTTGCCGTACTTCCGCGGTCTGTTGCGCGCGGTGGAGGGCCGTTTTTATCAGGACTTGCCGCTCGAAGCCCCGACCCTCGACCTGGGCTGTGGTGACGGTCAGTTTGCGGAGATTACCTTCCCAAGGCAACTTGAATTGGGGGTTGACCCCTGGTTGGCTCCCTTACGCGAGGCAATACAGCGCCAGGCTTACCAGGTGATCGCGCAATCCTATGGTCAGCGAATTCCAGCGCCGGACAATACGTTTGCCAGCGCGATTTCCAATTCGGTCCTGGAACACATTCCGGACGTCCAGCCGGTATTGGACGACCTGGCGCGGGTGTTGAAACCCGGCGGCATCTTTTATTTTTGCGTGCCTAACCACAATTTTGACCCCAACTTGAGTGTCGCCCGTTTCTTTAACCGCATTGGCCTGAAAGGACTGGCACGAGCTTATCGCTGCTGGTTTGACCACATTGCCCGCCACGCTCACCTTGACGACCCGGCAACCTGGCAGGCTCGCGTGGAAGCAGCCGGGTTGCGCGTGGTGCGGCATTGGAATTACTTTTCGCCGCAGGCGCTGGCTATATTGGAATGGGGCCATTATTGGGGGCTGCCAGCCTGGATCGCTAAACTTCTGTTCCGCCGCTGGATCGTGGCGCCAACCCCCTGGAACTTCGCCCTCACTCGTATGATCGTTAACCCGGCCTGGACTGAACCGCAGCCCCAGCCGGACGGTGTGTGCACCTTCTTTATTTGTCAAAAACCACTGCCATGAACGACGACCAGGAACCCAGTATTCTCGATTTTGTAAAATCAATTCTCATCCCTGGCAGGAAACTGATCCATATTCCGCCGCCGGTAGCCGAGGAACAGACGCCAACGTCTGAGTCGCGGCTTTCAGATGCGCGTTCTGCCCGAACCGGACCGGATACCAAACCACTGCCAACGCGACCTGCCCGAGAAGGGCTGCAACCGTTCCCCTGGCTGGTGCTGCTGGCACTTCTGACGGCGCTGTTCGCCCAATTATCGCTGGAACCGCGCGCTGACCGAAGCTGGGTGACCGGTGTATTCCTTTACGGAGTGGCAGGCACCGGGTTGATCCTTGCCATGCTGCGCGGCCAATTTCATCTGGCAGAGCCAATCAGTCCGGAACTTCCGGATGGAAATGGTTCAATAAACTGGACGGCGCTGCTCGTCAGCTTGGCTCTGGAGCTGGCAGCTTTCCTTTTATTTGCCAGCGAGCAATTCACCACAGTGAATACCGCGTTCTGGCTGGCATCTTTGGCAATCTTTATTTATGCAATAAAACCGAAGAGCGCCAGTTTCCTAAAATGGGTACGGGGTGGTTGGCAGCAATTGAAATCCGGCGTCAGCATCAAAATCACACCCTGGGTAGTATTATGCGTTGCCGCTTTTATCCTGGGCGTTATATTCCGCATCTATCAATTTGACCAGGTCCCTTCACAAATGGTCAGCGACCACGCTGAAAAGCTGTACGACATCCAGGATGTGCTCAACGGCAACCTGTTTACCTTTTTCATACGCAATACTGGCCGCGAAGCTTTCCAATTCTACTGGACTGCCCTCCTGATCAAGCTGCTCAACACCGGAATCACATTTTTTAGTCTGAAGCTAGGCACCATTTTGCTGGGGATATTAACCCTGCCGTTTCTTTATCTGCTTGGCAAGGAATTAGGCAGCCCGCGGGTCGGTCTATTTACCATGCTTTTTGCCGGTATTGCTTACTGGCCTAACCTGATTTCACGCATTGCGCTGCGTTTCACCCTTTACCCGTTCTTTTTTGCGCCCACCTTCTATTACTTCCTGCGCGGAATGCGTACCGGTCAGCGACGTTATTTCGTCCTCTCCGGCATCTTCATGGGGATTGGATTGCACGGTTATTCCCCCTTCCGGGTAGTCCCGGCGTTGATCATTTTGGCAGTGGCGCTCTATCTCCTGCATCACCGATCCAACCGGGCGGTGAAACACGCCGTGGTTGGACTGGTACTGATTGGCGCAGTTGCAATAATCGTAGCGCTGCCGCTGCTGCGTTATGCGGTGGATTATCCGGACGTGGTGGTGTACCGCACGCTTACGCGGGTTACCTCCGCAGAACAAGCCATCACTGGCTCTCCTGTTCTAATTTTCCTGCAAAACCTGTGGCGGGCAATGACCATGTTTGCCTGGGACAATGGTGAAGTATGGGTTCTATCCATCCCCCATCGTCCCATTCTGGATGTGGTCAGCGGGGCGCTCTACCATCTTGGCTTCCTGGCAGTGCTGGTCAACTACTTCCGCAAACGGCGCTGGACGGATCTGCTGCTGCTGATCGCCATCCCGTTCCTGATGCTGCCGTCCATTTTTTCGCTGGCGTTCCCCGCCGAGAATCCAAGCCTGAACCGCACCGCTGGAGCGATCATTCCAGTATTTTTGCTCATCGGTTTCGCGCTGGACGGAATATTCTGCGCCATTAAGCGCGCCATGGGAGCTTCCGGCCGCACCCTGGCCGGCGGACTGGTTGCTGCCCTGTTGTTTTTATCGGCCAGCCAGAATTACGACCTGGTTTTCAACCAATACCGCGCCAATTATGACAACAGCTCCTGGCCAAGCGCGCAGATTGGAGCAGTGGTGCGCGATTTCTTCGATACCTGGGGCAACCGCGACGCGGCTTACCTGGTCGGTTACCCGCATTGGGTCGACAGCCGCCTGGTTGGGATCAATGCCGGGACACCTGATAAGGATTACGCCATATTCACCGACCAGTTTGAGCTGACCCTGGCGCAGCCCGCCCCGAAGCTGTTCATCCTCAACGTCAACGACACCCCGGACCTGGAAGCGCTCAACCGGCTCTACCCGGAGGGCGTGCTGCGGTTAATCCCGTCCGAACTTCCCGGTCGTGAGTTTTACATTTATTTCGTTCCGCGCTAAGCATCAGAACCTTATCTCAGCCTGAAATTCCGTCGTGAAAATCGACGGAATTTTTTTATGGGCATCTATAATTAATAATATCCAGGGAATAAACTCATATGCGGCTATACGCATAAAATCCGACTCTCTGTTCATCCATCAGTCACGGACCTTTATGGAAACTGTTGTCACAAAATTGCTGGAATCCGACGAACCAGCCATCCACTATAAAGCTCGCTGCCTGCTCGTAAAGGAAGAGCCTGACAGCCCGGCCATGCAGGCTTTGCAGGAGGAAATCCGCACTTGCGAACGGGTAAAGCAGCTCCTTTCCGAGCGCAACGTGGATGGCCGCCTGCCCTATCACCCTTACACCAAGTGGGTTGGCGCGCATTGGGTGCTGACTATTCTGGCTGATTTGGAATATCCGAAGGGTGATGTTGACCTGATCCCGTTACGCGAACAGGTGTACGGTTACTTTTTCAGCGGGGCGCGTGAAAAACCGATCCATAAGCGGCACATCATCCACTCGAAAGGCTTGATCCGCGCCTGCGCCTCGATTGAAGGCAATGCGATCCTTTCCCTGCTCAAGTTGGGGATAGCTGATTCGCTAACCGATTACCTGGCTGAAATTGTGCTCGGCTGGCGCTGGCCGGACGGCGGCTGGAACTGCGACCGCAAGCCCCAGGCCAGCCATTCCTCCTTCCATGAAACCCTGATCCCGCTACGGGCGCTTAACCTGTATGCAACCCAAAGCGGCGACTCGCGCGTGCGTCAGGCGGTTGAAGAAGGAGCAGAAGTATTCCTCAAGCGCGGCCTGTTTCGGCGGTTGGCAGACGGCGAAGTCATCGACCCGCACTTCATCGAATTACATTACCCCTATTACTGGCATTACAACATTCTGTACGGTCTGAAGGTCATGGGAGAGATCGGCTGCCTGGGTGATCCGCGCTGCCGGGAAGCGCTGGACCTGCTCGAATCCAAGCGACTGCCCGACGGCGGCTACCCTGCCGAACGGCGTTACTACTCCGTCACCCACCGCAATACCAGTAACCGTTCGCTGGTCGACTGGGGCGGAACGAGCAGCAGCAAAATGAATGAATGGATCACCGTGGAAACACTGGCCGTGTTGACTGCGGCTGGGCGGTTTAAACCCATACCAGCCTAAATAACGGCATTACCATTCACGCTCCTTCCCGCCGGACAACCCCTTCCTCCTGGCTGGATTGGTTCAGGGTAAAATAATGCTATTGTCATCCCTGATTACGGAAGAGGAAAAATGAACAACGCAGTCTATAAACTGATCGAAGTTACTGGAACCTCAACTTTCGGCATCGATGACGCGATTCAGTCAGCGGTGGCCCGTGCCTCTCAAACCGTGCGCCATATGCAGTGGTTCGAAGTCGTCGAAATGCGCGGCCGGATCGATGAAAACCATGTCAGCCAGTGGCAGGTCACGCTGAAGATCGGCTTCTCGCTGGAAGAATAAACCGCGCCTGTTTTTCAACGGCGACGAAACGATTTCAACCTGACCGACTGGACAAGACCGGGTGGGAAAGGCAGCCCGGCCGTTTTCTATTTGTCATGCAGACTGCTTCCGCTTCATCCCAACGCATAAAATATGATGGGTTTTTGTTACTGGCTTCCCTCATCTGGGGCAGCGGTTTCGTTGCCCAACGGGCGGCTGCCGATAGCATGGGCAGCTTCACCTTCAATGGATTAAGATTTTTACTGGGTTTTGTCATTTTACTGGTGGTATCCGGCTTTAAAAAGCGAGTCGAAAAAGGGCAGTGGCGCTGGGTCATCCTGGCGGGGTTTTTATTATTCGGCGCCAGTGCATTGCAACAATTCGGGCTTCTCACCACTACTGCTGCCAATGCCGGTTTTATCACCAGTCTTTACGTTGTCATCATTCCATTCGGTCTCTGGATTTTTGCCCGCCAGCAAATTAAGCCAGTTATCTGGGCAGGCGTCAGTCTGGCAGCCGTTGGTACCCTGTTATTGAGTACCGGCGGTGTTTATGACCATGCGGTCGGCGACTGGTTCGAATTGGCTGGCGCATTTCTGTGGGCTGGGCATGTGCTGGTGGTTGGCCTTTACGGCAAACACTCCGACGCGTTGGCGTTTTCGATTGGTCAATTTGGGATTGCCGCCGCGCTCAATTTAATCAGCGCCGGGCTGCTGGAATGGGGAAACTATACTCCCAGCCCTGAAGCCTGGTGGGGCGTTTTATATTCTGGAATTTTCCCGGTAAGCATAGCTTTCACCTTGCAGGTGCTCGGGCAACGCCGTGCTCCGGTCATCGACGCTGCGTTGATCTTCAGCCTGGAAGCAGTATTTGCGGCGCTGTTTGGCTATTGGCTGCTCAATGAAGATCTGCGGCCAGCGCAGCTATTTGGTTGCGGGCTCATTCTGGCTGCCCTCCTGCTGACCCAGTTACAATCCTTTCGGCAGCGGGTGAAGGTCCGCCCCGCTGTGGAAGAGCCATAAGCAAGCTGCTAACTGGATAAATTGCAGTATGATAGATTAAATTTGTATTAGAAAATCTGATCATGCCTGCTTCAACGCAACCTGAATGCGATGAATGCGTATATGAAACGAGAAACAAAACCGAATGCGGAGCGAACGTTGAGCATCGACGAGAACGAGTTGCTGGTTCTTGCCCAGAACGGAAGTGAAGAAGCTTTCACACAACTGGTAGAGCGGTATCAAAATCCGGTCTATAACCTGTGTTATCGCATGCTGGGCGAACCTACCGAAGCCGAAGATGCCGCTCAGGAATCCTTTTGGCGCGCGTACCAGGCTATTCGTCGCTATGACCGCAGCCGACCATTCGCAACCTGGCTTCTTTCGATCACCGCGCACTACTGCATCGACCAGCAGCGCAAACGGCGCCTGCCTACGCTGGAGATCGAGGACTGGATGGAAGAAGTGCTGCCCGATAACACTCCAGATCCGGAAAAAATGATCGGCGCCCATGAAGAAAAGGAACGTATCCATCGAATGTTAAGCACTTTAAATCCTCAGGATCGGGCTGCGATCATCCTGCGCTACTGGTATGAATTTTCTGAAGAAGAAATCAGCCAGGCGCTGCAATTGTCCGTCAGCGCAGTAAAAAGCAGGTTGCATCGCGCACGGTTAAAGTTCGCCAGCCTTTACCAGGCAGACCGGAAACTCACACCGGGAGGTATCCACGATGAATCACCAGCCTTTTGAAACCTGGAACCTGGATCGAACCAAACTGACGCCTGACCAGCAGACGGAATTGGCTCGCCATCTCGAGACCTGCCCCGAATGCAGGCACACAGCGACAGCCTGGGAATGCGTCCAGGTCGAAATCAAAAGCGTTCCACAGGTAAAAGCTCCCGTTGGTTTCGCGACCCGTTTCCAAAACAGCCTGGCTGAGCGCCGCCGTCAGGCGCATTACCGGCAAACACGGAAAATGCTGGGGATACTCGGCATTTCCCTGCTGGTGATCTTCCTATTGCTGGCAGCCTCTATCCTGGTCCGCACCTCGCCGGCTGCCTGGATCGGTTCGATCATCCGGATCATTGTCGATGCACCCTTTAACCTGTTGGAATTGCGATTTATTGCCGCTTTCTGGCTTGCAAAAATTCCTCCGTTGGCCTGGATTGGCGCCAGCAGCGTCATCACAGCCTGGATGTTGGTTTTCACCCTTACCGGCGCGCTGACCTATAAACGATTTCATCATCAAGGAGAACTACGATGAAAAAGACCCTTAAATTAATAATTCCCGTCATTGTGATCCTATTATTCCTGACTGTTCCCACCGCTGCGCTGGCCCAACCGTTGTACCAGACCGGGCAGGTCACCTCAGGTGATCAGGTAATCTTTGGGGATAACTACGTCCTGCAATCCGGCCAGACTTTGAACGGCGACCTGGTTGTACTGGGCGGAAACGCCACCATTGCAAGTGGCGCAACGGTCAACGGTGATATTGCCTTGCTGGGAGGCAACCTCGATCTGACAGGCAGCGTCAATGGGGATATTGCCGCCATTGGCGCAAATGTTTCCCTCGCCAAGGGCGCACTGGTGTCCGGCGAAGTGGTCAGTATGGGCGGGAATGTCACCGGGGCTGAGCTGGGAACCATTCGCGGCGGCATTCGCACCTTTACCCCACGCGCGCTCTTATTTGACGGGGATGCCTTCCGTTTCCCGCAAACGGATCAAACCTCTCCGGCTAACACCGTTGGCGGCTGGATCCTTGGGTTCCTTGGAAAGATTATGCAGCTTCTGGCAATGGCAGTGCTGGCAGTAATTGTGGTGTTGTTACTGCCCCGCCCTGCAAACCGGGTGGCTGACTCGATTGCCAACCAACCCTGGATGAGCGGCGGCGCTGGTCTCCTGACATTGCTGGTAGCGCCTTTTGTTCTGCTCATTTTGACCATCACGATCATTCTGATCCCCCTCACTATCCTGGCAGCGCTCGCCCTGGCGGTGGCGATCATCTTCGGCTGGATTGCCCTAGGTTTCCAGATCGGCCGGCGCATGGAAGTTCTGTTCAAAACGCAATGGGCGGATGCAGTTTCAGCCGGTATTGGTACGCTTGTGCTCGGAATTGTGGTTGCGGTACTGGGCTACGTGCCGTGTGTGGGCGGACTGATCGGCTTTGTAGCTGCTTGCGCCGGATTAGGCGGAGTGGTTCTGAGCGGATTTGGCAGCCGCACTGCTACTCCCACCGGCACCCCGCCGGAGCCGGTTATCGAGGTCATTCCACCTGCCAGCCCGGCGTCCACAGCGCCGCCAGAAGTGAATGATAATTCCAATAAACTTTAGGGTTACTCGAACACATTGAACGCGGCAAAATCTCCACAGGAGAAAGAAAATGAGAAAAATCGCAATCACTTTGGTAATTCTGGTTCTCGTCGGAGCCACTCTCGCCTGTTCGTTCACGATCAATACCGATAATGTCAAATTGAGCGAAACTCAGGTGTTGGATATCAATGAGCCGGTCCCAACCGACCTGGCGGGCGCTCGAGTCGAAATCGATATGGGCGCCGGAAGATTGAATATCTCCGGCGGCGCGCGGGGATTGGTCGAAGGCACAATCACCTACAACGTGTTTGGCTGGACGCCTGAAGTTACCCGTAGCGACGGCAGCGTGGGCATCCAACAGGGACGCCTGGAAGATATCAAGATTCCGAATAAGGATGTGGTAAACGATTGGGGTCTTTTGCTTGGCGCATTTCCGACTGATCTTGAAATCTCTGCGGGAGCGTATGAAGGCTTGATCGACTTGAGCGGGGTCGCTCTGACCAATCTGAAAATCACTGATGGCGCCAGCAAAGCGACTGTGGAGTTCAACAGCCTCAACCCGGTCACCATGGACAGCTTCAGCTACAAAACCGGGGCTTCTCAAGTAAAAATCTACGGGCTTGGCAATGCCAACACCTCTCAGTTCACTTTTGATGGCGGCGCCGGGGATTACACACTTGATTTCTCCGGAACCCTCAAGCAAGACCTGGCCGTCAATGTAACTTCGGGCGTGAGCAAAATAGAAATCATCATCCCTGAAAATGTCCCTGCCCGGGTTACCGTCTCCGGCGGCTTGAATAATGTCTCTCCCAGCGGTACCTGGTCGATCACTGGCAGCGTTTACGAGAAAACCGGCACAGGACCGCGAATCGACATCACGATCGATATGGGTGTCGGCTCCCTGGATTTAATTTCCCAATAAAGAACAATTAGCAGTAAATCATTGCTGAAACTGGCGGCGGAACCATACTCCTCCGCCAGTTTGCTTGTCAGGCAGCAGGATTCGATCCGAATTTAGAACGTGTCAAGCGGATCAACTTACGGGCTTTCCGTCAGAACCACAACGGATTGCCCCTTGCGCAGAAATCTGATTAGGTCTATATTCAGCCCGGTATTTTTCATATTTTTCCACTTTTTGGGGTTTCCAGTGGGTTTTCTCAGTCCAAATTTATGGATCACGCTGCTTATCGTTGCGCTTACTTACGTCGGCGTGGCGCTTGGGCGATTCCCACCCCTCCGTTCCAACCGCACCACCATCGCTCTGGTCGGGGTTGGATTGCTGCTGCTTACACGTCAATTAGCATTCAGCGATATGGGCAGTTACCTGGATATCGACACGCTGGTGCTGCTCTTCGCGATGATGATCATCAACGCCAACCTGCGGCTGGCTGGCTTTTTCGGTCTGGCGGGCAACGCCTTGCTACGCCTGACGCGCAGTCCGCGCCTGTTTTTGGCGCTGGAAATTTTAGTCGCCGGGCTGTTCTCCGCGTTGTTCTTAAATGACACCATCTGTTTGATGTTCACCCCGCTTATTCTGGAACTGACGCTGGCCATCGAGCGCAATCCACTGCCTTACCTGATCGCCCTGGCTACGGCTGCCAACATTGGTTCTGTAGCCACTTTGACCGGCAACCCGCAAAATATGATCATCGGGGTGGCCTCAGGGATCAAATTCCTGGATTTCACCCTGGCGCTGGCGCCTATTGCACTATTGAGCCTGGCGGGCATCTGGATTGTGCTGATCAAAATATACCCGCAGGAATTTTCGAAACACAGCACGTTCAAAATCCAACCGACCAGCCGGGTACCCTATTACCCATCGCTGCTTATCAAATGCATGATCATTCTGGCTTTATTGCTGATTGCTTTTCTATTGGGCGCGCCGGTGGCCGAATCCGCCTTTATCGCTGCCTGTGCACTGTTAATCACCCGACGGGTCAAACCCGAAAAAGTATTTGCCGAAATCGACTGGGGACTCCTCGTTCTTTTTGCTGCGCTTTTTGTGGTGACCGGATCATTGGAAGCCAATGGGATTACTGCAATATTGTCTGATTTGACCGCCAAGACTGGGCTGGTGAATGCATTCAGCCTGTCAACCATCAGTCTAGTATTGAGCAACCTGGTCTCCAACGTTCCAGCAGTGCTGCTACTGCGACCGCTGGTTGCCGGGTTGGAAAACCCCATTCCCGGATGGCTAACCCTGGCTGCTTCATCTACGCTGGCCGGCAACTTGACCCTGCTTGGCAGTGTGGCCAATCTGATCGTAGCTGAATCCGCCGCACGGCGCAATGTCCGGCTTGGTTTTTGGGAATATACTCGGGCAGGGATCCTTATCACCTTGTTTTCCATGGTGATAAGCGTGATTTGGATAACGCTTTTCCTGTGGTAGCTGGCTTATCTCGATAGAATCGAACGCCATTCGTAATGGTCAAATGATCCTAATCTGGTTCTGTTGGATTTCGGGCTGCATCCTCAGAGATAGGACATGTACCTTTTTATCGACCTCAACCCAACTACTGACACTGGAGCAGAGCTTATTCTGCGCCTGGACAAAGATTCGGGTAGGGTGCTGTTCACCCCGAGTGATCGGTATGGTTCTAGAAATAATTCGCGCTTATCCCGAACTTACCGGGGTGAACGCACCAAAAAGACGGGATTTATTGGGGAGTCAGGGATAGTTTTAATTTACTCTGGCAGGTCAAGGGAACAATCCAGGTCGTAGAGATAAATATTCTCGTTCGTCCGCACGGCAATCAACTGTGAGTCCGGCGACCATTTCGACTCTTGCACAAATCCCAGATCCAGGGGCAGCCGGTACTTGTAGCCCTCATCCGGGGCTGCCAACCAGGCCTGATCGTCATTATCCACATAAAATACCCGGCTGTCATCCGGCGATGCATTCGCCAACAGCCAATCCGGGTTGGCAGCTACGCCGCTCTGGTTGAGCGCAATTTCCAGGCTGGTATCATCCTGTTTGCGGCCGGTCTGTATAACTTGCTGGCCTTGCCCGGATACGCTGATTTCTACCAGGCGCGAGCAATCCACACCGCAGGTCTCGTTTACCTGAATACGATTGTTGTCCGTCCAGCGCACGATCCCCTTGGCGCTGCCAAAATCGTCGGTAGCGGCTCCTGCGGCATACAAATCCAACGGAGTGAAGTCAGAGGTCAGCAATATAATGACTGTATACAGATTCTCGGTGGTATGCAGCGCGGTAAACGCAATCCGGCTGCCGTCCGGAGCCCAGGTGATATCGCCGGTGACTTTGGTGTCTCGCGTGGCGCGGATTTCA
>MGMG01000036.1 GCA_001796355.1 Chloroflexi bacterium GWB2_54_36 | reverse complement strand
CGCGAGGATACGCTCTTCCAGGGTATTTTATTAAAGAAGGGCGATCCTTTTATCGAAGCGTATTACACCCAACGTTGGTTCAATGTTTTCGAAATGCACGACCGCGAAAGCGGTTTGGTCAAAGGCTGGTATTGCAATGTCACTCGCCCGGCGGTGCTGGCAGACAGGACCCTGTCTTATGTTGATCTGGCGCTGGATTTGCTGGTTTACCCCGACGGGCGCTGGCTGCTGCTGGACGAAGATGAGTACGAAGCGCTGCAGGTCAGCGCTGAGGAACATAAACAGGCGCAAGCAGCACTGGAAGCATTGAAACATCTGTTTTCGCTGGGAGCCGGGTTTCGCCTGGAGCAAATCTTCCCGGTGACC
Source organism: Chloroflexi bacterium GWB2_54_36 (assembly GCA_001796355.1). Classification (GTDB taxonomy): domain Bacteria; phylum Chloroflexota; class Anaerolineae; order Anaerolineales; family Anaerolineaceae; genus Bellilinea. Next base: position 12,062 of record MGMG01000036.1, on the reverse strand, counting down.
GATCCCTATGAGGCCCGGCTAAAAGCGACCATTGAGGAGCACGGCTGGCCGGTCGAACACCTGACTTTTAACCAGTCCACCCATTCGGTGGCTGAAGCCGCCCAGGCAGCGGGGGTTACCCCGCAGGATTTTGTCAAAAACATCTGTTTGATCGCCCCGGATGGACGACTGGTGGTAGCGATCGTCAAGGGCGAGGACCGCGTTTCCATTGTAAATGTAGCCGAAGCGCTTGGCCTGGACGGCACACCCCGGCTGGCGACCGCCGAGGAGATCCTGGCGCGCACCGGCTACCCGATGGGCGGCACGCCTTCGTTTGGTTTTGACGCTCTCTTTGTAATGGATGAGCGCGCCTTCGAAAAGCCGCTGGTTTACACCGGCGGCGGCAGCCCCACCGCTTTGGTGCGCGCTGACCCTCACGAGTTGCAACGCGTGAACGGGGGGCTGACTGCCAGTATTCGCAAATAGCTTATTCGTAATGCAGCGCCTGGACCACATCCAGCCGCGCCGCCTGGCGGGCGGGTATGATGGCTGCCAGGACGCCAAATAACAGACCGGCGGCAATGGTCACAACGACCCCAATGGCCGGGAAGGCGTATTCCATTGGGAAGCCGGCCAGGTGCAGCGTCTCTACGGTTGTATATCCGAGAAACAGCCCGGCGAGCAGGCCAAATGCGGTGCCAATGGCCGCCAGAATGATCGCTTCAGTCACGATGATCACTCGCACCTGTTTGCGGGTGGCGCCGACTGCGCGCAGCATGCCGATTTCACGGGTGCGTTCGATTACGCCGATCGCCAGGGTGTTGAGCATGGCAATCAACGACGGCACAGCGAGAAAGAGCAAAACCGCATACATGGCCGCAAAGGCCACATCAAAAATCTGCATATTTTCATCGATATAGCCCTGCCCCGAGATCAAACGGTATTGCGGGTAACGGGAAATCACGGTCTTGATTGCACTTTCGGCTGTATCACGGTCAACCGTTGGCGTCAGGTTGAGCTGCAGCAGCACATCTTCGGTGCGGCCAAAGTCAGCGGCGATGTCTGCCTGGGAAACATAACCGGTGGCGATTTTGGCATTGAGATAATCGCCGCCGATCGCAACCACTTTGTAAGGCTTGACCCCGTTGGGGGTGAGCATATCCACCAGATCTCCAACTTTTGCGCCAACACTGGTCGCAAGAACCGGGTTGACGATGATAGAACGAGATATTTTTAGGGCTGCATAAGCGGTGGATTCATCGCCTGAAGAAAAAGTCAGCCCGCTTACCTGACCATACACACCGGGTTCGATGCCCATTAGTGATATTGGAAGGTCATTGACTTGCGCTGGAGCAAATCGCAATGAACTCACTACCGCAACCCCAGCGACAGCGCGTAATTCCCTGGCAAAATCAGGATTGGAACCGACATTTGATCCCCAAACCCCAATCGAGGGTGGAATGAGCAGGTAGTCGCTGCCCAGGCTCTTACGCAGCACGCGCTCAAAGCCGATCGAAGCGCTGGTAATGATGGAGGCAGCCGTGACCAGAATCGCCAGGCCAATCATGGTGGCGCTGGCAGTCACTGCAGCGCGGGCCGGCTGCCGGGAGAGGTTTCCTTGCGCCAGATGCGCAGTTCCCTGACGGGTAAAAATCAAACTGGCAAGTCCGCCAAACAGGGCGGCAATCGGGCTGACCAATGCCGGCGCGATCAGAATTAAGCCGATGATAAATAATAAACCGCCTGCTCCGATAAACCCGGCGTTACGGGTAAGTAACGCTGCCACAGCCAGTGCAATCATCGTCACACCGGCCCAAAATCCCAGGCCAGCCAAACGGCGGAAATTAAGTTTGCCGACAGTCGGACGCAACGCTTCCAGGGGGGTGACGCGGCTGGCGCTTACCGCTGGAATCAACCCGGCCAATAGCGTGATTCCGACCCCCAGGCCGATGCTCGCCAGGATGATCGGCAGTGTGACCACAGGCATGCCTAATTGAACGTTGATGAATGTTTGTAAAGCCGGTCCCATTAGCTTAAGCACCAGAACGCTGAAACCATATCCGGCTGCCATCCCGATTGCCGTCCCAAAAACTCCTTGCACCAGGCCTTCAATCAGAATGATATAGAAAATCGACTTGCGGCTGGCACCCAGGGCGCGCAGCATACCGATATCGCGCCGGCGTTCGGCTACCACGGTGCGGAACGTGTTGAAAATGATAAAACCACCCATCAGCAAGCCCATGATACCCAGCACGTTGAAGATGGTCTGGCCCACCTGGAGGTTGGTCAGCAGTTCGGAATTGGAGGACAGCGCGCCGATCTGGTACTCACTGCCAAGTGCGGTCTGAATGGCCGATTGAATTTCTAAGCGACGGGCGTTGTCCAGGGAGTCGAGGTTGGCGTCAATCGTATTGATTTTTTCCGGCATACCAAACATGCCCTGAGCCTGGCTAAGGGTCACATAGATCTCCTCGTTGCCGGGCATGGCTCGCGCGGGCAGGATCCCGATAATGTTCAACGTTTGTTCGCCGATCGCCGTAGGTAGTTTAAGGTCAGAACCCAGGCCAACCCCGATATTATCCGCCAGGCTTTGGCTGATGACAGCGGCATTGGTATCATTTTCCTCCAAAAAACGCCCGGCGACGATGTTGTAGCTGTGTACGTTGCGCACTTCAATGGGATCGAGACCCACCACGGATAGCGCCGAAACGCTGTCCGGCGCGGCTGAGTCATGATCAAAATAATTGGGTTGCAGGTTAACCGTACGATCCAGCAACCCGGTTAATGCACGTACACCCGGGACAGACGCAACTCTGGCGAGTTCATCGACCGGGAAGACATCCCCTGTTTTGAGCGATATCGAGGCATCAACCTGGCCAGAGGCTGCCAGAACATTGGCCTGGAAAGATTGCATCATGGCGGGAATGATGGTGTTCATACCAAAAACGACCAGTACCCCGAAAACAATGGCCAGGGTGGTGAGCAGTGCGCGTAATTTGCGCCCGTTCAAATAACGTAAGGCGAGAGTGAGTTGGAAATTCATTGTATTCCTCTCAATCTCCAATTTCTTTGAGCTTGGCCGTCACAGCCTCATAGCTGCTGCCGTTTTTAGCCTCCAGCAGGGTATCATCAACGATTCGGCCGTCCTTCAGGAAAAGTATCCGGTCGGCGTAGGCGGCGATGCGCGGGTCATGGGTGACCATGACGACCGTTCGTCCCCATTCCTTGGTGACCTGACGCAGCAGCCCGGCGATTTCATCAGAGGCGCGTGTATCCAGATTGCCGGTTGGCTCATCCGCCAGGATCAGCGACGGTTCAGCGACCAGTGCGCGAGCAATGGCGACGCGCTGCTGCTGCCCACCGGAAAGCTGGTCGGGGCGATTCTGCAGGCGGTCCGCCAGATCGAAGCGGCTGAGCCACTCGATCGCCCGGTCGTGGGCTTCGATCGGCTTCATGCCGTCCAGCATCAAGGGCAAGGCGGCATTTTCAACCGCGCTCAACACCGGGATCAGATTGTAGAATTGGAAGATAAAACCGATCTGGCGACGGCGCAGCTCGGTCAGCGAGTCATCGTCAAGGTCGGTCAGCAAATTGCCGTTGATGCGCACCTGCCCTGCGGTAGGGTGGTCCAACCCGCCGACGAGATGCAGCAAGGTCGATTTGCCGCAGCCGCTAGGACCCATCACCGCGACGAATTCCTCAGGCTGAACCTGAAAGTTGACATGGTCAAGGGCAGTGACGGCGGTGGTGCCGGAATTATAAATTTTGGTCAAATTTTCAGTAGTAATGACGGACATGGGATTTACCTTTATGTATTGTTGTTGGGAATCAATCGAATGGATGCAAGCTTATGGTTTGTCCGTCTGTGGCGGTGATTTTGCTCCGCGAGCGCTTTTAGGGGGACGCCCGCGCGGGCGCATTTCAACCTGCTGAACCGGTTGGCGCTTTACATCGTCCAACCGGGTTTCGATCATTTCCAGCCAGCGTAAATCGGCTTCCAGGTGCATGACTGCCTTGTCAAAAAGCAGCTTTTGCGCCAGACCGGATGGCAGGTCCAGCGAGTCACGGTGCGTGGTTACCGCATGCAGTTCCTGGTATAGCGATGCCCGCTGAATCTGGATCACCCGGTACGGGTCAGTCCCTTCAAGGGATAGTGCCAGCATCAGCTTGATGTAAAATTCGTCGCGCTGCAGGTTGGTTTGCACTGGCGCCGACAGCCACTCGGCCAGCTCCTGGCGTCCGGCGACCGTCGCTGTGTAAGTGGTTTTTTCAGGTGCGGAACCGTTGGCCGGTTGCTCTGCGATCAGGCCGCTCTTCTCTAACCGTTCGAGAGTGGCATAGATTTGGCCTGGGTTGATCGCCCAGCCGTCATGCCCGCCCGCGATTCCATCCAGGGCGGCTAACAATTCGTAGCCGTAGAAAGGGCGTTGGGCTAATAAGCCTAAGAGAGCATTGCGGACTGACATAAGGTTTCCGAAAAATACCGAATTTAATTATATACCAGGTATATAATTTTGCGAAGAGGTTTATTGACATCTTTGAAAAAGTTGATCAATTTATGTTTTGTTCATCAATATAATGCGTTCTGGTCAACAATTGCACCGCTGCTGGCGTTTTTTGCTTGCATTGGGGTATGATTTATGTTATATTCAAGGGCAACAACGGCGGGGTTATCCGCCAAAAGGGAATCTCTCCTTTTGGAGTGGTTTTCTTTCGTTTAAAAGCGGTAGTAACGTGAGGCAAGGGGGATGCCCTTCAAGGGCTGACCGATCATCGTTTGGAAGGATTAAATTGACATGGCAACTTCGTTCTTAACCCGCGAGGGTTTTGAAAAGCTGCAAGATGAACTTGATACTTTGCGCACCCAGCGCCGCCAGGAAATTGCCGAGCGGCTGCATGAGGCCATGGAAGGCGGCGAGTTGATCGAAAACGCCGAATATGAAGCCGCAAAAAATGAACAGGCCTTTGTCGAGGGCCGGATTAAAGAGCTGGAAATTCTACTGGCAACCGCGCGGGTCGTTGAAGACGTCCCGCTGGCCGATAGCGTCCAGGTAGGCGCCACCGTCGTCATCCGCGAAGAGGGCAGCAAGGTCGATGAGACCTACTCCATTGTGGGCGCCGCTGAAGCCAACCCGTCCATCGGCAAAATTTCGAATGAATCGCCTTTAGGCAAAGCCCTGATCAACAAAAAAACAGGCGACAAAGTCCAGGTGGATGCTCCGCAGGGCTCGTTTGTGGTATCCATCGTCAAGGTGGAGTAATACCGGGGTTAATCTACTGCCCCGCCCGTAATTTTAAGGGGCGGGGCATTTTTCTTAATAAGCGGGAAAGGGAAGTATCCATGGAATTATCTGACCTTGAGAAAGTACGATATGAAAAAATTAATGCGCTAAAAGGGATGGGGATCGAACCCTATCCAACTCGCGCCAACCCGACTCATTCGGCCATGGAAGCTATTCGTGCATTCGAAGCGGCTGAAGCGAACGCTAACGGTGCAAGCCAGCCGGTGGAACCGGTCACCCTGGCAGGGCGGCTGCGCTCGATGCGCGTCATGGGTAAGATCACCTTTGCGCACATCGAAGACGGCTCGGGGCGGGTGCAGCTTTTCATGCGCGTCAATGATCTCGGCGAAGACGGCATGAAGCTGTTCGCGGACTACTTCGACCTGGGTGACTTCATCGAAGCCACCGGCGAAATGTTTCGCACCCGCACCGGCGAGGCCACCCTCAAGGTTACCGACTACCGCCTGTTGGCCAAGGCGCTCTCACCGCTGCCGGCTGCCAAGGACGAGGTGGTGGACGGGCAGGTAGTACGGCACGCCACGCTGACCGATCCGGAGGTACGCTACCGGCAGCGCTACGCCGACCTGGCTGTCAACCCTGAAGTGCGCCAGATTTTCCGCACCCGCGCCGCTGTGGTGCGCGCCATCCGCGAATTCCTGGACGAGCGCGAGTTCCTGGAGGTCGAGACGCCGATTCTGCAGCCAATCTACGGTGGAGCCGCCGCCAAGCCGTTTGTCACCCATCACAATCAGTTGAAACAGGATTTGTACCTGCGCATTTCGTTCGAACTGTATCTCAAACGGCTGCTGGTGGGCGGTTACGAACGCGTCTATGAAATTGGGCGCGATTTCCGCAACGAGGGTGTGTCTTTCAAACACAACCCGGAATTCACCCAACTGGAGTTCTACTGCGCCTACGCTGACTACCAGAAGGTGATGAAACTGACCGAAGATATGATCGGTCAGGTGTGCGACCGGGTGTTGGGGAGCCGTCTGGTGGAGTTCAACGGGCACACTATCGATTTTAGCGGTCCCTGGCAGCGCCTGGACCTGCGCCAGTCGCTGATCGATGTGGTGGGGATTGACATCGACCAGTACCTGACGGGCGAAAGCCTGGAAGCCGCTATCCGCGCCAAGGGCATCAACGTCAAACCAGGCACCCCGCGCGGCAAGTTGATCGACGGGCTGCTGGGCGACTTCATCGAGCCGACGCTGATCCAACCGACCTTCCTGTATGATTATCCACGCGATATTTCCCCGCTGGCCAAGAACCGCCCCAACGACCCGGGAACGGTAGAGCGTTTCGAGGGTTTTGTCGGGGGGATGGAGCTGTGCAACGCATTCACCGAGTTGAACGATCCCCTGGAGCAGGAAGCGCGCTTTACGGAGATGGGGCGCGCCTACGGGGCCGAGGACGAGGAGCGTCACCCGATGGACGAGGATTACCTGAAGGCCATGTCTTACGGTATGCCGCCCAACGGCGGTTTTGGCATGGGTATCGACCGGCTGGTGATGCTGCTGACGGACCGGCGCACCATCCGCGAGGTGCTGTTGTTCCCACACCTGCGGGAGAGCGGGGAAGAATAATTCGTAGTGGAGCGCATTACGCTCCATATAGCAGTCATTGGCAGCCACTGATGATTTTAACCTTTCGCCATAAGCTTCTTCGTAGGTCGGATTGAAGGGCGAGCAGTAAAAATTTATTCGATTAGTACTCTGGCAGCCCTAAATCCGACAGTTTTGATCGCTCAACAATGTCGGATTTCAGTGCTGCAATCGAATCGATGTGACAATGTTGCATCCTCGCCCTTCAATCCTACCTACGAAAATGGTTAAATTTACGGGCACGGGGTGGATTTGATAAATGGCTGCGTTTGCCAATCCTTTTGCTTCTACCTTTGAATTAAGGTTTTCTCCATGTTCTCTATAGCTTCGTGGTGATTGTTTCCCTAATTAATAGAAAATTTGTTTATTTTCCCACTTGACATAGGACACATGTTCGTGTATTATTAGTACAAATGACCGAAGAAAGAGCGGTTTTGACCGACCGCAAGGAGAAAACCCATGGCGAGACGCAGCGAAGGTTTGAGTGACCGGCACAAGAAGATAATGACCTTCTTGACCAAGTTTCAAGAGGATAACGGTTATTCCCCGTCGATCCGCGAAATTGGCGACAGTATCGCCGTTAAGTCAACTTCGCTGGTAGATTATTACTTGAATCAACTCGAGGAGATGAAATTCATCTCGCGCGAGGGGCGCGTCTCTCGCTCGATTCGGGTGCTTAAACCCTACCTGCCGGCAACCGCCAAAGTATCGAATGCGCTGCGCCAGGTTGGCCGCAGTCTCGAGGACTTGATTGCCATCCCGCGGCTGGGCGTGATTCAAGCCGGTCAACCCATTCCCATTCCAGCCTCCGACCTGGCCTATTTCGACTCGGAGAGCGGCGTGGAAATTGCCCGCAGCCTGCTGCCGTCCCGCGAAAAGGTCAGTGATCTGTTTGCTCTGGAGGTCCAGGGCGATTCGATGATCGACGCCAGCATCAATGACGGCGATATCGTCATCCTGCGGCAGGCGCAGGAAGCCGCCAACGGCGAAATGGTAGCCGTGTGGCTGGTTGACCGCGACGAGACCACCCTCAAATATTTCTACCGCGAACAGGATACCATCCGCTTGCAGCCGGCTAACCCGCAGTATGCACCCATTATTGTGGATAACCCCAAGGCGCTGCGGATTATGGGCAAAGTGGTGATGGTCATTCGCCAGGTGCCCACAGTCGCGGGCTGAACAGCGGGTACAAATCGTTAAATCAAAAGCGGGCGTTGTAAAACGCCCGCTTTTTGTTTGGTTTGGAACCGGAGGTTAGAGAACCTCGACCACGGCGCCAGCGGCTTCGAGCTTGCCTTTGGCATCGTTGGCGGCGTCTTTGCCAACACCGGTGAGAACCTTCGAACCCGCGGTTTCGGCCATCGTCTTGGCTTCCACCAGACCGAGATTGGTCAGTTGGCGGATGACTTTGATGGTCTCGATTTTCTTGGGGCCGGCGTCTTTGATTACAACGTCGAACTCAGTTTTCTCTTCCACAGGCTCGGCAGCAGCGGCTGCAGGACCGGCAGCGGCCACAGCGACAGGAGCGGCGGCGGAAACGCCCCACTTCTCTTCCAGCATTTTCACCAGTTCGGCAGCTTCCAGAACGGACAGCTTGCCAAGGGATTCAACCAATTTTTCCAGGTCAGCCATTTCAGTATCTCCTAAATTTCCTTTTCAGATAGTTCTGAATAATTAATCAATGGTTTTGATTATTCCGACTGCGCGCGTTGCCGGTTCAACCGGCGCGGGAGCGCGATTGCAGGCGGTGAATAAACGTTATGCGGCCGCTGCAGCGCCCGATTCGGAGTAGGCTTTGACGACGGCTGCGAGACCACGGGCAGGTTCTGCCAGTGTGCGGACCAGTTTGGAAGCCGGAGCCAGGATCGTGCCGAGTAACTTGGCGCGCATGACCGGCAAGGGCGGCAAGTCAGCCAATGCTTTAACCTGGTTGACGTTGAGCATTTCTTTGCCCAGGAAACCGCCTTTGACCACGAAGACTTCAGACTTGGCAGTCGAATCGTTGATGACTTTGGCGAGGGCAGGGGCATCATGGAATGCAAAACCAATCAGCGACACGCCTTCGAAGACATCTTTTTGCGAAATACCCACCTCGTCCAGTGCAAGTTTCATCAGGGTGTTCTTGACAACGTGCAGTTCACCACCGGCTTCACGAACTTTGGCGCGCAGAGTATCGATCTCTTTCATATTCATCTTGTTGTAAGATAACGCAACCATACCCTGGCTTTGTTTTACCCAATCGGTATATTGGGCAATCAACTTGGATTTATGTTCTTTTGAGAAGGCCAATGAGGATTCACCTCCTTCCTGATCAAAATAAAAAAAGTCTTTGCCTCACTTGGAAGTGCCGGGCAAAGACTTTTTCGCGGCTGCAGCCATGCAGCATGGATATCGCGTTTCAGTCTTCACCTCGGCAGGAAATTAAGCCTGTTGGGGCACCAGCTTTCACCGGTGAAGGCAAATATACAATTGTGGACTTGCTTACGCCGCCAGATTACTCCTTGGCGTTCATAGCCTGGGCCTGGTTGAGATCAATGATGATCCCGGGGCCCATGGTGGTGCTGAGTGTGACTTTGCGGATGTAGGAACCTTTTGCGGCGGCCGGTCGGGCTTTCTTGAGGGCTTCCATCAGCGCAGCCAGGTTATTATACAGGTATTCCGCGGAAAAGGAAACCTTTCCGATCGGAACGTGAATATTGGCGGTTTTGTCGAGGCGGAACTCAACGCGGCCAGCCTTTGCTTCCTGAATAACCCGCGGCAGGTCTTCAGCGGGGACAACCGTCCCAGCCTTGGGGTTCGGCATTAAGCCGCGCGGACCGAGCACGCGGCCAAGGCGGCCGGCTTTGCTCATCATGTCCGGCGTGGCAATGGCGACATCGAAATCGGTGAAGCCGCCCTGAATCTTGGCGATCCATTCATCGCTGTCGGCGACGTAATCAGCGCCGCCTTCCTGGGCTCTGGCAACCCCTTCGCCCTGAGCGAAGACCAGAACGCGCACCGTTTTACCGAGGCCGTGGGGCAGAACGACCACATCGCGCACCTGCTGGTCAGCCTGGCGCGGGTCAAGGCCCATGCGCAGGTGAACTTCAACGGTGCCGTCGAATTTGGTGATGGATGTTTCCCTGGCCAGAGCAACCGCCTCTTCGGGGGTGTAGGACTGACCATAATTCACTTTGGCGCTCGCGGCCAGATATTTCTTTCCGTGCTTTGCCATTGGATCTCCTTTGTGGTTCAAGCGGGTAACCGGGTTACCCTCCCACGTATCTAATCAACTACCTGAATGCCCATGTTGCGGGCAGTGCCTTCGACCTGAGCCATGGCATCTTCGATATCGACCGCATTGGTGTCTTTCAGTTTGATCTCAGCGATCTCGCGAACCTGGGCGCGGGTGACCTTGCCAACTTTGGTGCGGTTCGGGATGGCGGAACCCTTGTCAACGCCGGCAGCTTTCTTCAGCAAGACCGAAGCCGGGGGTGATTTGAGGATGAAGGTGAAAGACCCGTCGGTGTAGACGGTGATTTCCGCAGGGATCACTTCGCCGGCGCGGTTTTGCGTGCGGGCGTTGTAGTCCTTGCAGAAGGCCATAATATTGATGCCGTGACCGGCGAGCGCAGGGCCTACCGGGGGTGCTGGGTTAGCTTTGCCAGCAACCAATTGTAAACGTACTATTGCTTTAAATTTCTTTGCCACTTTTTTTACTCCTTCGTGGTTTTAACGGGTGGTTTGGGGAGCACCCTCCCACAAACAAAATCCTCCAATGGAGGACAATCCACTAAGCTTTTTCCACCTGCAGGAAATCGAGCTCTACAGGGGTTTCACGACCAAAGAAGTTAACCATCACGCGCACTTTATTACGTTCGGCGTAGATCTCGGATACCTGGCCGCGGAAATCGTTGAACGGGCCGTCCACGATACGAACGCGCTCGCCAACTTTGAAGCTGACCTTGACATGCGGCGCTTCGGCTTCCATGCGGCGCAAGATCATCGAAACTTCTTCAGGGCGCAACGGGGTGGGCTGAGTGCCCATACCCACAAATCCGGTCACGCCAGGGGTATTGCGCACCACATACCAAGACTCTTCGGTCATGATCATGTTCACCAGTACATAACCCGGGAACACATGGCGTTCAACGGTGCGGCGTTTCCCTTCTTTAACCTCGATTTCTTCCTGGGTGGGGATGACTACATCGAAGATTTTTTCTTTCATCCCCATCGTTTCAATTCGCTGTTCGAGGTTATGGCGTACTTTATTCTCGTATCCGGAATAGCAGTGAATGACGTACCACGAGCGCGTATCTGCGGCTTCGGGGTCAAACTGCGGGATTTCAGAATCTTCGCGCGACTGGCTTTCCCGAGATGCGCTACTAGACCCGCTAGCTTTCGTTCGCCCGATTTTCTGCGGTTTGGGTTCTTCCTCTTCCGCGAAGGGTTTATCTTGCGCATCTGTCATCACAGTACAGGCTCCTTACGGTGCTATTATCCGAGCACGAGGCGAATAACACTTGAGAACACGAAGTCGAGCAGGCCAAGCACGAGGCTCATAACCACCATAACCATCAGGACAATCTTGGTCAGCCGCCAGGCGTCGTGCGGAGTTGGCCAGGAAACCTTGTTGAGTTCGCCAATCGTTTCGCGCCACCATCGACCAATCCGACCGGGTTGTTTGACTTTTTCAACTGTTTTGGTAGACTTTGCGGTTTTCTCGACCACGTTCTCTCCTTCGTTTTCAGGCTAAAACGCCGCCTCTATGGACGGCGTCGCCTGGAGTAAGGCAGGCCAGGTAGGACTTGAACCCACAACCCCCGCTTTTGGAGAGCGGTGCTCTGCCAAATTGAGCTACTGGCCTAAGCAAGGTTGGGGAGAGGGTTATAACGCCCGCCCCCAACCCGATTATAACCTACTTCGTCTCCCGGTGAGCCGTATGCTTACGGCAAACAGGGCAGTATTTGCTTAATTCCATACGCCCAGGGTCATTGCGGCGATTTTTTTCGGTTGTGTAGTTCCGCGACTTGCAATCATTGCAGGCCAGGGTGATAACTGGGCGGATATCTTTCTTTTTTGATGCCATCTATTTCTACTGCCGCCTGTTAAGGCCGGCACTCCTTCTTAATCCAAAATCTTGGTGATAACGCCAGCGCCGACGGTCAGACCGCCCTCGCGGATAGCGAACTTCGAACCCTGTTCAAGCGCCACTTTG
>MGMG01000035.1 GCA_001796355.1 Chloroflexi bacterium GWB2_54_36 | reverse complement strand
CTTCAACCCGTGTTCAGTCTGGGTGCTCACCATGCTGCTGACGCTGACGCTGCATACCGGCTCGCGCAAGAAAGTGCTAATCATCGGCGGCATCTTCCTGACCGTCACCGCGGTGGCCTACGCGTTGTTTATCGCTGGAATCTTCACCATTCTCAGCTTTGTCAGCTTCATGGGTTGGATACAAGTGCTGGTTGCCGTGGTGGCGCTGTTTTTCGCCGTTATCAACATCAAAGATTACTTCTGGTACAAAGAAGGCGTGTCCTTCACCATCGCCGACGAGAAAAAAGGGGGCATCGCCAGGGGTATCCGACGCGTGATGGACAGCAAATCTTTCTGGGGCATGGCAGTTGCCACGATCGCCCTGGCAGCCGGGGTCTCGCTGGTCGAGTTTACCTGTACCGCCGGCTTCCCGGTGATGTGGAGCAACATCATGGCTGCCCAGAACGTCATGCCGCTCAATTTTGCGCTGCTCCTGCTGCTCTACATGGTCATTTACCAGTTGGACGAACTGGCAATCTTCCTGGTGGCCGTCTTCACCCTCAAGGCCTCGCGCCTTGAGGAAAAACACGGCCGCATCCTCAAACTGATCGGCGGGATATTGATGCTCACCCTGGCCGCGGTCATGCTGATCAAGCCGGCCCTAATGAATCAGCTCAGCAGCGCGCTGCTCATCTTTACCGCTGCTTTTGGCATAACCGCCCTGACCTTACTGCTGCACCGCCGGATTTTGCCACACTTCGGCATCTGGATCGGCAGCGAGGCGCGCCAGCCCAGGAAACGCGAACAGCGCCGTCCGGCGACCGGTCAGACGCGGGCTGCGCGCCGCAAATAAGCCGTCAGGCTAACAATTCTTCCAAAATAGTGCGCGCCAGGGTCGGATCGGCCTTGCCGCGCATCTTTTTCATCACCTGCCCGACAAACCAACCGATCAATGTAACCTTGCCGGCTTTGTAGGACTCGACTTCCTTCGGGCTTTCTGCCAGTACTTCCAGGCACACCGCGCGGATGGCCGAGTCATCGCTGACTTTGGCCAGACCTTCCGCAGCGACGATCTCCCCCGGCGCCTTGCCGCTTTCTTCCACCTTTTGCAGCAAGCTCTTGGCGGTTGACGTATTGACCGTGCCCACATCCGCCAGTTTAATGATCTCGGCCAGGTAGGATGGCGTCAGGCGCAATTGGTCCGCGGTCTTGCTGTTCTCGTTCAGCATGCGCAGCACATCGTTCATCAGATAATTCGAAACGCGCTTGGGATCGCTGCCGTACACCTTGACCACACTCTCGAAATAGTCCGACAGATTGCGCTCGTTGGTGAGAATGTCGGCATCGTATTCCGGCAGGCCGTAAGCATCCATGAAACGCTGACGGCGTACCAACGGCAGTTCGGGCAGCTCCTTGAGGATATCGGCTTTCCAGGCGTCATCCAACCGGATGGGCAGCAGATCGGGCTCGCGGAAGTAGCGGTAATCGGCCTCGGTCTCTTTGGAGCGCATTTTTCGCAGCACGCCGGCTTCTTCGTCCCACTCCAGCGTCCAGGCCTCGATGCGATGTCCGGCTTCCACTTCGCGAATCTGGCGTTCGATTTCCTTTTCGATGGCGCTGCGTACAGCTTCGATGGAGTTGACGTTCTTGATCTCGGTCTTGGGATTCAGGTGGGTCGCCCCGCGCGGGCGGATCGAGACATTGGCGTCGCAGCGCAAGTGCCCCTTTTCCATATCCGCTTCCGAAACCCCCAGCCAGCGTAATAACTGGCGCAGGCGGATCAGATATTGCGCGGCCTCATCGGCGCTGCGCAGGTCCGGCCCGGTGACCATTTCCACCAGCGGCACGCCGCAGCGGTTGAAATCGATCAGGCGTTCATGTCCGGCGTTCTTGGTCTTGCCGGCATCCTCTTCCAGGTGCAGCTTGTGAATGCTCACTTTGCGAATGTAAGCCGGTTGGCCATTGGCTGCCGGGACGGGTAGATCCAGGGAACCGCCAAACGCCAGCGACTGGTCGTACTGCGAAATCTGGTAACCTTTGGGCAGATCGGGGTAAAAGTAGTTCTTGCGGTCGAAGTAGGACAGCGGGCGCACTTCGGCGTGCATGGCGGCAGCCAGCACCACCCCTTTTTCGACCGCGGCCTTGTTCAATACCGGCAGCACGCCGGGCATGCCGGTGCACACCGGGCAAATGTTGGTGTTGGGCGGGTCGAACCACGAGTCGGCTTTGCAGGCGCAAAAAATCTTGGTGGTCGTATTCAGCTGGATGTGGGTCTCCAGCCCGATGACGGTTTCGTAATCATTCATAACTGATTCTCTTTATCCATAACATAGCTTGATAAAAGGGATAAGTCATAATTTTGGATCTAATCTGCATCCACGATAATTACCTTCACGGGTACCGCTGGAAAGTGTCTTTTCAATCGTTCGATATCATAAATCAGTTGTTCACCATATGACACCCCAGATGACATTTGCATATGCAACTTATGTCCGGGGACAATTTCTACTCCAACGTCAGCTTTATTTTCATTGAAAAAGTATTGAAATTTTGCCATGTCGTAAAACATGAAAGCATACTTACCTAGCTGCACTTCGACCAGTACTTTTTCTTTAACAAAATCTATTTGCTTGAAAGCCCCCTTTATTGAAATTTCATAATTTGGAATTTCAATTTTATAGGTGTCCCGCAGTTCAACGAAACCCAGGCCGTTAAATTTTTGTTTAAATTGCTTATTCAAATCAATCGGAGAAATTAAAAACCGTCCTTTTTTGGTTTTTTCTTTGCTCTCTTTAGTTCTATTCGCTGAAACGCTGTTTATCACCTCATTGATTTGTTGGTTATATTGTGGGTAACGGACCTGTAAAATTTCAGATCCACCTAAATGGGAATATTCATAAACAATTTTCATATGTCGGCTCCATCGCCATAACTTAGCCCTTTTTCGAGAAGCGTCCCCTGAATGGGGGTGCCTATTTCAACATATTGAGGTGGAACTGATAATGATTCTCCATTAGGCTTATAAACCTGACGATCCCTAGGACGAATTCTTAATCGCCCGGTCTCAGCCATGTTTACTCTCTCTTTTGCAACCTCAGCATATTCCTTTATGATTTCTGCACCCACCGGATGCCGCTGGTGGATCAATGAGGCAATTGCTGTCGAGCCCACTCCCATAAATGGATCCAAAACCCAGTCATTTACGTTGGTTAACGACAGGATTAATCGTTCAATTAATTCAACCGGGAATTGGCAGGGATGGATCGTCTTCTCTACATGATTTGCTTTAACATTGGGTATTTCCCAAATATCAGTAGGGTTTTTGCCCAATGGATTTCCAGACAACTCGCCCTTTTTAGGTCCTTTGAAATGCTTTTTCTCGGGATATTTTTGGGGAATGCGCACTTCATCTAAATTGAAAACATAATCATCGGATTTTGTAAACCAGAGAATCACTTCATAACGACCGGAAAATCTCTTTGAAGCATGTAGTCCATGTCCAAAATGCCAGACAATGCGATTCCGAAGATGGGCGCCAAGTTCTGCAAAAATTGGGTACAAAATAATGTCGAGAGGGATAATTTCGCCGTTCTTAACATAATTGCCCACTTGCCAGCAAATGCTACCAGTAGGTTTTAATACCCGAAAACATTCTCGAATAACCGTTTTTTGCTGGCTAATATAATCAGCCATATCCATGCGAGATTCATACGGTTTTCCCAGATTGTACGGGGGAGATGTGACGACCAGTTGAACAACATTGTCTGGCAATGTTCTCAATAGATCAAGGGTGTCGCCCTCATAAAGTACCATCTCGGCTGAGGGGTCATAATGGTCGGAAACAGTTATTTTTCCCATAGTTTTAATCGGGCTTCTTAACGTAACACCATCGGTTTGACTTTGCGCCAGTCTTCGGTCTGGGTGGCCAGTTCATACGCCCGCCCGATGCGCAGCAGCACGTCTTCACTAAAGTCCGGCCCAAGCAGTTGAATGCCCACCGGCAGCCGATCAGCATCCAGCCCGCCAGGCAGCGAAAGCCCGGGGATGCCGGCATGATTGGCCGGTACGGTCAACTGGTCGGCGTACTGCATGAGCACCGAATCGCCGTACACCGCGCCCATTTTGAAGGCAGTGGTCGGCGTGGTGGGGGTCAGCAGCGCATCCAGCCGGTGCTTCCTGCTGCGGTCGAAAGCCTGCTCAAAATCGCGGCGAATGAGGGTGCGCACCCGCAGGGCGCGCTGGTAGTACTGCGCCGAATACTGCGCTGCGCTGACGTACATGCCCATCAAAATGCGCAGCTTGGGTTGTAAGCCGAACCCTTCGTTGCGCGTCTGGCGGTAGAGTTTGGTCAGGTCGTCAATGGGCTGCTGTGTGCGATAGCCGTATTTTACGCCGTCGTAGCGGTGCAAATTGGAAGCCGCCTCGACCCGGCTGATGACAAAATAAGCCGGGATGCCGTAACGGGTGTTGGGCATGGGCACGTCCTCGACGATTTCGGCGCCCAGGCTGGCCAGCACTTCAGCAGCGCGTAGAACCGGTGTTTCGATATCCACCGGCAGCGGCTGCTCGCGGTATTCGCCGGTTTGCGGATCGGGGAAAGCGATGCGGAAATAATCCGGCGACAACCCGATGCGCAGGCCCTTGACGCCCCCCTCCAACTGCGCCAGATAATCCGGCACAGGCACATTGGCAGCGGTCGAGTCGCGCGGATCGGCGCCGGCGATGACTTGCAGCATCAGCGCGGCATCCACCACATTGCGCGCCACCGGCCCGGGGCAATCCAGCGACGACCCAAAGGCAATCAAGCCGTAGCGCGAGACCCGCCCGTAGGTCGGCTTGACGCCCACCACCCCGCAGAAGGCTGCCGGTTGGCGGATCGAGCCGGCGGTGTCGGTGCCCAGTGAAAGCGCAGCTTCGCCGGCAGCCACAGAGGATGTGCTGCCGCCCGAGGAGCCGCCAGGAACATGCGCCGGGTTCCACGGGTTGCGCGGCGCCGGCTGAAAGGCTGAGGATTCGTTGGAAGAACCGTAGGTAAACTCGTCGAGGTTGACCTTGCCGAGCATGACCGCTCCAGCCGCTTCCATGCGCGCCACGGGCGTGGCGGTGTACGGCGCGGTGTAATTGGCCAAAATGCGCGAGGCTGCCGTGGAGGGTGTGCCGCGCACGCAGAAAATATCTTTGGCGGTGAAGGGAATGCCTGCCAGCAGGCCGGGATCATCCCCGGCGGCCAGTTTCTGGTCAACCGCCCGGGCCTGATTCAAAGCGCGTTCACGGGTGATGGTAATGAACGCGTGCACCTTCTGTTCATCTTCGGGCGTCAGGCTGCCGGCGTCCAGGGCGCCGGAACGCCCGTCCACCGCGTCGATACGTTCCAGACAAGCGCGGGTCACTTCTTCCGCGGAGATTTGCCGCTGGCGCAGCAGCAGACTCAATTCATAAGCAGGGATATCGCATAATTCCATGAGGCTTCATTCCAGCGTGGTGTGGGGGATATCGGGAACGACAATGTAACCATCCCGGGTTGCGGGGGCCTGGGCAATGATTTCTTCCGGGTTGGGGTGCGGCCGCCAGACATCCGCGCGCAGTTCCGGGCTGACAGCGCTGGCGTAGGGAACCCCGTGCAGGCTGGCGGGAACGTTCTCGTCCAGCGGAATGGCTGCCAGCTCCCGAATCGCTTTTAGCTGGTTGTTGAGCTCGCGCAGCAGGTAGTCGGCTTGCTGTTGGTCCAGTTCCAGCGCTGCCAGCCCGACCAGGTGATCAAAGGTGTCGCGGTCAATGGAATCGCTCATCGAATCACGTCCAAATACAGGAATAATATCCAAAAAATGCCCGGCGGTGTCCCGCCGGGACGTTTAATCCTACCATAGAAAAGCGCGAGAAAAGCCGTTCACATTCCTGAATGGCGAATATTAAAAAGGTATTTTTACCTGCCTAAATTATCAGGGGGCGGTTGGTACTGGTGGCGGCTCGGTTGGCGGGACGTCTGTGGGAGGCGGGCTGGTAGGCGGTGGGTTGGTCGGCGGAGGCGGCGGTGGTTCTGTCGGTTGAACCTCGGGCGGCGTTGGCGTGACCGTGCGGGTGCGGGTGGCAGTGCGCCGGCGGGTCGGCGTCTGAGTGGGCGTCTCCGTAATTGTGGGGGTAAAAGTGGGCTCTAAGGTTGCGGTGTTGGTGGGCGTGAGGGTATGGGTTGGCGTAGCCGTCATGGGGATCGGGGTTAGCGTCCAGGTAGGCGGCAGCCCCTGCGACTTAACGGTGGCCGTCGACGTCTGAGTTTGCACAGGGTTATCGTCTGGCGGTAAAGGCTGGGCGCTGGGCAGTAGATCGAAAGGCGGCAGCGGATTAAGCGCGCTGGAAGGATCGATAAACACAATTACAAAAGCTGCAATCGACCCAAAAATGCTGGCGACCACCAGGACGGTAAGAATATTCCAGATCGAGTCCTTTATATGGAACCCCTTTTTCATGTAGCGTCCTGCGGTGCGGAATGCCTTTGTGGCAAAGAATTACTGTCAGTATATGCAACTTTTAATGTCTGTCAAGGAAGCCTTTGCCAGAATTGTTAAAAGCGCATGGGCAGCCGTTTGATTATAACAAAATGAGCGCATGCTATAATCTTTTCCAGGAAGGGACTTCCACCATGGACGATGAGGAATCGTTCCGGCAACCGCAGCCCCCGCCAGGCCAGCCATCCCGGTCAGCGGATTCTGAGGAGGCGCAGCTCCATATCAACCTGGAACTGGCGCCCGGCACCCGGCTGCGCGTCACCCTGGATAGCCGCAGCCCGGATGGCGCCGCCCTCGAACAACGCGTGATCACGCTGGAAAACCCGGCTCCGCAGCCGCCCCCGGGCGATTCATTGCCCGCGCCGCAGCCGCGCCGCCGCCCGATCGGGTCCATTCGGACGCCCGGCTGGGGAATATGGCTTTTTGCCGCCGCACTGGCAGTTTACCTGGCAATGCGATTGATCGGCCTGGCGCACTTCCCCATCTACTTTTTCACCGACGAGGCGATTCAAACCGTTACCGCCGCCGACCTGATCCACAATCAGTTTCGCGGTCCCGAAGGCGAGTTCCTGCCCACCTTCTTCAAGAACGGTGGGCAGTATAACCTGAGCCTGTCGGTTTACCTGCAGGTGCTGCCGACGCTGTTATTCGGCAAAAGCGTCTTCGTCACCCGCGCTGTTTCGGCATGGATTTCACTGCTCGCCGCGCTGAGCATCGGCCTGGTTCTGAAAAATGTTTTTGACAGCCGCAGCGCCTGGGCGGGCGCTTTGCTGCTGGCGGTAACCCCGGCCTGGTTTTTACATTCGCGCACGGCCTTCGAGACTGTTCTGGCGGTCAGCTTTTATGCCGGGTTCCTCTACTGCTATTGGCTCTACCGCCGGGGCAAACCGGGTTACCTGTATGCCGCGGTGGTTTTTGCCGCGCTGACCTTTTACAGCTACAGCCCCGGGCAAGTCGTTACGGCTTTAACCGCGGTTTTATTATTCTTCTCGGATATTCGCTACCACTGGCAGCAGCGAAAAACCGTGTTACGCGGGGTCATTCTGGCGCTGGCGCTGGCCATTCCCTACCTGCGCTTTCAGATCAACCACCCGGGTGAGACGCTGCGCCACTTGACCATCCTGGATTCGTACTGGATCCAGGATGGTCCGTTTTCTGGAAAATTGGCCCGCTACGCCCGGGAGTATCTGAACGGGATTAACCCGCTGTATTGGTACGACCCAACCCCGGACGGTTTGGTACGCCACATCATGATGGGCTACAGCCGCCTGTGGCTGCCGGCGCTGCCGTTTGTGGTCTTCGGTTTTGGGTTGGCAGCAGCGAGGATTCGAAAACCCGAATACCGGGTTGTGCTGGCTGCCCTCCTGGCAGCACCCGCCGGCGGTGCGCTGGTTGGCCCGGGTATTACGCGCATGTTATTCATGGTCATTCCGGCGGCGCTGCTGGGTGGGATTGGCTTTTCAACTGCCCTGGAATGGCTGGTGCAACGGCTGCGCCAGCCCAACCTGCGTGAGCGCTTGTTCCTCGGTATCTCACTGATCGTGTTTTTCGCCATGAGCGCTGCGGGCGGCTTCATGCTGCGCGACGCGCTGGTCAACGGCCCGACCTGGTATGACGATTACGGCCTGGACGGCATGCAATACGGCGGGGACAGCTTGTTTTCAGCGGTGCGCGCTTATCTGGCTGAAAATCCGCAGGCGCGCATCCTGCTCAGCCCTTCGTGGGCCAACGGCACCGATGTGATCGCCCGCTTCTTCTTTGATGACCCGCTGCCCTTCACTCTGGGCTCCGTGGCGGGGCATCTTGCCGGGTATATTCCGATAGAGCCAGACGAGGTGTTTATCCTGCTGCCCGAGGAATTGGACCAGGTTCGCACCAGTGAAAAATTTAAGACCATCGAAGTCAAACGCACGGTCAATTACCCCAACGGCCAACCCGGATTTTACTTCACGCGCCTGGCTTATATGGATAACGCCGAAGTCGTCTTCGAACAGGAACGCAGCCGGCGCCATCAGTTAAAGGAAGAAATCCTGGTCTTGTTGGACGGAACTGAGGCTGCGGTGGCGTATTCCACTCTGGACATCGGTGTGATCAAGTCGGCATTCGACGGCAACCCCAACAGTCTGATTCGCACCTTCGAGGCCAATCCGTTCAAAATCAATCTCACTTTTTCCGAGGCGCGCCCCATGGATGGATTACAATTGCGGGTTGGCGGCGTTGCCACCCGGGTAACCGCGCTGGTATATGTGGAAGGCGAGAGCTTGCCGCGCAGTTATAGCGTCGAAGGCGAAGAGAGTCCGGCGTCGCGTGAGCTTTTTGTGGACTTTTATGAAACCCGCATGATCAACGCGATCCAATTCGAAATTCTCAACAGCCGCGATTCTGAACCCGCTCACGTTCACCTCTGGGAGATTTCCTTCTATTGAACCCTGAAACAGGCACGACCTCGCGCCGTCCATGGTGGCTTAAACTGCTGGCTTTTGCAATGCTGGTGCTCTCCCTTTCCGGTTGGCTGCGGTTGCAGCAATCGCTTGCCCGCTGGGACGACCTGAGTCAGGCTGGGCTGCAGCCCGGTCCGTTGTACCTGGCCATTACCGGCGCGCTGGCCGGTCTGGCTGGTCTGGTCGTTTGCATTGCCCTCTGGCGGCGCTCCCGTTGGGCGCCCGGGCTGACAATCGTTGTATTGGTCAGTTGTATCATCTGGTTGTGGGTTGACCGCCTGTGGATTGCCCGGTCGCCTGCGGCGTTGACCAACTGGCCATTTTTATTGGGCGCCAGTGCGGTCATTTTAACCGGCACCATTTACGCACTACACCGAGGAAGGAATCATTTTCGATGAACCAGCCTGATCAGGAAATCGAGGTCAAGTTTTACCTGCTGCGCCAGGCAGCGCTGGAAAAGAGGATTCTGGCGGCCGGCGGCATCCTGGCCCAGGCCCGGGTTCACGAGGTCAACCTGCGCTTCGACCTGCCGGACGGCAGCCTGACTGCCAACCGCCGCGTACTGCGCCTGCGCCAGGATGTGCGTTCGGTGCTGACCTACAAAGGCCCCTCTGCCGCTGGACAGGTGGTCAACATGCGCCAGGAGATCGAAACCGACGTCAGCGATTTTGCCGCTGCCCGGCGCATTCTGGAAGCATTGGGTTACCAGGTGGCGGTGATGTATGAGAAATGGCGCACCACCTACCAGCTCGAAAATCTAGAAATTGTGCTGGATGAATTACCTTACGGCGATTTTTGCGAAATCGAAGGACCGGATGCCGAATCCATTCGGTCAACTGCCGGCCTGCTCAAACTGGACTGGGGCGCACGTATTACCGACAGCTACCTGGGAATGTTCGGGCGGCTGAAGGCCAACCTTGGCCTGACCGCTGAACATCTGGATTTTGCTTCCTTTGCCGGCTTGAAAATTCGCCCGGATGACCTGGGCGCGGTTTACGCCGACAAAGGTTCTCGCGGCTAAACGTCCACTTCCACCCAGGCAGGGTCGTGATCGCTGCCCTCGCCGGTCAAATTGGCGCGCCGGTTGATCCAGGCAGCGGTCTGCCGGACTGCCAGAGCCGGGCTCAGCCAGATTTGATCGAACAGCTCATAACGCGCTGGCTGGCCGCTTTCTTTGAAGCGGTGCGTCCAGGCCGGGCTGGCTGCCGGGTGGCTGTCCGGCGGCGCGGGACGGGTCTCCTGGGGGTTCGCCAGACCGTTGACCAGTCCAAGGCTGGCGCTCTGGACAAGTGGCGCCAGACAAGTTGAGCCAGGAACGTCGTTTACGTCGCCTAGCAGCAGGAAAGAACCGTTGGGGCGGGTGCGGGCGACCATAATCCGTTGCGCGGTCTCCGCCTGGCGGGAGCGGATTAAATCCGCGCGTTCCTTGCCGGTGACCGGGTTTTCGTTGGGCGCCAGGTACTGGCTCTTCAAGTGCGTATTGAATAAGGTGAAAAGGCGCTTTTTGCGTTTTTCATCCAGGATATCCACTTCCAGCAGATCGCGGCTGAAGATGGTCGAATCAGGCTCAGCTTTGTGCGTGGCAAAGCGCCAAGAGGTCACCGCTCCAATCGGAAGCCGTGAGAGCAAGCCAACATCGATCAGGCGCGGGTCATTGCCCTCGATCAGGACTTGATACGGGTACATGCCTGCCAGGTCAACGTGGTTGAAATGCTGCAGGGTGAGCAAATCTTCCACTTCCTGAAGCGCCAACACATCCAGATCCATTGCCAGAATGCGGTCGGCTACTTTTTTTCGGCGGGCAGGCTCTTTTTCGACCACCAGCCGTCCCATGAAGGTGCGAATGGAGTATTCCGACGGATCGTCGAAGGAATAGGTGACGTTTACCGTGGTGTCGTCCGCTAAAACCGCATCGATGCGGCCTTTGAAATTAAACCGTGAAAAGAGGTTGTTGAGGTTGAATGTGCCAACTTTGACAATCATCGTATTCCCCTTTCAAACCCGTTGACAACCCAGGTGTTTTACGACTGAAAATCAGGGCTGTTGGGTACTTATGCGGCGCACCTCACGAATGAACGCCGGCGAGTTCAATCCGCGCTCCAGGTGGTAGGTTAGTAAGTATTGGATTACCGCTTCCACTTCCTGCCGGGTTTCGGCGGGCACCTGGGCGCGCGCGGCCTCTTTGAAAGTGCTGCGCTGAAAGTGGCGTAGATATTTGAGGGCTGGCATGGAAATGGGGCGGGCCGAGATTTCACGCGGGCCGCAAACCGGGCACAACGCGCCGCCCAGCAGCGCCGAATAAAACTGATCCAGCGGCTTGATCTGTTCACCGCACTTCACGCAGTTGACCAGTTCCGGCCGGAAACCCAGCAGGTCCAGCAGTTGAAGTTCGTAATAGCGCACCGCCAGGAAAAAATCATCCCCTTCTGCCAGCCGAGCCAGGGTATCCACCAGCAGGTTATAAACCAGCCGGTTCTGACCCTCCTCGTAGGTGAAGCGGTCCAGAAGCTCAATGACGTAGCTTGCCTGAGCAATGCGCTGCAAATCCTCGCGCAACGGCAGGTAGGCATCCACCGTTTCAACCTGAGTGACGATCCACAGGTCACGGCCGCGTGCCAGCATCAATTGGACGCGGGTAAACGGCTCCAGGTGCCCGGCTTTGCGCGAGCGCATTTTGCGGGCGCCTTTGACGATGGCGCGCAATTTGCCCGCCTCTCGGGTGTACAGGCCTAATAAGCGGTCCGCTTCGCCCCAATCGCTGTGGCGTAAGACAACCGCTTCCACCCGGATGTTGCGTTCCAGTTTGGCCATAAATTGATTATAGCCCTATACAAGGGATAACACCGTTTCACCATTTTCGATCATGCCCCGTGCCCTGTCCGCAGGACCCCCTGCTATTGAGCTGGTGCCACTTCGACAAGCTCAGCGGTCGTACCGGTTGCTACCCGCAGGGCACTCTGTGAGTGAGCCTGTCGTAGCACCGGGGCATTTATGCTGCCCTTCGACAAGCTCAGGGCACGACAAACTCAGTGGTCTGGTTGCTGTACCCCTCTCCATTTTTTTTTGTCATTGTGACCGGAGCGAAGCAATCCATTTCGACCGAAGGGGGCAAATGTTTACAGATCCAGGTTTTGATTGGTGTGGATTGCTTCGCCCCTTCGAGGCATCGCAATGACAACCCTCACCGTGCCTTCGTGGGAAAACTTCATACCCCTATTGTTTACGCCTTTGCCAAATCCTCAGGCGTGAAAGCCCCCGGCAGCAGTTCGCGTACGGTCAATTTTCGCACAATATTGCCTCGATCATCGGCAATCAGCACCAACGTGTCCAAGCCAAACTCAGCCATTACCTGGCGGCAGCCGCCGCATGGCATGCCGGCGTTGGAAGTCACCACCGCAATCGCTGTAAAATCCTTTTCACCTTCTGAAACAGCCTTGAAAATCGCCACGCGCTCGGCGCACATGGAGGCCGGGTAGGCTGCATTCTCCACATTGGCCCCGGTGAACACCTTGCCGGATGCCGTCAGTACAGCCGCGCCGACCTGGTAATTGGAATATGGCGCGTACGACCTGCTGCGCGCTTGAATGGCTTCTTCGATCAGCGCAGCTAACGCCTCACGGTTTTCCGGCATCTGAATTTTCCTCATTTAGAATTTGCACCGGCTGGCGGTGTGCCCGCACCTTGCGAATTCGCCGCCCGCTCACCTGTTCCACTGATAAATCCCAATCCTCAACCTGCATATGTTCACCGCCGGTTGGTACGCGGCCAATGGTGCCGTAAATGTAACCGCCCAGCGTGTCAGCCAGTTCAGTTGAAAGATTGGTGCCCAGGACTTCATTGAAATCGTCCAAGCCGATCCGTCCGTTCAGCATAAACTCGTCTTCGGAAATGCGCTGGAAGAGGTGTTCTTCTCCCTGGTCGTATTCGTCGCGAATTTCGCCAACAATCTCTTCGACGATGTCTTCCATGGTCACCAGACCAGCCATGCCGCCGTATTCATCCACCACAATTGCCATGTGAATACTGCGGGATTGCATTTCACGCAATAACTCATCGACTTTCTTGGCCTCCGGCACAAAATAAGCCGGGCGCAGGAACGGGCGGATGCTCTCGGGAGGGGTTTCATCCAGTTGGGTTCGCAGCAGGTCCTTGGCGTACAACAGCCCGATCACATTGTCGATGGTGTCATCATAAACCGGCACCCGCGAGTGCCCGGAGAGGGTCAGCGCCTGGATCGAATCCGTCACGCTTGCATCCGCTTCCAGCGCCAGGATGTCGATTCGCGGCACCATGATTTCGCGGCATAAAGTGTCGCCGAAATGAAAAATGGAATAGATCATCTGGCGTTCGCCCTTATCCAACCCGCCCGATGATTGGCCAACCTCTACCCAGCTCTTCAGCTCATCTTCCGTTACGGACCCCCGAGTGCGCTCGACCGGCGCCGAGTCGCCCAACAGCGCCAGATATAGCGCAGAAAATGGCCGCAGGACCACATCCAGCCCGCGCGCCAGGGGGGTCAGCCAGATCAGCCAGGATTCGGGATTTTTGCGTACCGCACCTTCCACCCCAAATTCAAACGCCATCACCGTCAGCCCGGTCAGGAAAACAACCAACAGGCCGAGTCCAACGGTAATTCCAGCCACATAAGCCGTTAACAACAGATACACCAGGGCTGCCAACAAAAAGTGCAGGATGATGATCATAAAACGCAGCGCCACTCTCAGACTGATTTTCTCTACAATCGCCAGGGTTGGCTCCAGGCTGCGCGCTTCATTTTGCGCGCCAATGGTAATCAGTTGCGGCAGCCGGGCATTGCTCAGGCTCACCCGAACGGCATTGATGAGTAGATCCAAAATCAATGCTACAGCGGCAATAATCCAAAGAACTTGAACGTCCAAACTTTCCAGCCTCACTTCTTATACACGAGCCGGGCTCACATCCTGATTGTTGCGGCGGTGAGCAAATGGTTCCAGATGAGTCCCATCCGGCAACCGGCTGTCTTCGATTACAGAATAGGATACCCGGCAGCCGTTCCCCAGTTCACTATTGGCAATTTTAACATCAGGCCCAATCTGGCAGGCAGTCCCGATGACCGTGGCCCCCTGTAAGGCGGTTCCCGGGTACAACAGCGTCTCGCGTCCAATGCTGACATCCGCATCTATGTAAGTGGTGGCCGGGTCGATCATGCTGACACCCGCCAGCATCCAGCGAGCGTTGATCCGGCTGCGCAGCACTGCGGCAGCCTCGGCCAGGTGCTGGCGGGTGTTGATCCCTAATGCTTCTTGCGGATCGTCCGCGATCAGCGCCTGCACCTGCAAACCTTGTGCGACTGCTACGCCGACGATATCGGTCAGGTAATACTCACCCTTGGGCGAGAGTTTAATCCGGCGCAGCGCATCCCATAACCAGCGGTTATCGAAGCAGTACACGCTGGCGTTGAGTTCGCGAATGGCCAGAATATCCGGGGCTGCCTGCGCTTCCTCGACGATCGCGCGTACAGAACCGTCAGCGCCGCGCACCACACGCCCAAACCCATGCGGATCAGGCAGTACCACGCTTAACATACTGATCGGCCCGGAACTGCTGCACGCCATCGCAACCAGACGGCTGAAGGTAGCACTGGTTAATAGCGGCATGTCGCCGGTCGTGACCAGTAACAATCCCGGTTGACCGGACAGCAGCGGTTCAGCCATTTGCAGCGCGTGGGCCGTTCCCAATAGCTCTTGCTGCAGCACAAAACGTGCATGACTGCCGACTGCCTGGCGTACCTGATCTGCGCCGTGGCCTATGACCACGACCGGCAGTTCACTGGTTACGCCTGCGACGGCGCGCAGGGTGTGTTCGAGCATGGGTACCCCCGCCAGGGGGTGAAGCACCTTCGGCAAGTCGGACTGCATGCGTTTGCCAAAACCAGCAGCCAGCACGACCGCGTTTAACACGCTGTCCATCGCGCTCCAATGCTCATTAATATGAAATTATGGATGGTTTCCCCCCGCCAGCTACAGCAAAGCTGACCTTGATAAGGCGAAGGGTCATCCGGTTGTTCAGAAGATTCGGTCTCAGCGTTCATGCTTAGTTTTATGGCTGGGGCACCTGGACTCGAACCAAGATCCACAGATCCAAAGTCTGGTGTGCTGCCATTGCACCATGCCCCAGTGAGGGCGACTGCCCCAAAGTGGTGATATTTTAGCACAGAATATTCACCTGCGCCAACCCAGGCCAGGAGAAGGCGTCTCGCCAGCATCCTGCCGGGGAAGTATTAAAATAAGAGAAATGCACTCACCTGGAAGATAAAAAATCCCCTTTGGTTTCCCAGAGGGGATTTTACTTGGTTAAGGATATCGATTACTCTTCGATTTTCTTGGAGAGACCTTGCAGCACCAGGCCGATGCCGAGGAGTGCCAGGCCGAGCTTGCTGAATACGGTCTGCAAGTCCGCCATCGGAGCAGGCATGGAGAGGTCAGCGCCGGTCACCGGGATAAGTACCTGCGGTGGATTGCTGGGTACTACAGGCGGCGGCAGGGTGTTGATCGGTTCCTCGGTAGCTGGAATCTCTGTGGCCGGGATCTCGGTAGGTGTATTTACCGGAGTTTCGGGGGTGCTGGTCGGAACCTCAGGAGTGTTTGTTGGGGGAACCTCGGTGTTAGTAGGAACAACAGGGGTGTTCGTTGGGGGTACCGGGGTATTTGTCGGAACAACAGGGGTGCTCGTTGGCTGTTCCGGAGTATTGGTCGGTATCTCAGGGGTATTCGTGGGAGATTCTGGCGTGTTGGTCGGGGGCACTTCCGTGCTGGTTGGGAGTAAGGTCGGAATTTCCGTCGGGGTATTGGTCGGAGGAACATTGGTCGGAGTGTTGGTTGGAGGAACATCCGTTGGCGTGTTGGTAGGAGTGTTGGTTGGCGTGTTGGTAGGAGTGTTGGTTGGCGTATTGGTTGGCGTATTGGTCGGCGTATTGGTTGGCGTGTTGGTCGGAGGAACATTGGTCGGGGTAGGGAGAACCTCGTCTACCGTATAGTTGTCATTCTTTTTGTTGCTGTTACTACCCACTTGAAAAACGTCGACGGTGTAAGTGCCATCGTCACCCGTTGGAATGGTATAGGCAGCAAAGCAGAAATAGCCATTGCTATCGGATGTAATGACCGTGCCGGGTGGCATGTTCCAAGCGGCAACAACCACATTCGGGTCAGTGCTGGCATTACCGGGTTGGCCTGTAATGGTCCATTTGAAATCGGTAAACGGATCCGTGGATGTACCGCGTACATAGACCGTATCGCCGGTTACATATTGATTTTCATCTTGCGGATCCGGGGCAGTACAGGTAGTGCGTGTGGTCCAAATCGTGGTCAGAGCTGCGCTCACCTGCTTGGGAGGAATTACATTCAATGCCAGGGCAACGATCAAGAATGCAACTCCGGTGATGTAGCTGATACGGCTCAGCGAGCGTAAGGTTTTGTGTAAGGGAATTCCGTGTGTGTTCATTTTGTTCTCCTGTTTCCCAGTAGTAAAAAAGGAAGAAAACGACCTTGAAATAAAAAGTTGTTAAGACCAGCGCCTGAAATGGCACTGGCATAGATATCCCGCCAGTTGCGGGGAAAGATGAAATCCGATGGATGTTATTTAAATGTGCAAGGACATCCTAGCTAACCATTCGGGCCGGTTTCGCTATTGGCTCCCCACATCCCGCTTTCCCCCATGGAAAAGATAGCGACCAATTTCGGGTTCGTGGATCGACGCCGCCCTTGCTTTGGTATTAACTGGTATTAAATAAAAAAACCAGCCCAAAGGCCGGTTTCGCTACTGGCTCCCTATGCACCTGTCCCCACTTTCAGGATCAAGCGACCATGTTTTGGCACATAGATCTTCGCCGCCTTATAATACCACTCAATTATTAATGTTGTTACTTAGTATTATATATCAATAAAAGTCCTTGTCAATAATTTTTTGGTTTGTAATTGGTAGAAATTTCTAAGAATTACGCACCCATTTCAAAGACTTTCAAATATCCAGCACTTGTATATTCAAGTGCTTAAGTATTATACAAAGAAAACATGGAATTGAAAACAACCAATATTTGACCTGTCAACTCCAGGTTTACCCATGTTTTCCGTGACATCACGCAGTGACATTCCGCACCTTGACAGAGCGCGCTTCGCTGACTATACTCGAATTTAATTGAATACTTGGCCTTCGGGGCAGGGTGCGGGATCATGATCCCAATTCCCGATCGGTGGTGATAACCCACGAGCGCATCAATCAGCGCATGACCTGGTGAAACTCCAGGGTCGACGGTAAAGTCCGGATGAAAGAAGGCAAATGAGACCGGTGTTGCTTACAATGGGCGCACTGCGTCTGCCATGCCCCGAAGACTTGTTGTTTTCGGGTTTTCGTTTTTAACGCAAACCTGCTCCGAAGAAAGGATTTCTTATGGAAGTGAGTATTCCGAACGCGCTGCGCGCTTTGCAGGCTAAGAACCGGCTGTTTCGCCGTGCGCGGCTGTTCCTCACGCCCATCTCGATGATTTTGGCACTGGTGCTGTGGGAACTGGTGGCGCGCATCGCCAACCTGCCAGCCTTTATTCTACCCACTCCCGGCCGCGTGTTCGAGCGTTTTATTCAGGCTGCCAGCGACGGAACCTTGCTGCGTCACACGCTGGCAACCCTGCTCGAAGTTGTCCTTGGGTTGATTACCGGGACGGTGCTGGCAACTTTCACCGGCTATTGGATTGCCCGTTCGCGCATGTTCGAGAAATTGATCGCACCTTACCTGGTCGCCAGTCAGGCAATTCCCATCGTCGCCATCGCCCCACTGCTGGTCATCTGGTTTGGCCCGGGCATGGGTACCAAAGTCTTGATCTGTTCGCTGATTGTGTTCTTCCCGGTGCTGGTTAACACGGTGGTCGGTCTGCGCGCGGTGCCCGAAGATTTGCGCACCCTGATGCGCTCACTGCGCGCCACCCGCTTGCAGAACTTGAAATACCTGGAAATCCCGGCTGCCCTGCCTGTTTTTCTTGGCGGGCTGCGCATCGGCGCCACCCTCTCGGTGATTGGCGGCGTGATCGGCGAGTTGGTCGGCTCGAACCGCGGGCTGGGATTTCTGATCAATGTCGGGCGCGGCCAGTTTGACACCGCACTGGTATTCGTCGCCGTATTCACCCTGGTTACGCTGGCGCTGGCGCTCTACGGCCTGGTCATGCTGCTGGAAAAACGTCTGCTCTCGTGGCAAAACGAGCCACAGGAAAAATAATTTCCGGAGATACAAATGAAGCCCACATATATTAGAACTTCCCTTGCTCTCATCGTACTGTTGTTACTGGCTGCTGCCTGCGCGCCGGCCACTTCCCCTTCACCAACGCCCAAAGCAGTCAGCATTCGCCTTCCGGTCGGGTTTATCCCCAATGTGCAATTTGCCCCGCTTTACGTTGCGCTCGACAAAGGCTATTTCCAGGCTGAAGGGCTGGACGTGACGCTGGACTACAGTATGGAAAACGACAACGTGGCGCTGGTAGGCGCCGGCCAGCTTCCGTTTGCCATCGTATCCGGTGAACAGGTGCTACTCGGGCGCGCCCAGGACCTGCCGGTGGTGTATGTCATGGCCTGGTATAAAGACTATCCTGTCGGAATCGTATCCCTGAAATCAGAAGCCATCCGCCAACCAGCCGACCTGCGCGGCAAAAAAATCGGGCTGCCCGGGCTGTACGGCGCCAGTTACATCGGGCTGCGCGCGCTATTAATGGCGGGTGGTCTGACAGAGAATGACGTCACCCTGGATTCGATCGGTTACAACCAGGTGGAAGCGTTGACAGCCGGGCAAGAGCAAGCCGCCGTGATTTACATCGCCAATGAGCCGGTACAACTGGCCAGCCAGGGGTACGAAACCGACTTGATCAAAGTGGCCGATACCCTCGCGATGGTTTCAAATGGCCTGATTACCAATGAGACTGTGCTGCACGACGACCCGGAACTGGTGCGGCGCATGGTACGGGCAATCGTCCGCGGTATCCAGGATACCGTTGCTGACCCGGAGGCTGCCTATGAAGTTGCGCTCAAGTATGTGGAGAATCTGGCGCAGGCCGATGCGGCA
Source organism: Chloroflexi bacterium GWB2_54_36 (assembly GCA_001796355.1). GTDB lineage: Bacteria > Chloroflexota > Anaerolineae > Anaerolineales > Anaerolineaceae > Bellilinea. The sequence goes on along the minus strand of MGMG01000035.1, from coordinate 949 downwards.
GTCCAAAAACAAGTGCTGGCTACCTCCATCGAACTTTACCAGTTGGAGCCGTGGGGCTGGTCGGATCCTCAATCGTGGAAGAACACGGAAAATGTTTTGTTGGATATGGGGCTTATCAGCCAACCGCTGGACCTTGAAAAAGCCTATACCAATGATTATCTGCCCGAAGGGGAATGACCGGTGACCTCCGCCTTGCCCCAGCCATCCCTGCAGGTGCGCAACCTCAGCGTGACCTATCCGAATGACAACGGCGGTTTGCAGGCGCTGACCGATTTAACCTTTGACGTACATCCGCGCGAATTCATCTGTATCCTGGGGCCTTCCGGTTCCGGCAAAACCACCTTGCTGCGCGTACTGGCAGGTCTGCTGCCGCCATCCAGCGGCGAAGTGTGTTTCCTGACCGAGCAGGCGCCGTTGATTGGTTATGTATTCCAGCAGGCCAACCTGATGCCCTGGCGCAGCGCCATGGAAAACATCATGCTGCCCCTGGAGATGCAGGGAGTACCGCTGGAGAACGCCCGCAGGCGGGCAGCCGAGTTGATCGAATTGACCGGCTTGAAGGGCTTTGAGGACTCCTGGCCGCGCGATCTTTCTGGCGGCATGGCGCAGCGCGTGGCTATTGCCCGCGCCCTGATTCAGGACCCTGACTTGTTGCTGCTGGATGAACCCTTCGGTTCGCTGGATGAATTAACCCGCGACCGGATGGGTGAAGAGTTGTTGGACTTATGGCAAAACCGCCGCAGCACCGTCTTGATGGTGACCCATTCCGTCTCGGAAGCCCTGCTGCTATCCGACCGGGTGTTGGTACTCACCCCCCGTCCCGGCCAGCTGGCTTTGGATTACCCGGTAACTCTGGAACGTCCGCGCTGCGAGGAAATGCGCTATACCGCCCAATTCGGCGAAATGGCTAAAGAATTACGGGCTGCCATCATCGAATAATGTCCCGTTT
>MGMG01000034.1 GCA_001796355.1 Chloroflexi bacterium GWB2_54_36 | reverse complement strand
TTAATGCACCTACCATGGGCGGCCCCAGAGTCATGGCCACCCTTCAAACCTACCTTACCGAAGTTCGCGAAACAGCAATTCCATACATGGTCGTGGTCGGCATTGTAGCAATTATTGTCGCCTTTTTTGCTGCCCGCGAACTGCGTAAAGTTTGGACCAACCGCCGGCGACGTACGGAATTGATCACCGGGTATGCTTTTCTTGCACCTTATCTGATCGTCACTCTCACTTTTATGATCGGAGTGATCCTTTTTGCTTTTTATATTTCGTTCAACGATTACGATATTTTTACCCGTCCTAAATGGATCGGACTTTCGAATTACGCTGAAGCTTTCCAGGGTTTTACCGATTCGACAAAACGCGATTTTCTACAATCCCTTTACAACGTGTTGTGGTACACGATCATTGTCGTACCCATTCAAACTACTCTCGCAATCCTTATGGCCGTTCTGCTGAATGCGCCGATTCATATGAAACAATTCTTCCGCGCGGTTTTCTACACACCAAGCGTAACTTCATCGGTTGTGATTACGCTCATCTTTGTATGGTTTTACCTGAAAGCCGGTTATGTTAACTATTTTCTGCAAACTTCGCTCGGCTGGGTGGGTATCAGTTTTGAACCCGTAAATTGGTTGGGTGACCCTCGCGGATTGATACAGCTTATCGTTGAGGCTTTTGGCGGAACGATCCCTTCCACCCAATGGTATTTTCGCGGCCCGAGCATCGCCTGGATGGCCATTATGTTCCAAAACATATACACGACCATCCCGACGTTCATGCTTATGTTCCTGGCAGCACTGCAGGATATCAACCCTGCCCTGTACGAGGCAGCCAGCATAGATGGCGCAAGCAGTTTCCAAATGTTTCGAAAAATTACACTGCCAATGCTGCGTCCTATCATCCTGCTGGTGGTCGTACTTGGAACCATCGGGACCTTCCAGGTATTCGACCAGGTCTACCTGGCGACCAAAGGGGGACCGTTGAAAACATCCCTCACTCCAGTTTTTTTGGTTTTCCAGGAAGCGCTGGGAATTAACGGCCCGATTAATATGGGTTATGCATCTGCGCTTGCATTTATCCTGGCCGTGATCATCTTTGCCATCACGTTTTTCCAGCGTCGCTTCCTCGAACGCGGCACGGAATTGTATTAGGAGGGCTAACATGATCGACGTGGACCTGAAACCAGCCCCAGTTCTCCAATCGAACTATGTCTCGCAACGATTGGCCAATTTTGTCAAATCAACCTTGCGGTATTTAGTGCTGATCGCCATAGGCATCATCATGTTCACGCCATTCATTTTGGCAATGATAGGGACATTCAAGACCGATCTCGAAATTACTGCATTCCCCCCAAAATTCTTACCGGAAGTATGGCATTGGGAGAACTGGACCCGGGTTTGGAATACCGACATCGGTCAGGGAGGCACCTTCCCACGCTGGTTATTCAATACAGCCTTTTTATCCGTGACCATCTCTGTCTCGCAAGTCATTTTCTGTTCCATGGCTGCTTATGCTTTTGCCAGATTGAGATTTGCCGGAAAGAATGGAATCTTAAATTTCATGTTGACCACTATGATGATCCCGGGAGCAGTCACTTTGATCCCGGCGTACGTCTTGATGACCAAGTTGCATTTGATCAACACTTACTGGTCGCTAATTCTACCGAATTTAGTGGCGGCCGGAACCATATTCACACTGACTCAATTCTTTAAATCCATTCCAAAAGATCTGGAGGAAGCAGCCTTTATCGATGGTGCCACCCATATGCAGATTTTCCGCACGGTGGTTCTGCCTTTAGCCCGCCCCGCACTCCTCACCGTGCTGATCTTGCAATTCCAATCCATATGGAATGCTTTCCTGCAGCCCTTGCTCTATTTGAATTCTCCCGACCACTATGTGCTCAACGTGGCATTGAGCATATTCCAGCAGCAGTATAAGGCGCAATGGAATCTGACCCTGGTTGGAGCTATGTTCAATGCCATCCCGGTGATCCTGCTGTTCTTCATATTCAGTCGGTATTATATCGAAGGCGTTGCCTATACGGGTATCAAGGGTTGATAGGTTCTGCCCAGACGGTCAGGAGCATGGTGAAAGCGGTTTTATTGATCCTACGTGACGCATTCCAGGACGTCTGGGCAGATTTGTGGACCATGCTGGTCTGCAATCTGTTTTGGCTGGTAGCAAATATGTTGATCGTGCCCGGGCCGCCAGCAACCCTGGCGTTGGTCTATTGGGGCAATCGCCTCGCTCATGGCGAGGTTGTCGATCTCAGCGATTTCTGGAGTGCTTTCGGCCGCTATTGGGGCCCTGCATGGCGGTGGGGTGGCATCAACCTGGGCGTCATCACATTTTTGATCGTGGACATCGCCCTGACTGGTCAAATTGTTCAAGGGTTGTGGAGGCCCTATCTACAAGGTCTTTACATTGCGCTGCTGGCCAGTTGGCTGACGGTCCAGTTATTTGCGCTGCCGATCTTGTTTGAGCAAAATGCCATGAGCGTTCGCCAGGCGCTGCGCAACGGAGTTGTAATGATCGGTAAAAACCTGGGGTTCTCAATTGCTCTGACTTTATTCCTGCTGCTTATTCTTATCGTTAGCACGATTGCCTTTATGCTCAGCTTGATGTTAGGGGCTGTTTTTATCGCCTGCGCGAGCAACCGGGCTATATTGAACCGCCTGGAAAGCTTTAAACTCTCAAGCGCGCGGGTATAAGCCTGTCCCGGGGCCTGGATTTATGTTTACCTTATTTTTTGATATTCAAAAATAGGAATTCCTGATGCAGTTGATCCGTCATCCATCCAACCCAATTCTGCTTCCTGATCCAACTTCAGACTGGGAGACCTACAATGTTTTCAATCCTTCCGTGATTTACCATAACGGATTGTTTCACATGCACTACCGCGCGCAGGGGTTGGATTGGATCAGCCGGATTGGCTATGCAGTCAGCGTGGACGGGATCCGGTGGAACCGCATGCGCCGGCCGGTGTTGGAGCCGCAAGATGCAAGTGATTCGCGTGGCGTGGAAGACCCGCGTGTAACTGAAATGGATGGCGATTTTTATATGTCCTATACTGCCTACGGAAGGGAGTTCAGCGGCCAAGGCGAACCGACACATGCCGGCGGCGGGATTTTCCCAATGTTTGCTCACAGCAGGAACTTGATCCAGTGGGAACGAATTGGAGCGCTGGTTAAAGGCGAAGATAACAAGGATCATGTTTTGTTCCCCCGCCGCATTCAGGGGAACTACGTGGCACTCCACCGCCGGGCGCCCGATGTCTGGCTGGCTGAATCTTTCGATTTAACCTACTGGCCGGTAGAATCCATGCGCCCGATCTTTGGGCCACGGCCCGAGAATGGCTGGGATTCATTTCGGGTCGGTGGGGGCGGCGTGCCGATCGAAACGGAGTATGGTTGGCTGATTGTGTACCATGCTTATGACCCCTCCCACACTTATCGACTGGGGACGTGTCTGCTCGACCTGGATGATCCTGCCATTGTGATCCATCGTCCCAAGGATTTCATCTTCGAACCGCGCGAAATATGGGAATTGCGTGGTGATGTACCCAACGTGGTTTTTTCCTGCGCCAATCTGGTTGTAGGCGACACTGTGTATGTGTACTACGGCGGCGCCGATCATGTCATCGGGCTGGCAACTATAGGATTTGCAGAACTCTTAGATTATGCCCGGTTCGGGTAGTCCACATATATTAAAAATGTTTACATCGACACAGGTGAATTTATGGCAGAGCTTTGGACAATTTCGGAATCCTCATTCAATCCGGAACGTATTCGCCACAACGAAACGGTGTTTACCCAGGGTAACGGATACCTTGGCACGCGTGGTGCGTTTGAGGAATTTTACCCGGACGAACAGCGCGCGACCTTTGTACATGGTGTGTTTGATGACCTGCCGGTCGTTTTTACTGAACTAGTGAATTTTCCTGACTGGTTGGAAGTGGAAATTTTTCTGGATGGAGAGCGGTTCAGCCTGGCAGATGGTGAAATCCTGGCCTTTGAACGCCATCTGGACCTGCATACCGGGTTGCTGACCCGCACGGTTCGATGGCGCAGTCCACAAGGGCGAACTACCTGGCTGGAATTTCAACGTTTCGCCAGTCTGGCCAATGTCCATTTGGCGTGCTTGCAAGTGATTCTGACGCCGGAAAATTATTCCGGCGGCGTTGAACTGCGCAGCGGTCTGGATGCCGGAGCAGATAATTTGGGTTTTAAACACTGGGATTGGCTGGGGCAGGGCTTCGATGGACAAACCTGCTGGTTGAAGTTGCGAACCCATACGACTGAGATCGAAGCCGGGATGGCGACAAGTATCGCAGTTACTGCTGACGAAGATATTGAAACTCACGTCTGGGATGTTCATGGCCATCCGACACTTGCTTTTAATACCCAGGTTAGTGTCGGGCATGATGTTCGATTGGAAAAAAAAGCCTCGATTTTCACGGGCAGGGATTGCGCTGATCCACTCGCTTCTGCGCGCGCTGAACTTGCCCATTTGCCTGAACACGCCTGGGATGAGCTATGGCAGGCGCACACCCGCTGTTGGAAGGAAGAATGGCAGCGCTGCGATGTGCTCATCGAAGGGGATGATGAAGCGCAGCTCGCGATACGATTTAATCTATATCACCTGTTGATCGCCGCACCGCGCAGCGAAGAACGCGTAAGCATCGGCGCAAAAACATTGAGCGGGTACGGTTACCGTGGGCATGCCTTTTGGGACACAGAAATTTTCATGCTGCCTTTCTTTACCTATACCCGCCCCGAGATTGCTCGCAACCTGCTCTCTTACCGCTTCCATAACCTGCCTGGTGCGCGGGATAAAGCGACCACAAATGGATTTAGCGGTGCGCAATATCCCTGGGAAAGCGCCGGCGATGGACGTGAAGTCACCCCGACCTGGGTGCCAAATCCATCTGACCGGGCCAACATGATCCGTATCTGGACCGGGGACATCGAGATTCATATTTCAGCCGATATCGTCTATGCCGTCTGGCAGTATTGGCTGGTCAGCCAGGACGACGAATTTTTAATCAACCGTGGTGCAGAAATTATCCTGGAAACTGCCCGCTTCTGGGCAAGTCGGTTGGAGTGGAATAACGAGAATAGACGCTACGAACTGACGGATGTCATTGGTCCTGATGAGTACCATGACCATGTGGATAATAACGCCTATACAAACCATCTTGCTCGCTGGCATCTACGGAAGGCTCATTGGCTTGGGGGCTGGCTGAAAGAACAGAACCCGCAAGCAGCCCGGCAACTGTTTAACCGCCTTGGATTAGTGGAGGAGACCTTCTCTCATTGGCAGCAGGTAGCCGATCACATCTATTGCCCGTTGGATGTGGAAACCGGTCTTATCGAACAGTTCGATGGATATTTTAAACGCAAAGACGTCGACCTGGCCGCTCTTGAACCCCGTACCGAGTCGGTTCAAAACCTGCTCGGGATTGAGAGCGCCAACGATACCCAGGTGCTCAAACAGCCGGATGTGGTCATGTTGATGTACTTGCTTCCAGAAGAAATAGACCCTGCGGTTGCGCAAAAGAACTACGATTATTACACCGCCCGTACTGATCTGACTTATGGGTCATCGCTGGGGCCTTCTATCCAGGCGATCATGGCTACCCGCCTTGGCAGCCCTGAGCAGGCGTACGAAAATTTCATGCGGGCCGCTCGCGCCGACCTCGAGGATGTGCGCGGTAATGCCGGCGACGGAATTCACGGTGCATCGGCGGGCGGCCTATGGCAAACCGTGGTGTTTGGCTTTGGTGGTCTGCAAGTTAATGTAGATGGTTGGAAACTGGCGCCCAAGTTACCCAAGCATTGGAAGCGACTGGCTTTCAAATTTGCCTGGCGCGGCGAAGAGGTGAGCATAGACCTGGGGGGTAAAGAGGGCGAGAACACATGATTCAAGCATTTTTGTTTGATCTCGATGGCGTCCTGACAGATACCTCGGAATTTCATTTTCTGGGCTGGAAGCGCCTGGCGGAAGATTTAGGCATTCCCTTCACTCGGCAGGAAAACGAAGCTTTGCGCGGTGTTTCACGGCGTGAATCACTTGCATTGCTCCTCAAAGGCCGTCCTGTGAGCGAAGCTGAGGCAACAGCGATGATGGAGCAAAAGAATCGTTATTACCTGGAATTTTTGGAAAAAATGACTCCATCCAGTCTTCTCCCGGGTGCAAAAGAAATTCTGGAAGAGCTTGGCGGCCTTGGGTTGAAACGGGTGATCGTCTCGGTAAGTAAAAATGCCTCATTGGTGATCGAGCGCTTGCAGTTAATGCCTTTGATCGACGACCTGGTGGACGGAAATGCGCCAGCCCGATCAAAACCATTTCCAGACTTGTTCTTGCTGGCAGCAAGCAAGTATGGTTTAAAACCAACAGACTGCCTGGTGGTGGAAGATGCAGCTGCCGGAATTGAAGCTGCACATGCAGCCGGAATGCTTGCCCTGGGTCTTGGACCGTTCGAGCGCGTAGGAAAAGCAGAACTGGTGCTTCCATCACTGGCAGGTCAGCTGGCCGCCGATATTTTGGCCAAGATTGGAAAATGGATGTAGTTTAGAAAAGCTTGTGGCAGCCCTTGGCTCCGGTCGGTTCAACAATGGCAGGCTAGTAATTCCCTTTTGGGCGGCCGGCGAACTTCATCTTTTTGAATGTGATTGGGGCAGGGTCAGCTATTGTAGCTGTCGAACCCATCTTGAAGAATAAATGAAGCAGTTCGCAAACATGCTGGTTGTCTTTATCCTTTTGTTCAATCAACTTCCTTTCAAATATTGTCGCAATCTACCTCGACACCATCCGCTACGCCCATGGCGCATCCCTGGTGAAATTCATCACGGGAGTCAGGAGGATTATTATCAAAACTGGACGGGCTAGGCTAGCAAAACGCTGTACGGCAAAAAACACTTGAAAGAACCGTGGCTTCAGTATTAGTTGAAAAATGGAGAAAAGTGTACAATTAGATTCGACTCGACAGAGCTTTGAGCATAAACTGCCTGCACCTGAAGCGATATAACAGTTTCATCATCTAATTCGCACCAGATGCTTGACCATTAATGAACCTCAATGCGTCGGGAGAGTTTCAACAAGCGGAAGCATTGATTACAAATCAAAATGCTGAATAACCAGTAAAGTGATGCGAAAATTTCTTTTTATCCCTCTTTTGTTCATTTTCCTGACGCCGTTATTTTTCGGATGCACTTCCCAGCAACCTTATGAGGTCGTTGGATATGTTAATCTAAAAGATTTGCAACCTATTCAGGCGCCAAAACAAGAAGTATTACCGCTGCGGGTGGCAGTTGCTTCGATCGTTTCACCCAAAGGAACCGTCCAATCGTATGAACCACTGCTCGACTACCTGGAGTCGCAATTACACCGGCCGGTTGAGCTGGTTCAGCGCAGAACCTATCTGGAAACCAATGAATTGATCGCAACCGGTCAGGTTGACCTGGCATTTGTTTGCACGAGCGCTTATGTTGTTGGTCAAGATAGTTTTGGGATGGAACTATTGGCAGTTCCTCAGGTCAATGGCGAGACCATTTATTACTCCCTCCTGATCGTCCCATCGGAGAGTTCTGCCCGCTCGATGGCCGATCTGCAGAACAAAGTTTTTGCGTTCACAGATCCTATCTCTTTGAGCGGACGGATGTACCCCACCTATTTGGTTCAACAACTGGGCCTCAGCCCAGAGGACTTCTTTGTTCAGACCTTTTTTACTTACAACCACGATGAGGCTATCCGGGCAGTAGCGGATAAACTCGCAGATGGCGCGGCTGTCGACAGTCTGGTATATGAGTTTGCCATTGCCCGTGATCCAAACTTGGCGAAAAAAGTTCGCGTAATCCATCGCTCGCCGCCGTTTGCGATTCCACCTGTCGTTGTCAGTCCAAAGCTTGACAAGGATTTGAAACGGGAATTACAGAAAATCCTCTTTAGCATGGGAGATACAGCGGAAGGTCGAAAAGCCTTGGAATCTATTGGCGTCGAAAAATTCACAACCATTGATGATCACGCATACGATGCTATTCGGACTTTGTTAAGCGATGTGGAAAAAACTCGATAAGCTGGTCCATAACCGCTTAATCTTAGACCGGTTTTGGGAGATTGCCGGTGCGGTTAGTATTCGCACGAAGATATTGGGTCTTGCATTGGGGCTGGTATTGCTGGTTGGGATTGGAAACACTTTACAGACACGGATGGTCCTCACCAGAAATATGGAAGCGCAGCTCCGCGACCAAAGTGTTTCGGTAGCACGAGACCTGGCTGCCCGCGCGGTGGATCCAATTCTGCTAAATGACTTACTTGCGCTCCAGGATTTGCTTCTTGAAACAAAAGGCAATAACACAAACTTTCGCTACGCATTTATCGTAGATCAACGCGGCCAGGTTATGGCCCACACTTTTGGCGAAGGTTTTCCGGTTGGTTTACTGGATCTGAATCATAATGGCAACCTCGATCATCATCACACAGTGCTCATTGATACAGATGAAGGCCTTATTTTCGATACGGCCGTTTCAATTTTAGATGGCAAAGCTGGCACAGCCCGTATCGGGCTCTCGAATGTGAGCGTCCAGCAGGCGGTATCTCAAGTTACCTTGCAATCGGTATTGTTTACAGTGCTCGTTTTACTATTTGGCGTGGTCGTGGCAATGTTCCTGACTCGCATTCTAGCGCAGCCAATCCTGGAACTGGTCGAAGCGACCCGGATGGTCTCCCGCGGCGATTATACTCACCGCGTCCACCCCTGGGCCAATGATGAGTTGGGGACCCTGGCGCAAGCCTTCAACCAGATGAGCCAGGATCTCGCGCAAATTCACGAATTACGCCAGGAACGTGAGGGCTTGCAACGCCAACTATTGGAAAAGGTAATTTCCACCCAGGAGGAGGAACGTCGTCGGATTGCCCGCGAACTGCACGACAGCACTTCCCAATCGCTCACTTCTCTATTGGTAGGCCTGCGCATGTTGGAAACGAACTGTAAAGACCCAGATCAACAGCAAATAAGCGATCTGAGAAGTGTGGCAACCCAAACACTGGATGAGGTTCACAAGCTGGCAACGCAGTTACGCCCCCATGCGCTCGACGACCTTGGTCTCTCCGCTGCGTTAGAAAGACTGACCTTTGAATGGCAGGCGAGGCATAAAGTTCTCATCGATCTGGCAATTACCCTGAAGGACTCGCGTCTCCCTGAAGGAGTGGAAACCGCTCTGTATCGCATCATTCAGGAAACGCTAACCAACGTGGTACGTCATGCACACGCTCATTCAGTAAGCATTCTAGTCGAGCGACGGGACGGGAGTGTTATCACGGTAATTGAGGATGACGGAAAAGGATTTGAAGTGTGTAATTCTCAAGGTGAGTATCACCTCGGGTTGTTAGGCATGCGTGAACGGGCAGAGTTACTGGGTGGACATCTGACGATCGAAAGTAACCCCGGGCATGGTACCAGCGTGTTTGTGGAAATCCCCCTTTTTACAGAGGATAATTTGGATGGTCAAAAAGAAACGCATCTTACTGGCGGATGATCACACCATTTTGCGTACCGGTCTCCGGTTCATGCTTTCCTCTCAGGAAGATTTAGAAATCATTGGAGAGGCTTCTACAGGTACGGAAACGGTGAAGCAGAGCGAGGCGCTCCAGCCGGATCTTATTTTGTTGGATTTAAGCATGCCAGGAATGGGTGGGCTGGATGTATTGCCCATCCTTCGCAGGTTGGCTCCTTCGTCAAAGATTCTAGTGCTTACGATGCACGATGATAAGCACTACATGAATCAGGCGTTGCAAAATGGTGCATCTGGATATGTTCTCAAGAAAGCCGCTGACACGGAATTGATCACCGCAATACGAGCAGTTTTGGAAGGGGAAATCTATATTCACCACTCGTTAATGCGGTTTTTATTAGAGGATCTACTCCCCGTCAGGGATTCTCCTAACCCTACGGAACTTTGGGACTCGTTGAGTGAACGAGAGCAAGAAGTTCTCCGCTTGGTTGCTCTTGGTTTTACCAGCGCAGAGGTCGCCGAAAAGCTTATCTTGAGTGCGAAAACCGTTGAAACCTACCGAGCACGGGGGATGGAGAAGCTAGGGTTGCGCAATCGGGCGGCTTTAGTTCAATTTGCGTTGAGCCGGGGGCTGATTTCGGCTGAATAATCCTGCCTTGTAAGGTTTTTCCCGACAAAAGCAAGCAAAAGGCCAAATTTTTCCCGCTGTAACTTGGATTTTCTTTCGACTACAGTGAATGCAGCAGAAATGCATTTCCTGTTACGTCGAGGGGATGAAACCAATTCTCAGGAGGAAAGTTATGGCCGAAGAACCTAATACGCAGCCTTCCGTCTCGCGGAAAGGCTTCCTTAAAATCCTGGGCGTTGGTGGGGCAGCATTGGCAATCAATCGTTTCGCGCCAGTTTCGAAGGCTCGCGCAAAACCCAGTGTTGGCTCGCCAGCGCTCAGCACGGTTCCGGGCGTCGGACCTAATTCTGACGTTCTAATTCGCATGCAGGATGAACTGCTTCGCGCGTTGGAGAAACAACCGAGCGAGCGCCGTTGGGTCATGGTCATCGATCTGCGCAAATGTATCGGCTGCTCGGCTTGCACGATCGCTTGCGTCGCCGAGAATAAACTGCCACCCGGCGTAGTCTATCGGCCAGTAATGGATCAGGAAATCGGAACCTACCCTAATGTCACCCGGAAGTTCCTGCCACGACCTTGCATGCAGTGCGATATTCCACCCTGTGTGCCAGTGTGCCCGGTGAATGCAACTTACAAAAACGAGGAAGGCGTGGTGGTGATCGACTACGACCAATGCATCGGTTGTCGTTATTGCATTACGGCCTGCCCGTATTCCGCGCGAACGTTCGACTTTGGCGAGCTCTACACCGATGGCACCGCCGAGGTCGAGGGTTTGATTGTTGGCCAGAAGACAGCCGACCAATACGAACGCGCTGCCAATTTTGAATATCAGGAAGAACGGGAGCGAATTGGGCATAACGCTTCTCCCATTGGAAACGTGCGCAAGTGCCACTTCTGCCTGCATCGGCTGGCCGAAGGGATGCTGCCTGCCTGCACCACCACTTGTGTCGGCCGTGCAACCTTCTTTGGCGACGCCAACGACCCCAACAGCCTCGTGGCTGATTTGATTGCCAGCCCAAATGTCATGCGACTCAAAGAGGAGTTGGGGACCGAGCCGCGAGTTTACTACCTGGTCTAGGAGGACGATATGAAAAACAAAACACTGATTTGGATCGTTGCCTTGGCAGGGTTCATCGCCGGCGGTTATGGCTTGTGGGATCGTCTTGCCAATGGTCACGTTAATGCGGCTTATGGAAGTTATGTCCCATGGGGACTGTGGGTAGCCGAATACACGTACTTCATTGGCCTCTCTGCCGGAGCTTTTCTACTTTCCACGCTTGTGTACGTTTTCAATGTCCGCAGATTGGAAAAAGTGGGGAAACTTGCCTTACTAGTGGCGCTCGTCACGCTTTTCGCGGCAATGTTCCTAATCTTTTTGGATCTTGGGCACCCCGAGCGTGCCTGGAAACTGATGTTTAGCACCAATTTCAGCTCTATCATGGGCTGGATGATTTGGCTCTACACCGCTTACTTCATCCTGCTTTTAGTCGAGTTTTGGTTTGCACTCCGGGGAGATCTGGCAGAGTGGAGCACCCGCAGCGCCCTGGCTCGCTTCCTGACCTTTGGCCGCCGAGATACCTCTGCTGTGGCCCTGGCCGCTGACCGGCGCACACTTCGCACCCTGGGTAGCATTGGCGTCCCTCTGGCGATTGCCTTCCATGGCGGGGTTGGGGCGCTATTTGGTGTCCTTGGTTCGCGTCCCTACTGGAATTCGGGCCTCACCCCCATCGTTTTCCTGGTTGGTGCGCTGTTATCCGGCGGGGCACTTCTCACGTTCGTTACGGCTTTGTTTGACCCGAATCGGGGGACGGAAGAGCACCGCGATCTTGTGCTGTTCCTCGGCAAAATAGTACTCGGCCTGCTTGCCTTCGACGTGCTGCTGGAATGGGCAGATTACTCGATCAGTTATTACGCTTCCATCCCCGCCCACGTTGATGCGTTGCGGCTGGTATTATTTGGACCGTACTGGTGGGTCTTTTGGGTCGTACATCTCGGCCTCGGCGTGATCATCCCGGCATATTTATTGATCGTTGGCCGGCGCTCTCTCCGAAATGTCGCAGCGGCCGGTTTCCTGATCGCAGTCACATTCATTGCCGTTCGCCTGAATATCCTGATCCCGGCACTGGTGACTCCTGAGCTCGAGGGGCTGGAACAGGCCTTCTCAGGACCAGGCCTCACCTTTGCCTATTTTCCATCTCTCACCGAGTGGCTCTTAGGCCTGTGGGCCGCATCTCTGGCCGTACTGGTTTTTCTCGCGGGGTTGCGCTGGTTGCCAATCCTGACACAGCCCAAGGAGGTAGCTTAACATGACCGACAAGACTCTGCTCTCAACGCAACCGGCGGATGACATGCCGGATGGGATCGAGGAACGATCCATTCAAAAAAACTCCTTATCGCGGCGTGATTTTCTCAAAATCTCGACTGCCGCCGGAGGAGCGGCAGCCTTCCTGGGCTTGCTTCCGCAGGTGAGCGCGGCGCTCGCAAACACTGATGACCAGACTGCTTATGCCCTGGCTCAACTTGAGAATCAGATCTATTCGACATGCCTGCAGTGCAACACAGTCTGCGGTATCAAAGTAAAGCTAAGGGACGGCGTAGCTGTTAAGATCGACGGGAACCCATACAGTCCCTGGACCCTCAGCCCTCATCTGAATTACAACACCCCCTTTGCTGAGACTGCCAAAGTAGAGGGCGGTATTTGCCCCAAAGGCCAGGCAGGTCTGCAGACGGTTTACGACCCGTACCGGATTGTAAAGGTGCTCAAACGCAAATCAGGCACGAAGCGCGGCGAGAATCAATGGGTAACGGTGCCGTTTGACCAGGCGTTGCAGGAAATTGTCGAAGGAGGAGATCTGTTTGGTGAAGGCAATGTGCCCGGTCTGCGCGAATCCTTTGCATTGACAGATTCGAAAGTTGCCAAGGCAATGGCGGATGCGGTCAAGAAAATCTTGGGTGAGAAGGATGCCGACAAAAAAGCAGCCTTGCTTGCCGAATTCAAAACGACCTTTGCTGCTGATCTGGATAAATTGATCGATGCGGATCATCCCGATTTTGGTCCGAAGAACAACCAGGTGGTGTTTAATTGGGGCCGGCTGAAGGGCGGGCGCAGCGATTTCATCAACCGCTTCATGCGCGATGGCTTTGGAACGACCAATACACATGGCCACACCACCGTCTGTCAGGGATCGCTCTACTTTACCGGCAAAGCCATGTCCGAAAAGTACGAGGACGGCAAATGGACAGGCGGCGATAAGTTTTACTGGCAGGGCGATGTGCGCAACAGCGAATTCGTGATCTTTGTAGGCGCTTCACCCTTTGAGGGCAATTATGGTCCACCCTGGCGGTCTTCCGCCATCACACAAGGAGTTGTGGATGGTGCGTTGAAGTACGCTGTTGTCGATCCACGCCTATCCAAGACTGCCGCAAAGGCTTGGAAATGGCTGCCCATTCGCCCGGGCACCGAGGGTGCGATGGCGTTGGCGCTCATTCGGTGGATTATCGACAATGGCAGGTACGATGCGTCTTACCTTGCGGCTGCCAACAAGGCCGCAGCTACTAAAGCAGGCAACCCGACTTGGACTGAAGCTCCGTGGTTGGTCAAGTTGGATAAGGATGGCAAACCAACCACCTTCCTTCGCGCCAGCGAAATTGGGCTGATGGAAAAAGAAACTCGCCCGATGGTTAGCGACCCGAAAAAGACATACGATTTCGATTACTTCGTCACGCTTGTAGACGGTATTCCGGTTGCATTTGATCCCTACGCCGAAGAAGAAGACCAGGCGGTTGCTGGTGATTTGTTTGTCGAAAACGTCCAATTGGGCGAATTCATGGTGAAATCTAGCCTGCAAATTATCGCCGACGCCGCTCGCGAACACACCATCGAGGAGTGGGCTGATCTATGCGGCTTGAATGCAGCCGATTTGGTGACGCTGGCTCAGGAGTTTACCAACCACGGGAAGAAAGCCTGCGCTGACATTCACCGCGGCGTTTCGCAGCACACCAACGGATTCTATAATGTGCTGGCCTGGTACACTCTCAATGCTCTGATCGGCAACTTTGATTACGCCGGTGGCATGATCAAACTCTCCACCTACGATGCCGCAGGCGGCAAGAAAGGTCAACCTTTCCCAATCGCGAGTCTATCTACAGGGAAAAAGGCACCCTTCGGTACTTCGATCATCCGCCACGATGCCAAGTACCAAGAGTCAACCATCTATTCCAACTTACCGGAAGACAAACGTTACCCAGCCCAACGCAACTGGTACCCGCTGGCCAGCGATATTTATCAGGAAGTCATTCCCTCAATCGGCGAGGCTTATCCCTATGCGGTCAAGAATTTATTCTTGTATATGGGTTCGCCGGTGTACTCGCTACCTGCCGGGCACAAACTGATCGAGATACTCACCGACCCGAAGAAGTTGCCAATGTTCGTGACTTTCGACATCACAATTGGCGAGACATCAATGTACGCTGACTATATCTTCCCAGACACCAGTTACCTGGAACGTTGGGAATTCAACGGCTCGCATCCCTCGATTCCCTTCAAAGTACAGGGCATCCGCCAGCCGGTCATTGCGCCATTGGTGGAAGAAGTCAATGTATTTGGGCAGGCGATGCCCATCAGCCTGGAAGCGGTTCTGCTCGGTTTGGCTGAAAAGCTGGGTCTGAAAAACTTCGGTAAGGGTGGACTGGGGGATGGTGGTGACTTTACACACCAGGACGACCTCTACCTGCGCATGGTGGCTAACCTGGCCTTTGGTGAGAAGGAAGATGGTTCCGATACAGTGCCCGATGCAGATGCGGAAGAGATGCGCCTGTTCGAAGAGGCGCGTAAATATCTGCCCAAGTCAGTATTCGATCCTGCTCGCTGGAAAGCCATAGTCGGTGAGGCGTTGTGGCCCAAGGTTGTCTATGTGCTCAATCGGGGCGGGCGTTTCCAAGACTTCGCAAAAGGCTATAAGGGCAACCAAGTGGCTAATAAGTATGGTCGCCTAGTGAATATCTACCAGGAGAAAACTTACGGTGTAAAGAGTGCTATGACCGGTAAGAACTTGGCTGGATATGCCAGATACATTCCCCCGCAGCTTGATGTGACTGGCAAGCCAGTAGAGGATGGGGCCGAGTACGACCTGCGTCTGATTACCCACCGTGAAATTATGCAGACCAAGAGCCGCACCTCCGGCAACTACTGGTTGACCGCCCTCCTGCCCGAGAATGCTGTAGTGATGAATGGATCAGATGCTCAACGGTTAGGGCTGAAAGATGGCGATCGCGTCAAGATTGTCTCTGCATCCAACCCGGAAGGGGTGTGGGACCTGCACAACGGGACCAAAGTGGCCATGGCTGGCAAGGTGAAAGTCGTCCAGGGTATGCGCCCAGGTGTAATCTCCTTTGCTCTGGGCTTTGGCCACTTCGCTTACGGTGGTGTCGATTTCTTCATCGATGGCGAGCAGATAAAAGGCGACCCACGGCGCGTGCGCGGTTTGCATTGCAATGCCGCTATGCGCGTTGATCCTTACCTGGGTAACACCACTCTTGTTGACCCGGTAGGCGGCAGTGCAGTATTTTATGACACGATGGTCAAGGTTGTAAAAGCCTGAGGATAAAAGGATAAAGTTCATCTTCTCATTCTTCTCCGAGTCTGGCTGCCTGCCGGCGAATGCTAACGGCAGCCAGGCCGGCCGCTAGAGCAAGCGGCCCCGGTTGGACCGGAAACGGACCAGCCCCCCGACCGTAAGGTCATTGGAAAGGAGACACCCCTGGCTGATCACTTGGCTTGATGGCACAGCAGGCTGTCTCCATCTTATGAGACAGCCTTTTTGTGTGAGGGAACCATGTCAGACCTTAAAGCGCTACTCGATATCTCATCTCGCGATCACCAGCATCTTTGCCCGCGCCAGATCCTTGGCGTCCGCCTGGGACTGTTGGGTATGCATTCTATCGGATTTAATGAGCCGCCTGCTAAAAAACGGCTCCTTGTAATCATTGAAACCGATGGTTGTTTTGCCGATGGAATTTCTGCCGCTACAGGTTGTACAGTTGGCCACCGCACCCTGCGAGTTGAGGATTACGGGAAAACAGCAGCCGTTTTTGTAGATATTGAAACTGGTCAGGCAGTTCGCGTCTCCCCGGCGTTGGATATCCGTGAGAAGGCCTACGACTACGCACCCGATGAACCGCGCCATTATTTTGCCCAGATGCAGGCTTACCAAACCATGCCTGACCCCGCGATGTTTACTGTGTATCCGGTATTCCTAAACACTGCGGTCAACGCTATCGTTTCCCGGCCTGGCGTGCGTGTAAATTGCTCCGCCTGTGGAGAGGAAATTATGAACGAACGTGAGACTAGGGTTGGAGAACTCACTCTCTGTCGTGCTTGTGCAGAGGGTGCCTATTATTCCGAATATGCATCAACCGATCAAAGCTTGTTTTCCGATCCGAGGATCGCACTTCACACACTGGCAAGTAAAGGTTAACTACACCAAACTTGATTTATCGAGTATTTTCACCCGTTGGGGCAGTGCAAAACACGCCTCCGCTATCGCCTCAGCATTTATGGTATTGATTCGGTCATTGGATTAGCGGTACGTGTCAGCGTTGCGCATTCTTCTTCGACGAGTTTAGCCTGTTACGTGGCCCTTTTGGGCGGCCGGCGCGCTGACAGGCAGTAATTTTGGTGCACAACGTTTGAGCGGGATCCATATTCGCTGCGCCCTGGTCGATAAAAACTCATCTATTACCCGGACCCAAAATATCGGGCTGACAACCAACAGTATTTTGGTCGAAAAGACGGCCCTTTCACTAGCTCAGGCTGGTCTATTGCCGATAAAGTTAATTTCCAGCGAATCCTATTTTCCAATTCCAACTAAAACTTTGTGCCCCATAATTTATTGGTGGAAGATTTTATAAGAAAAGGATTTACCTATTTTTGATTGGAGTTGACCAACTGGGCAGGTGTAAAATCAAATATGGGAATATTCGTATGGCCGAGAAAATTACCGAAAGCGCTCTTAAATCCTTATCATCCCCAGAAAGCTTTTCGCGTGGGTATGAGTTATACCAATCCGATGCAGTCTTTGACACCTTCCGGCAGGGAGCCTTTCTAACAGGGAAATGCGAAGGCAGCAGTGCGCCATTTTATCAGCTGAGCGTTCAACTGGACGAAGGCGGTATTCAGGAAGCTTCCTGCACTTGTCCGTATGACTGGGGTGGTTACTGCAAGCATATCATTGCCTTAATGCTCACCTATATTCATCATCCGGATGCTTTTATCGAGCAAAAGAATATCAAAGAGCTGTTGGGGCAACTGGATAAAAACGCTCTGGTGTGCCTGATTGCAAAAATGGTGGATAAAAATCCGGATTTGTATTCCTGGCTACAGGCTGCCGTTCCAAACACATCAGCTAAACCCCAACCTGCCCAATCACGAAGAAAGCGTAAAACGGAAGTATCAAAGACAGAATACAAGCGGCAAATCCAGAGTATCTTGCACAGTTTGCGTGGTTACCGCATGTCAGAAGCATACTGGATGGTGGGTGGTATGGTCGACCAACTGGATCGTGTTCGTGATACAGCCTATGAGTTCCTAGAGTCCGGTGATGCACAGGGGGCGCTGGTAATTCTGACAACCCTTCTAACCGAAGTCAGCGGGAGTTTTGAACAATTTGATGATTCCGACGGCGCGTTGGGTGGCTTTTTTGGTGAATTAGCTTTGCCTCTTGTTGAAGCCATTCTGAGCGCGGACCTCAGTAAAGCCGAGCGCCGCAGCCTGTTTAAAGAACTGGAACCGGTGATTGAAGAATTAAGCGCTTATGGGATTGATGGCCTGGATGTGATCCTTGCCGCTGTGAATCGCGGCTGGTCAGATGAAGCATCGAATGAATTGGAGGACTATGATTTCGATGACACAATCCTGATCGAAGCCAAATTGAACATTCTGGAACGCCAGAACCGTGTAGAAGAATACCTCAAGTTATGTCTTGAAGCTGGTGAGTATCGACGCTATATTCTCAAACAGATAAAGATGGAAGAGTTTGAAAAAGCAGTGGATGTTGCATGGAAAACCCTGACTCAAGCCAATGATGCCCTGATGGTCGCCAAAGCGTTGCGAGACACCGGGCGCTTGCCAGATGCGCTGCGCCTGGCAGAGAAAGGGTTAGAGTTGGACGGCAGCAAACATGATCTGGGTGTCTGGCTTGGGCCGATTGAAGAGACCCAGGGACAGATTGATCAAGCCATTCAATCTTATCAAGCAGCGTTCACTAGTCTGCCTTCTCTGGAACTGTACAGCACACTCAAAAAGTTATCTGATGTAAATTGGGACAATTTACGATCAGCCCTGATGCATACACTTCAGGATTCACACCACGCGAATGTGCTTGCCGATGTCTATCTTTTTGAAGAGGAATGGGATCAAGCGATTGGTGTCGCCGATAAAGCCGGCGAATGGAATTATTCCCTGATCGAAAAAGTGGCGGATGTTGTTCTCCCCTTTCGCCCGGATTGGGTAATCCAGGCCAGCCGTAAACAGGCAGAAGGGTTAATCGCCAGAACCCAGAGCAAATATTATGCTATCGCTGCAGGCTGGTTGGCAAAGATGAAACAGGCTTATCTTTCCTCCGGCAGGAAAGCCGAATGGTTGTCATACCTGGATGGATTGAAAAGCACTTATTCACGCCGGCCAGCGCTACAAGCAGAACTGCGAAAATTATAACTCTGGTGGTTTGGGGGAACACCCTGTTTCTTTAATTAGGTAAACCAAAAATAGCTTCCCGTGGTTCACGTCTGCGGTAACGTTAGCGGCAGGGCCTGCGGCAAGAGAACACCTTCCCTTTTATTCCGGATTTTTATTCCACGATCTCTGGTAAATTCAATAACAGCGCATCATGCCGCTGTCTTGAATCTTCAACCAGTTGCGATGAGAAACCAGATCGGGAGCATAACGCAAAACAGAACTGATAGTTTTCCAATTACCTTAGGGAACTTGACGAACCCTGGTAAAGAGGATACTATACGCACATCGATCAACTATTGCTGCCTGCCGGGCAAGCAAGAACCAGAGTTCGTCAGGTTGGCTGACACTTGCCCTGGCGGGCAGTGCCAGGGTTTGCAGAGCCCGCCGCACAAATGGCACGGATTCAGGATTTTTGCTCACACCGGCTCCGGGTGCTTTCGGAGTAACCCGGAGGTCAGTGGTTCGAATCCACTCCCCGCTACTGTTTCCGAGACGCCCATCCCTCTCACGAACCCGGTTCGGGGACGCAAAGAGCGCGGAAATGGGCGTTTTTGGTGTAGACATGCGATTGGTCCTTTTTAGGAAGTTGTTGTTAGGGCTTTAGGTCTATATTGTTTGTTTACATTTTTCTGAACACATTCCTCTTCTAAAGATAGACCAAAAATATATCGATTTGGATAGGTTTTTTGCCTGCTGACTAGCTTATCGGATTAAGTAGAGCCCAACGGATAAAGATCATTACAACATGCGTGTGAAACGCTTCCGTGACAACAGCAAGTTTGGTGTTGGTCAATTCAAATACACGATCCTGAAAACTAGCTTTTTTACTTTGGCAGCACCTATAAACAAATGCGACGTACTGTACCGGCACTTTGTTGTGACCTCACGCGACACAAGTTTAATTTCAAATTAGTGACAAATTTTTTAGATATTTTGTAGGTCGTATTAGGGACATAGATAGCCCCTTTCGAATAGGATAGTTTGTAGTAAAAGACCATCTCTTACTAACAGGATGGTTTTATGTTGGAGTCTGAAGGATTCTTTATAGAAGTGCAAGATGGAAATTCCATTAAACGCTCAATGTTGCTGGATTCGTCGTCACTCCGTCGCACGCTGTCACCTTTACATTCATGTTTCCCCTGAAGCCGACAGACCGGTGAAACCATGAGCAGTCAGAAACTAACCGTCGACGCCGAACTGGGAAAGCTTCAGCACGAATCATTCAAATACTTTCTCCATGAATCAAATCCAGCCAATGGGTTGGTGATCGATAAGACCGCAGCGGATTGGCCTGCCAGTATTGCCGCCACCGGCCTCGCATTGGCGGCTTACCCGGTGGCTGTTGAACGCGGGTTTATGTCGCGTGCCGCGGCGGTAGAACGAACGCTGACAACCCTGCGTTTTTTCTGGAACAGCCCGCAAGGCTCTGAACCCGACGCGACTGGCTACCGGGGCTTTTATTATCATTTTCTCGACATGCAGACCGGCCGGCGCGCCTGGCAAAGCGAACTATCAACGGTAGACAGCGCTTTTTTGCTGGCGGGTGCGCTGACGGCGGGAATTTATTTTGACGCGGATACATCCGACGAGCTTGAAATCCGCACGCTCGCAGACGCTCTCTATCGCCGTGCGGATTGGCAATGGGCGCAAAACCGTGGCGCAACGGTTACGCACGGCTGGAAGCCCAAAAGCGGATTTCTCAAATACCGTTGGGAAGGCTACGATGAGGCGCTGCTGCTGTATATCCTGGGGTTGGGCTCGCCTACTCATCCACTGCCCGAAAGCAGCTACGTTGCGTGGACGTCTACTTACCGATGGGAAAACTGTTACGGTTATGAATATCTTTACGCCGGGCCGTTATTCACCCACCAGCTCTCGCATATCTGGATTGATTTTCGCGGCATTCAAGACGGGTTCATGCGCGAAAAAGGTATCGATTATTTCGAGAACAGCCGTCGCGCGACTTATGTCCAGCAACAGTACGCAATGGAAAATCCACACAAGTTCGTAGGCTATGGCCGCTGTTGCTGGGGAATTACCGCGAGCGACGGCCCCGGACGTCGTAAGATAAAAGTCAATGGCATCGATCAACAATTCTTCGATTACGTGGGCCGAGGTGTGCCGTACGGGCCCGACGATGGTACTATCGCGCCGTGGGCAGTGGCGGCATCGCTGCCATTCGCACCCGAGATCGTACTACCCGCGCTCGATTACTGTATTCATGACGTCAAATTAACAAAGTCCAACCCCTACGGCTTCAAGGCATCTTTTAACCCAACCTACCCGGGAAATTTCGGCAACCGCCATGGCTGGGTATCGCCTTGGCATTACGGGCTCAATCAAGGGCCGATCGTCCTGATGATCGAAAATTATCGTACCGGCTTATTGTGGCGATTGTTGCGAGACTGCCCTTATATCGCCAGCGGCTTGCAACGAGCGGGTTTTTGCGGGGGGTGGTTATGAAACCTGTACTAATATATCGACTAATATGGCAGAAATATGCCTGAAATCCGGAACTGGAAATGGAGTAACCCCATATGAATGCACAAGAGCTTATAAACACCACAAGGACGCTGGTCGCTGGCGACAAGGGCTTGCTGGCGATGGATGAAAGTAATCCAACCTGCAACAAACGATTTGCCAGGTTGGGGATTCCCCAGACCGAGGAGGCACGACGCACCTATAGGGAGTTGATTGTGACCACTCCTGGTTTATGTGAGTCTATAAGTGGCGTCATCCTTTATGATGAGACCATCCGCCAGGCCAAGAAAGATGGGACTCCGTTTATTAAAGTCATCACCGACGCGGGCATCATTCCGGGCATCAAGGTAGACACCGGCGCGAAAGAAATGGCGGGTCATCCAGGAGAGAAAATAACCGAAGGTCTGGATGGATTGCGCGACCGCCTCAAGGAATATTTTCAAATGGGTGCCCGATTTGCCAAGTGGCGCGCGGTGATTGCCGTGGGCGATGGCATTCCTAGCCGGGGTTGCATCGAGGCCAACGCGCAGGCATTGGCTCGCTATGCCGCGTTGTGCCAGGAAGAAGGACTGGTCCCCGTCGTCGAGCCGGAAGTACTCATGGACGACGAGCATACCCTGGAGCGGTACAGCGAGGTTACGGAGGAAGTCCTGCGAACGGTTTTTAACCAGCTTTACACCCAACGGATAACGCTGGAAGGAATGATCCTAAAGCCCAACATGGTGCTTCCGGGATTATCCTGTCCCAAGCAAGTAGCGGTGAACGAGGTGGCCGACGCCACGGTGAGATGTCTCTTGCGAGCCGTCCCCGCTGCCGTTCCGGTGATTGCTTTCTTGTCGGGCGGACAATCCAGTGAACTGGCCTCGGCCCGTTTGAATGCCATGAATGTTAGATTCAAGTCGCGACTGCCTTGGGCGTTGTCGTTTTCGTTTGCCCGCGCCATTCAGCAACCGGCTTTGGAGATTTGGCAAGGCGAGGAGGCTCACGTATTGGCAGCACAACAAGCTCTGTATCATCGAGCCAAGTTAAACCAGGCTGCGCGCCGTGGGGAATATAAAGCCGCGATGGAAAGGACATGAACATGACAACCAGTATCCTGCAACTCGCTAAACTCGTGTCATCGCAAAGAAAGGAAAATACCCATTATGAAACGCAATTCCGAGCAGCCTAAAGCTCCCGAATCGAAACCGCCGCATGGCGAGGTGGCTAAGGAAGTAACCACGGATGTAAAAAGGCAGGCTTATCGTAAAGATGAAGACAACCAAGAAGGCGCGATGAAAACGAGCGTTATTGAAGTGCGCGGCATGCTGTCAGCATTGAGTTCGCGCGGAGTGGAAAAGCGGATTGGCAAGGTGCCGGGTGTCAAAAGCGTTACAGTGAATTACGCTGCGGGAAGCGCCACAGTGCGCTACGACGAAACCCGACTCGAGATCGCCGATATCAAGGCGGCCGTGCACCAATGCGGGTATCAGTGTGCGGGCGACACTTTACCCAAGCATGTGAGCGAACACAAGCCAGCCCGCAAGCGTGCTGTAGTGCCGACGCCAAAAGCTGCACCAGCCTCCGCTTCAACGCCAGTGGACGCTGTGCCGAAAGCTTCCCCGGCCGCCCCCGTCGCTACCGCAGTCGCCGGTCACGAGGGCCACGCGGCGCCCGGTGCACAGCCCGCAATGTCGGCGGATATGGCGTTTGAGATGGGCCATGGCGACAAGGACCTACCGGCCATGGTCCGCGACATGCGCAACCGTTTCTGGATCTGCCTGATCTTCACCGTGCCGATCTTTGTCTATGCACCGATGGGAAGCTTCCTCAAGCCGCCGACTCCACCGTTCGGGCTGGAGCTCAACCTGTGGCTGTTCTTCCTCGCAAGCGCCGCGATTCTCTATCCGAGCTGGCCGTTCTTCGTCTCCGCTTGGCGCGCGCTTAAGACGGGCACCCTGAGCATGGCGGTGTTGGTCGTGTTAAGCGTCGGCACCGGGTATCTCTACAGTGTCGGTTCCACTTTCTTCTTCAAGGAGGGCGGGCAGTTCTTCGAAGCCGCAGCCGTCCTCCTAGTTTTCATCCTGCTCGGCCACTGGATGGAAATGCGTGCCCGCGCCGGTGCGTCGTCCGCCATCAAGGCGCTGATGAATCTCACACCGGCGAAGGCCTCCGTAATCCGCAACGGCGCCGAGGTTGAAGTTCCGACGGCGGAGGTGCTGGAGGGCGAGATCGTCGTGATCCGGCCGGGCGGCAAGATTCCGGTCGACGGCACAGTGGAGACCGGCGAATCACTAGTCGACGAGTCCATGCTCACCGGCGAGTCGATGCCGGTCCAGAAGGGGCCGGGCGCCACCGTGATCGGTGCGACCATCAACAAGAGCGGCAGCTTCCAGTACAAGGCGACGAAGGTCGGCGCCGACACGGCGCTGGCACAGATCGTAAAGCTGGTGCAGGAGGCGCAGAACTCAAAAGCGCCGGCGCAACTCCTGGCGGACAAGGCCGCGCAATGGCTGGTGATTGCTGCGATCCTCATCGGTCTTGCAACGTTTGGGGTGTGGTTCTGGTGGATCGGACAGCCGCTGCTGTTCGCGGTGACTCTGACCATCACGGTCTTCGTGATCGCCTGCCCGGATGCGTTGGGACTTGCGACGCCTATGGCGGTCATGGTAAGTACCGGCTTGGGTGCAATGAACGGCATTCTGTTCAAGAACGCCTCGGCGCTTGAAGATGCCACCAAGCTCAACGTCATCATCTTCGATAAGACCGGTACGCTCACCATCGGCCAGCCGGAAGTCGTGGCGATCGTGACGGCGGACGGGGTCACCGAGGACGTGGTGCTGACCGCCGCCGCAGCCGCCGAGCAGGGGTCCGACCATCCGCTGGCCCAGGCAATCCTACGCCGGGCGGCAAACCTCACCATCGCGGCGCCGACAGGATTCGAAAGTCTCGACGGCATGGGCGCACGCGCCGAGACTGCTGGCGGAACGGTGTTCCTCGGCAACCGGCTGCTGATGGATACACAAAAGCTCGCGCTCGGTCCCCTGGAGGCCGAAGCCACCCGCCTACAGGGGGACGGCCGCACCGTAGTCCATGTGGCTCAGGCCGCTCGCGTGATTGGCCTCATCGCCATCGCCGATGCAATCAGGCCAACCTCCAAGGCAGCGGTGGCAAAGCTGCGCGAACGCAAGATCGAAGTGGTGATGCTGACTGGCGACAATGCAGCTACAGCCAAACGCATCGCCGCGGATCTCGGCATCGACAGCGTGTTAGCCGACGTGCTGCCGGGCCAGAAGGCCGAGAAAGTGAAGGAGCTGCAGGCTACGGGAAAGAGGGTCGGGATGGTGGGCGATGGGGTCAACGACGCGCCAGCGTTAACCCAGGCTAACGTGGGTTTTGCCATTGGCGCCGGTACCGATGTCGCGATGGAAAGCGCCGATGTAGTGCTGATGAAGAGCGACCCGTTTGACATCGTCGTCGCGATCGAGTTGTCGCACGCAACATTGCGAAAGATGCACCAGAATCTTTGGTGGGCGGTGGGCTACAACGTAATCGCGTTCCCGCTCGCTGCGGGCGTCTTGTACCCATTCGTACTGAGTCCGGAGGTCGCAGCACTGTCAATGTCCGGCAGCACCCTCTTGGTGGCGATCAATGCGCTGTTGCTGAAGCGCACCAAGCTGGCTGGCATCCGTCAGCCTGGCAAGACAGCGGCCGAGCCTAAACCTGAACCCAAGGCTGAGTCTCAGCCTGAAGCAAACGCTGAACCTAAGCCTGAAGCCAAAGCTGAGACTAAACTTGAAGCCAAATCGGAGCCTAAGCCTGAGGCAAACGCTGAACCCAAGCCTGAAGCAAACGCAGAGCCTAAACCTGAGGCAAAAGCCAAGACACCGTCTGGTGTGACGCCGCAGATCGTCAAGCGAGTCCATGAACTCTACGAGGAACTGGGGCGCGAGGACGTTCGAGCAGTTCAGGAATGGGAGGAGACGGAGCGGGAGATTCAGAAAGTTGAAGCCAAGGCCGAGCCTAAACCTGAAGCAAAAGCTGAGCCTAAACCTGAAGATGAAGCCAGGCCCAAACCTGAGGCAAATGCCGAGACTAAGGCTGAAGCAAAAGCCAGACATCAACATAAAGACAAAGTCGAGCCTCAAACTGATGTCAAGGCTAAGCTTAAACATGAAGCCAAAGCCGGGCCTAAGCCTGATGCCAAACCATGACCAATTTGTTGAGGAACGGGAGTAAGAATTTTTGATTTACACAAAACAACGTGAAAACCGGAATCACAAGATAGTGACAACAACAACCAAGAAAGGAACATGACAATGAAAGAAACGAAATCCGTGACCAAAGACCCCATCTGCGGAATGACCGTGGACGAAACAACCGCTCTCCACGCGGAACGCGATGGAAAGACGTTCTACTTTTGCAGTGACCACTGTCGGCAAAAGTTTCTGTCCACGCCCGCCGGCGCCCAGACGGAGGGCAAGTCTGGATGCTGCTGTGGATAAAGACGCAGCCAATGCGGGCGTGATTTCCGCGAATGCCCGCCGGGTCGCTGTTCTCGTCATTCATACAGACGAAGAACTGATGATCACGGTTCAGTATGCCGCGCACTCTAGCCTGGCTTGGCCAGTAAAAAAAGAAATTCCAACCATGCGACGGAATATTTTTCTCGGATTGATAGTCATTTCTCAGCACTCTCATCGATATGATTTAACAAGGAGGATATAAAATGTCCGATTTAAAAATACGAGTTGTATTAAATGGTTATGGCGTGATCGGAAAACGCGTCGCCGACGCGGTCGCTGCCCAGGATGACATGCTACTGGTCGGCATTGCTGATGTTGTCAGTGACTGGCGCATCAAGGTAGCGGTTGAGAAGGGCTACCCAGTGTTCGCCTCGACCAGCGAGGCGGTGGATGGAATGCGCGTCGCAGGCATCCCCCTGCGGGGTACCCTGGATGACCTGCTCGAGCGGGTCGATGTGGTCGCTGACTGTACCCCCAAAGGCATTGGCGCAAAGAACCTGAAGCATTACCGGGAACATGGAGTTAAAGCTGTTTTCCAGGGTGGAGAGGAGCATAGCCTGACCGAGCACTCCTTTGTGGCGCAGGCTAACTACGAAAGCGCCCTGGGTCGAGATGCGACCCGTGTGGTTTCCTGCAACACCACCAGCATCGTGCGCACCCTGAGTGCTCTGAAGATAGCGGGATTGCTAAAGAAAGCCCGCGGGGTGCTCATTCGCCGGGCCACTGACCCGTGGGAATCGGATCATTCGGGGGTGATGAACACGGTCGTCCCCGAAACTACCATCCCTTCTCACCAGGGCCCGGACGCACAGACAGTCGATCCGGAGTTGGACGTGGTCACGATTGCAGTGGTGGCTGCACACACTAACAGTCACCTGCATGCCTGGAGCGTGGAACTCACTCGCGAGGTTACGAGAGAAGAGGTGTTGGCGGCTTTCCGCGCCGCTCCACGAATCGCCTTCTTGCGTGCTTCTGACGGCGTGGTGGCGCTTAACAGCACCCTGGAATTGATGGCAGACCTTGGTCGCCCGCGCGGAGATATGTGGGAGGTGGGTTTGTGGGAAGACAGCCTGACCGTCAAAGGGAACGAGCTGTTCTACAACTACCAGGTTTACAACCAGGCGATTGTCGTCCCGGAGACGGTCGACGCCATCCGCGCCCTGTACGGTATTGAACGCGAAGGAAGCAAGTCGATCGCCAGGACTGACCAGGCGTTAGGTATTGTGCGTGAATTTATCGAGAGACGCAAGTAACCATCGTTTCGAAATGATTCGATGCACAAATCGCTGACGATTGGGAAAGTGTACGGATTACAGCAAATATCGGATATAACTGTAATCTTTACCGTATTTGCCATGGAATGGCGCGGTTCGATGCATCGCTTGATCAACAGGCTGGAACTGATAAATTGGAATAGGCGAACCTGCCGATACAGATGAAGAATGCAGCATGTACCCCTTACAGGTTTTTGAAGTTGCGAATGGTATTACTACGCGTGCACCAGCAACCAATAACCCACTCGTTGGTATTGGACGTTTTTGCTGCGATTATCAGTTCAACGGTGATGTGGTTTTAAGATCTGAATTGCTAAAGAAACTGCCCAAAAAAAAGCAAAATGGTATACAAAAAAGGACTAAAAAAGTACTTGACGAACCCACGCAAAAAGTATACTATGCGCACATCGATCAACTACATCGTCCCTTGGTGGGATCGCTGCGCACCGGGCAAGCAAGAACCCACAGGGTGCTTCGCAACCTGCGTTCGTCGGTTTGGCTGACACTTGCCCTGGCGGGCAGTGCCAGGGTTTGCAGAACCCGCCGCACAAACCCATGCACTTCGTGCAGGGCGTACCGGTGGCACGGATTCAGGATTTTTACTCACACCGCTCCGAGTGCTTTCGGAGTAACCCGGAGGTCAGTGGCTCGAATCCACTCCCCGCTACTTTTTTCCGAGACGCCCAATAATGGGCGTTTTGGGTTTAAACATACGTCAGGTAGCTTTACCGATTGGGTCTCAATTAACGGAACTGTGCGTGATCTTCTTCAAGATTGAAATATCTTCCCCGAATTTGCACATTGCGCCGCAATACTCGTGTAGATCGTTGAAGGAAATATACGCCAGATCGATTTCTCTCAAGGCCTGCTTAAATGCCGGGCGAGCGAGTTGTGCCATCACTTCTTTTTCACGCTGATTGGGCGCTACCAGGTACAGGTTGCAATTACAATCACGGAGAGAGTGATATAGATCTTCTAAGCGTAAAATACCCGAATAAATAGAGGTACTTTTCTCAATTTCGAAAGCTCCCACGATTTTGTTTGAATCCGGTTCCAACCAAATTACATCAATCAGTCGCACTGTAGCCAGAACTTCTGGGGACCAGTTCAATGGCGGCAAATCGGGGACGGTAAGCATCGAAAATAACTGATCTTCCCACTCGCGGTGGCGATCGTTCCGGGCTATGTAAACATTGTAATGAAGGGCCCGTCCGATCTGGATCAGCATGTATTGCATGTGGGTATGTTCTGACTCCTCTGCCAGTTCCGAGACCACATCATTATGACGTGTCTGAGCCAACTTCTCTGCTTTAGCCTTTTCAAGTTGTAGACCCCATGGCACAGCACCTCCATGGATTAACCTCCCGATCCCCAATTCGTATAACAATCCTGCAAAAGCGCCTAGATCTTTAGAGAGATATGAACGCACGGCTTCATTGGTTTGGAGAAGCGTTTGACGCATTCCAAGGTAGGCTTCCCAGGAACCTAGCTTTTTATTATCGTTAAACAACGCGTTGAATCCATTCATCATCGCCGTATTAATGGGGGGTATTAGAGTAGGGTGGAGAAAATAGACGATATTGGCCACCGATGGACCCAATCCTTTAATCTGCATCGCAGCCAGACGACTCATGGCCGTTAAAATTTGGTCCTCGCGCGTTGCATTCAGGCAAGTTTCCAAAAAGGCACCAAACTTCCGCTTATTGCTCTCGTTTTCATAGATGTCAGGGATGCGTAGCTTCGGTTTCCAGAAGAATGAATGTGCTGCTCCTTCGAATACCTGCTTTTGCTCGGTAATAGCGGTCAGTACTACTTCCAACGGAGAGCCTTTAAAGTCATTCCCAAAACTTCCTGCCGAGATCGCATCCACCAGGTCACGCACCCCACGTCGAATAGAACGGAAAGCTTTCATGCGCTCTTCGCTGCTAATAAACCAGGTGTTGTAGACTGACTCTGGGTCTGACTTGTAGCTTTGAATCAGAGGGAGCAAAGAAGCAGTTTCCATTTAAATCATCCTTATCACTACGTAAGTTTGGAGATGTAGCCCAAATGTCTGCTG
>MGMG01000033.1 GCA_001796355.1 Chloroflexi bacterium GWB2_54_36 | reverse complement strand
GTTTTCCGCCAGCGGGTCCGCGTGACGCAGCAGCCAGCCGTTTTTTGGGCTAAGATCGCTAAAACCGGACAGCCGCACCGAAAGATCAACCCGACGGGTGGGATGGCGGTTGACAATTCCCAGTACTACCCGCTGACCGCTGCGCGAGCGCGTGGCTGAGACATCAATAAAAGGCACTTTTTCCATGGCTTCGATATTGCCAAGTGCCTGGCTCTGGTACACCGGTGAGTCCAGCTCGACATCCAGGGCAACCGGCTCCATCTGGCGGTACATCTCGAAGGGGTAATAAATGGGCGTGGCATACGACTGGCGTTCATCGGTGACGATCAACGGCAGAACGTTGACCATCTGCGCCAGGTTCGCCAGCGTCAGAACCTTGCTTTGGCGCTGAAAAGCATTCAGCATCCCGGCGGCGTAGAGCGCTTCGCGCATGGTGTAATGCACGTCGTGCATACTGGTGGCCCCTTCGGGCGGGGACGGCCAAACATTCCACTCGTCCAATGCCACCTTGATGCCGCGCCCGGGCGCCGCCTGTTTGATCAACTCTGCCAGGCGTTGAATGTCCTTTTCCGCTGAGAGCGGCGCGGCACAAAGGGTGTAATACAACGCTTCCTGGTCGGAGTTCTCCGGCCAGCCTGCTTGACCGGGTTGGTACAGGTGGAACGACAGGTAATTGATCAAGTCGCCAGCTTCGCGCAGCACGGTCTCATTCCAGCGTCGGCCTGCCGGGTCGGCATCTTCGGTCAGGGTATCACCTACCGCCACAATCTGGATGGAAGAATCAACCGCGCGCATGGCTGCGACGATTGGCCGCAGACGCTGCACATAACCGGCTGCATCCGTATGACCGACCTGCCAGCGGCCCCACACCTCGTTTCCGACGCCCCACAGGCGCACGTTATAAGGTTCGGGATGCCCGTTTGCGGCCCGGCGACTTCCCTGCTCCCCCTGATGGCCCTCATTGCAGTACGCCACCCAACGGGCGGCTTCTTCGGGAGTGCCGGTGGCATCGTTAACGCAAATATAGGGCTCAGCGCCGGTGCGCCGGCACAGTTCGATGAATTCGTCCGTGCCGACCTGGTTGCTCTCTTCGGCCTTCCAGGCCGGGTCAAAGCGCTTGGGGCGCGATTCGCGCGGACCAATGCCGTCTTCCCAGTGATAAGCACTGGCGAAGTTGCCGCCCGGATAGCGAATTACCGGCGGCTTAAGCGGCTGGACCAATCGCAGTACATCTTCGCGCAGTCTTTCGCCGTTTTCCGTCCATATTCCGCCATAGATGCAGCGTTCCAGGTGCTCGATAAAATGCCCGTAAATACGTGGGTTGATCTCTCCAATGTTCCTGTCTGCGTCGATACGCAGAATGGCGCGCTGCCGGCCTTTGAGGACATCCAGCAGGCTGGCTTTGGGCTGCCATTTTTTCCCAGGGATAGCCGGCAATGAATCTTCTCCCAATATATCGAGATTGGCCCTTACAGGTTGAGCCAACGAGCGGTCAGGGCAGGCAAATCGCGCAGCGAGCCCACCTGGACTTTACAATCCGGCAGTGAATCAAGGAAGGAACGGCCGTAGCGCTTGGAGAGCAGGCGTTTGTCGAACACCGCCACCACCCCGCGGTCGGATTGGGTACGGATCAAGCGGCCAAACCCTTGACGAAAGCGCAAAATCGCCTCGGGCAAATGATATTCGTTGAAGGGGTCGTCAAAAGTCTCGGATCGGGCTGCAATAATTGGGTCGGACGGCACATCGAATGGCAGTTTGACAATCACCAGAACCGAAAGCGCATCGCCGGGGATATCGACGCCTTCCCAGAAGGCGCGCGTGCCGAGCAAGACGGCTTTTTCGGTGCCGCGGAAGGTTTCCAGCAAGGTGTTGGCGGAAGCCCCTTCGCCCTGTTCATACACCTGGATATCTTCTTCAAGCAATGGGGAGGTAATGGCTTGCGAGGTCTTACGCAATTGCGCATACGAGGTAAACAGCACCAGCATTCGACCGCCGCTCGACTTTGCCAGCCGCACCAGCGACTGATCCACCGCCCGCTGGTAACCATTGGCATCGTTTGGCTCGGGGATGTCGTTCGGCAGATACAAGAGGGTGGAGGTCTCGTAATCAAAAGGCGACCCGAGAACCAATTCATCGGCCTCGTCGGCATTTAAGCGGCTCTTAAGGTACTCGAACTCGCCCTGAGTGGTCAGGGTGGCAGAAGTCACCACAATGCTGGTTTTTTCATGCCACAAGAATTGTTCCATCAGCGGCCCAATGTGCAGCGGCGCGATTTGCAGCGCCAACCGGTTGGTGTTGGGCTGAATTTCAACCCAGTAGATGTAATTTGAATCCGGCTGCGAAACCAGCGCTGCCAGGTAAGCCTGCGCTTCGGTCAGGCGGCGGATGATATTGCCCAGATTGCCGATGGTGTCTTCCATTCCTTCAGGCGGCTGGTCAAATGTGTCCGTGACATTCTGGTGGATTTGCCCGGCCAAAATCAGCAGTTGACTCATAGTCTGGCCAGTGGAATCCCAGGCCATTTCCACTTCAGTCCAGGCGGGCAGGGTGCGGGTGGCAGGCAAAATACGAACCTGCTGCCCGTAGGAGCTGACCGGAGCGCCATCGCGGATGTGATCCATAAAGAAATCAACGGTGCGCAGGAATTGGGCCATCTGGTTTTCCAGGCGAAAAGCCAGGTCGGTGGCGCGTTGCATGGAGGTCGTAAGGGACGCCAGTTCAGAGGGATTGAGGAGGTCGTGCACCTGGTTCAACAGTCGTCCCAAAATGCCGCTGGAGGCGCCGCCCAATTCGCGCAGCATACGCGCCAGATCGTTCTGGGTGATTTTGTAACTGAGCGCATTGGTCGACGCCGCTTCCAGGTGATGCCCCTCGTCAACGACCAAATAGGAATAATCGGGCAAGACCCGGTTGCCGGTGACCACGTCTGACAGCAACAGCGCATGGTTGACGATGATCAAGTGGGCAGACTGGGCGGCCATGCGTGAGCGGTAGAAGGGGCAGGCGCCGCCCGTGCGGCTCATGCACACTTCGGCTTTGCAGCCTTCATCATCCGCCGAGAGCCGCGACCAGACCTCGCGTTCCATCGGACCGTTCAGGTTGATCTCCGAGCGGTCGCCGGAGCCGCCTTCGCTTAACCACATCAACACCTTCGACATTACCCGGATTTCATCCGCGTTTTCAGGCGTGCGGGTGCGTAGCGCTTCCAGCCGGCGCGGACACAAATAATTGGATCGCCCCTTGAGCACCACAGCGCGCAGGTCAAGACTAAGGGCATTCCGCAGGTCGGGAATATCTTTATTGATGAGTTGTTCCTGGAGGGTGATGGTATTGGTCGAAATCACAATGCGGGTGTTGTTCTGCATCGACCACAATGCAGCCGGCACCAAATACGCAAAGGACTTTCCCGTTCCGGTACCGGCCTCAACCATCAGATGGTAACCGTCCGAAAAAGCGCGGGTGACAGCCCGCAGCATTTCCACTTGTTGCGAACGTTGTTCATAACCCTCGAAATAACGCGCAAAAGGACCGCCGTACTCCAGCAGGGCCGCCACCTCATCCACATTGAGCGGGGCAAGCGTTTCCGGTGGAGTGAGTGGCGGCAATAATACCGCTGCGGTAGAGGCAAAAAGTGCGCCGTAATCATGTTGCTGCACCTGACGCGCGCCAATCGGCTGGCGCGCCCGGGCGCGCATAATTTGGCCAAAAAACCAGCCCGCATCCCAGTTCACCGATTCGCTATCGCGCACGATTTCAGCCAGCAGTTCAATTGGCATTTGGATAGCACGCTCATACAACTTCGCATAAACGGCGTGCGCCAGGCGGGCGTCATCCAATGCCCGGTGCGAATTGGGGATCAGAATGCCGAGGATCTGGCCAAGCGAGCCAAGGTTATAGCGGCTGGCGGTAGGCATAAGCACCGCAGCAAGCTCGTAAGTGTCAATCGGCTCGGCTAATCCCAGGATACCGTTTTTATGCAAAAAGCCCAGGTCGAATTGCACGTTATGCCCGACCACCGGAGAATCGCCCACAAAATCTGCCAATTCCTGAATGACAGCCTTGATGGGTGGGGCGTTGCGCACCATATCATTGTTGATGCCGGTCAACTGGGTAATCAGCGGCGGAATGGCGCGGGCGGGATTGATGAGCGAGGTCCATTCTGCTTCCACCCGGTTGCCGGAAAAGCGCACGGCGGCTATTTCGATAATGGCGTCTTTTTGGGGATCAAGGCCGGTGGTTTCGAGGTCGATTGCGACGAGGGAGGGCATGCTCTGGATTATACCATCAGCCCCTGCCGTCGAATTTTCAGCCTGCGTTGGGGTAAAATTGACCCCTGGAGTAACCCTGTATGTCGATACCAACGATCGTTTTTGATGGTGGCGATACCTTGATTAAAGTTGATCCTGCTCAGACTGGTCCGATGATGGATTGGCCAGTGCTGGAAGCTGTGGCTGGGGTGCCGGAGATGTTGGGCGCATTGGACGGGCGCTACCGGCTGGTGGTCGGGTCGAACGCCAGCGATTCGAATGGTACGAAGATCAAGGCTGCCATGGCGCGCCTTGGAATCGACCAGACATTTACTGCTTATTTCACCCAGGCAGAATTAAATGGCGCGCGCAAGCCAGACCTGGCCTTCTTTCTGGCTCTGGAACAAAAATTGGGAGTTTCGCGGTCAGAATTGGTCATGGTGGGGGATAGCTACACCTTCGATATTCTCGGCGCTGCAGGTGCCGGGTGGCGTTCCATCTGGTTCAACCCGCGCGGCGAAGTTGTTCCGGCATTGGCTCCCGAGCACTCGGCAGAGATTCGTTTCATGAAAGATCTGCCTGCTGTTTTATATCACCTGAACTTGCCTTCCATTGCGGAATCGCACGCCTGGCTGGCAGGGCAGGGTGCCAGCGCCAACCTGTTGGTGCATGTTGACATGGTAGCCGCGCTTGCATACCAGATGGCTGTCTGGCTGCGTCAGGCAGGCGAGGAGGTCGACCCGGTTTTGGCGCACCGCGGCGGATTGCTGCACGACCTGGCAAAAATTACTGCGCGGCCGCTCAAAGCCGATCATGGAGTTATGGCTGCGAAAATGCTGGCAGAGCGCGGTCAGCCGGAACTGGCACAAATAGCGCTGCGCCATATGTTGTTCAATCTGCTGGACAAAGCCAATAGCCCGCGCAGTTGGGAAGAAAAGCTGGTGTACTTTGCTGACAAGCTGGTCGAAAGCGGTCAGATTGTCCATTTCCACGAGCGGCTGGCCGCATTGCGCGAACGCTACAAGATTGCCACCCCCGAGGAAGAAATGAACGCTTTACTCGCAGCCCTGGGCGCGCTGGAAAGTGAAATCTGCCGGCCGTTATCCTGGACCTCGGCTAAATTGTTGCAGCAACTCAAAGCAGCCTATTTTGGCAGCCGCTAAGCAGTGGTTATTGCCCGGCCAGGTTGTAGTAGTTGTAAATCGACTGGGTGATACTGGCAACCAATGCATTGGCCGGGTCGAATAACAGTTGCTCCTGGTCGTACAGGTAAATGACAAAAATGAAGTTGCCGCCAGGGGTATAGACGATGGCCGCGTCGCTGATGGTGTGGATCAAGCCATCCGCCGGGTCGGTCAGCCAGCCGTGTTTGTGCGCCACCTGTACGCCTTCAGGTACGCCAGCTTCGATCAATACGGCGATGCGGTTTTTGGTCAGATAACTGATCATCAAACGGCATTCTGGCTGCGAAATCTGCCCGGGAAAAACGGCCGCGAAAGTCCCGCCGCCTGTTGACGCGCACTGGTACAGGTCATTAAGGAGCATGCCGGCTTCCACCGGGGTGGTCTGGTTGTAACGATCGGGATCAGCGGATACGTCAGTGCGCGAGTTTGCTGGTGTATCATAATCTCGCAACAGGGCAGCGCCAGGGTAGAAAAACCCGGCTAAAAAAGTGTTTTCGTAGCCCATTTTCTGTAAATCTTCAGTAACGGCCAGCGGCCCCAGACGATTGTCGATCACTTCTTCCATCAATCGGTCGGCAGGATCATTTTCGGACAGTTCGATCATCGATTCCATCAGGCTGGTGATATTGGCGGGAGAAGGTTCGTCCAGACGCCGGAAGGTGGAGAGCATGATTGGGATTTTCATGGTACTGGCAGCGGTGAAGGCGATGCCGGGGGCGATGATTTCACCGGCATTCCAGGCAAAATTAATTTCCTGCCCGGTTTGGATATCCAGCAGGTAAATTTCTGCCAGTCCCTCAAATTCGTTGACCGCGAGCACCTGCTGCATCATGACCTGGAGGTTGGGGAAGGAGGGCCGGGTCGGGTTTTGAATGGAGTAGGTCAGGTTGACCACCCGCCTTGTGGGGTTACGCATGGCGTCGGTGACCAGGATCACCGCACGGTCGAGATCAAGCACCGTGCCGGGCTTCCCAGGTGAGAAAGATGAACTTCCGGGCACAGGTTGTGCCGGCGATGGCAGCTTATCGTAGCGGGCAGCGACTTCGTCGCGTAAGTACGCGCGCAGCCGCTCGTCAGAGGTCTCAGCCCGGATTGGAATTTCGGCTGGTTCAGGCAGTTGATTCCACAAAAAGCCCCAAAAGGCGTTCCAGAAGGGCAGTGAAATGCGCTGCTGGTCAGCGGCTGCCAGCATGCTTTCCACATCCAGCTTAAAACCGGCCACAGATGGTTTGATCTGCACCACCGCGTCGCCGTAACGCATTTCGACGGGCATGCTGTAAGTCTGGATCAGACGTTCAGCGGTTTGTTGGCGGTCTAAACCGGCTACCGGTACGCCAGCGATCACGGTCCCGGTGGGGTAGGCGGACCGCAGGCGACTGTATTGAATCAGTTGGAAAACAACCAGTAATAATCCTAAAAAAAGCACCCCAATGGAAATCCATCTCAGGATGGCTGTGTCACCGCGTCTCAAAACGAACCTCCTTGCATGATTGCATGCGAATTGTACCAGAATAACGTAATAGAAAGTGGCTGGCTTGTAGGGGCGGCTCGCGAGCCGCCCCTACGGCTGATGTCACCCCGCAGTGAAGGGTCTCCAGGCAAACCTCGATGGTTGCCCTTCGACAGGCTCAATCGCAGATTGTCCTGCGGACAGGGCACGGAAGTCCGTTGGCTGCCCGCACTCACAGAGCACCCTTCGGGTGGGGCAATCTGTGATTGAGCTTGTCGAAGCCACCAATGGGTAAGGTGCGTTCGCCCCATGTCATTCGAGATAACTTCGATTTGTTCCCCAAACATTACCGATTACTCAGGGCGAACAGCACCCTTGCGCCCATCGAAGCCCAACCATGGGTAGGTTGCGTTCCGTTTGTTAACGCGCCGAGAATTTTCCGGTCGAAGGTTATGGACAAAGATACAATCGCCCCGATGTGAAAGGTGGTATGCAGGCGTAGATCGGATATACTATGAATTATGCAGGTCGATCGCAGCGAAGTACTGGATATTCTCCGGCAGTGCCATATTTTTCACCGTCTGACCGACGAGCAACTCGAATCGGTAACAGACCGGATCGAGGCATTTTTGTATGAGGAAAAGCAGGTCATCTTCGCGCAGGGCAGCGCCGCAGACGGCTTTTTCTTCGTCGTCAGCGGGCGGGTGCGGCTGGAAAGAACCCAAAAGAAAGTAGCAGACTACGCGGTTCTCGAATCGCGAGACTATTTTGGTGATGAAGCCCTGGCAGAAAAACCAGTGCACCGCCGTACGACCGCCACTGCGCTCTCGGAAGTAATTGTGTTGCGGCTCACGCCCGATGTCTTGTCTGCTCTGCGTCAGGAATTCCCCGAAATCGCGCTGCCAATGCGGGTGGTTTTAAACAGCTATCTGCTATCCATGAACCTCAAGATGGACTGGCGCGCCCCGCGCGAGGTGGTCCATTTTATTGCCCGGCGGCACTGGTTGTTTTTAATCCTGAAACTGCTGCCTGCCTTGGCGGTTGAAGCGCTGTTCATTGGCGTGCTGGTTTACCTGGCCATCGTCGTTCTGCCCGATTCTTCGCTGCCTGTGATTCTGCTTGGTTTAACCTTGTTCGGATTGTTGATCTGGCTGGGTTGGCTGGTGCTGGATTGGGCCAACGATTATGCCGTGGTCACCAACCGGCGGGTGGTCAAGCTGGAGAAGGTGCTGCTGGTTTATGAAAGCCGCCAGGAGGTGCCGTTGGATGCGGTGCTGGCTGATGATCTTAAAACCGACCAAATCGGGCGGCTGATGGATTACGGTAATATCCTGGTGCGTACCTACACCGGGGTGATTGTGCTCAACCGGCTGGCGCATCCCCAGCAGGTGATCAACTTGATCAATGAAATGCGTGGGCGGAAGAAGTTCCACCGCCGCAGCGAGCAATTGGACCAAATCGACCGCACCATCCGTGAACGCATCGAACACCTGCCTGGCGATAAGGGAATGCCAGCACCAGCGGATGTACCGCTGCATGTCAAAGCCGGAGCGCTGCAGGAATGGATGTCTCAACTTTTCCTGCTGCGACTGGAAGAAGATGGCAACATCATCTACCGCACACACTGGTTCTTGTTGCTCAAAAAGACCGGTCTGCCGCTATTTTTAACCTTCATCCTGCTCATCGGTGTGTTCCTCATTTGGCTGAACATCATCCCATTCGGCGCATCGACCGGCACGCTGCTGTTTTTGATCCTTGGGCCGGCATTGTTCCTGTGGCTGTTGTACCAATATGTTGACTGGCGCAATGACCGCTACATCATCACCCCGGAACTGATCATGGATGTTTTCAAAAAACCGCTGGGTACTGAGGAGAAAAAATCGGCCCCACTGCGCAACATCCTCAGCATTGATTATGAACGGAAGAACCTGATTGCCCTGATTTTCAATTTTGGCACCGTTTATATTCGCGTCGGTGAATCCACCTTTACTTTTGATAATGTGGTCAACCCGGCAGAGGTGCAGCGCGAACTGTTCCAAAGTTTCATGGAGCTCAAGCAGCGTGACGAAGCCAGGCTGGAGCAGGAACGCCATGACCAAATGGCAGATTGGATCGAGCGTTACCACAACTATATTGGAGGGGCGACTTCCGAGAATCCGCTGGATGAAATTCCGGAGGATGAAGGGCCGGTAGAAGATGATCAGCCTGAGGGACCCGAACGGGCATCCTGACGGTTTACAGGGTTTACTGCAGTGGCGATAATGATTAATCGGGAAACTATCGAATGTTGGATTTCGGGCTGCCAGTGTGATCGGTCAAATGTGAAGTTTCATACGCCATTAATTCAACCGACGGAGCTTAACCTTCACAGCAGTCGTAGCCGTAGGTCGGATAGAGGGGCAATGGCTGTCTAAAATGACATTCGCGTAATGCTGCCCCGAAATCCGACATCCCATATGCTATGAACTCTCACACGCCCTCAATCCCATAAATTGCAACGAAGAACGTAAGCGTCGTGTTTGCGTATTGTGTGCATCGAATAATCTTACGCGGTATAATTTGGGGATTATTGCGGTATGTTGGTAAACAATTAAAGGCAGGATGGAATGGCGTTACGAGAAATTGTCACAGTGCCGAACGATGTGCTGCGGCGTAAAGCCCGCAAGATCACCGAGTTCGATAAGGAATTGCAAAAAACGATCGACGACATGGTCGAAACCATGCGCGAAGCTCCCGGAGTCGGGTTGGCAGCACCGCAGGTCGGGTTACTGGACCGGTTGGTGGTTGTCGAATACGAAGAGGATGATGAGAAAGAGGACAGCCCCAAGAAATTGTATGTGGTGGTCAACCCGGAGATCATCAGCGCCTCGGAGGAAACTGAAATGGGGATCGAGGGTTGCCTGTCCGTCCCCGGACTGGTCGGCGAAGTGGAACGCAGCCTGGAAGTCGTGGTGCGCGGGCAAAATCGCCGCGGTCAGCCGGTGAAAATCAAGGCAGACGGCTGGCTGGCGCGCATTTTCCAGCATGAAATCGACCACCTGGATGGCATCCTTTACACCGACCGGGCTACCAAAGTCTGGAAGCCAACCCCTGAAGAAGAAAACATAGCCGCTGATTAGGTCGAGCTCCTTTATCCTGCTTTTATGTACCTTACGCAACTCTCTCTGACCAATTTTCGAGCATTTACCCGCCTGGACATGGAAGTGCCCCGGCGGATTCTTTTATTGGTCGGGGATAACGCCCAGGGCAAGACGACGCTGTTGGAAGCGGTTTATTTTCTGGCGACTTTCACCTCATTCCACGCCGCCAATGATCGGCAGCTAATCCAATTTACCAACAAGGATGAACCTTTGACGGTAGCGCGGTTAGTGGCGCAGTTCCAGCGCGGCGGTGAAGAGCACCGCATGGAAGTCCGCCTGATACGCGAAGTCAATGGCGGAAACGGCGGGCGGCTGCGCAAAGAAATTCTGGTAGATGGGGTCAAACGCAGCATGCAGGAAGCCCTCGGGCAGTTCAATGCGGTCATTTTCCTGCCGCAAATGACTCGGGTGATCGAGGGCGGGCCGGAAGAGCGCCGCCGTTATCTCAATCTGGCGCTGGCGCAGGTGGTGCCGGGCTATGCCCAGGCTTTGAGCGAATACGCTCAGGCCTTAACCCAGCGCAATGCGCTGCTCAAACAGCTTGGCGAACGCGGCGGGGACCCCAGTCAACTGACCTATTGGGACAAACTACTCACGGGTCGGGGGGCGATGTTAATCCAGGCGCGTATCGCTGCTACTCAGGAGTTGGAGCGCCTGGTCATGCGCTACCATGACCTGTTGACTGGCGGCACCGAAGTGCTGCGCCTGCAATACCGCCCAGCCTATGATCCACTTGCGCCGACCAATGGGCAGGTCCAACTGCCAGTCGAGATGGGGACGGATCGCACCGGGTTTACGCTGGAACAAATCCAGGAAGGATTCACCCGGCGTTTGCAGTCGTTGCGCCGGGAGGAGATTGCCCGCGGCATCACCACGATTGGGCCGCACCGCGACGAACTGCGTTTTATGGGTAACGGCATTGACCTGGGGGATTACGGCTCACGCGGCCAGGTGCGCAGCAGCCTGCTGGCGCTCAAACTGGCCGAAGTGGATTGGATGCGCGAAAAGACCGGGCATTGGCCGGTGTTGCTGTTGGATGAGACCCTGGCAGAATTGGACATCAGCCGCAGAACCCAACTGCTTTCTGCTTTGCAGGAAAGCGAGCAGGCTCTGTTGACCACCACCGATTTGAATTTGTTCGATCCCGACTTCGTCGCCCGCAGCAACGTTTGGCAGGTGCGCGCTGGTTTTGCCGCTCCAGCAGAAAAACCGGCGCAGAACTGAGTCAAGCCGGTATTTGCCGCACCCAGTTATTAACCTGATCCCGTTCGAGACAACTTTAGCTGATTGGCCGTTTGGCTGGCAGGCCAATCCGACGGGGGTAGCCGGGCGGCGTAGCGCTGACCTTGTCCACCACCACCAGAAAACGTTCCTCGGTGACGCCCGGTAGCAGCACCGGAATGAGCTGCTTGATTCGCCCACCCAGCACGTGAATAGCCCGGTCGGCTTTATGCGCTTCGGCAGGACCGGTCTCGCCTTTTTGCGCCAGCATTCCACCGCCTACCCGCACCAACGGCAGCAAATATTCAGCTAGCACCGGCAGGTTGGCGACCGCCCGGGCGACCGCCCAGTCGTATTTTTCGCGGTGCTCGCGCGCCAGGCCCAATTCTTCGGCGCGCGCCTGCAGGCAGGTGACATTCTCCAATCCGAGGACTTCCACCATGTGCCGGCAAAATTCCAGCTTTTTTCCGACCGATTCGACCAGGGTCAATTGCAGGCGCGGCATGATGATTTTGAGGGGAATGCCCGGGAAACCGGCGCCGGTGCCAATGTCGATCAAGCGTTCAGGGGGGCGATCGCGCCAGGCTAACATACAGGTGAGTGAGTCGAGGAAGTGCTTGTTGCGGATGCCCTCGCCATCCCGAATGGCGGTCAAATTAACATTTTTATTCCACTCGAGCAGAACCTCTTCGTATTTTTTGAAGGCTGCGAGTTGCCGCATTGTCAGTTGAATCCCAACCAGGGAGCGAAGGTCTTGTACTAATTTTTCCATATCGATATAATTCATGTGCCTGATTTTAGAATTTAAAAAGACTATACCGCATTATTGCAAATTTATCGCGGATTTTCGCATTCAGCTTGACAAGTTGACTTGTTTGCTTTACATTTATTTTCATCCCAATTCCATGCTTCAAAAAGCATACACAGGAGGTGGTAAGAGTAAGAAGACACACCTTTTTCTTTGCAAACAAATCGCCAAACATTTTCTTTTAGGAGGAGAAATGAAATACCGATGGGTTTATGCGCTATTAGCGCTGTTTGTAGTTGCCAGCATGGTGATCGCTGGTTGTCAACCGGCCCCCGAGGCCACAGAAGCACCGGCTGCCCAGCCAACGGCTGAAGTCGTAGTTCCCCCAGCCGAGCCCACCGCAGTACCAGTGGTTGAGACTCCTGCTGGCCGTAATAATTACGTCGAAATGAAGGTCGAGTCTCCGGACTGCGAGTACGGCGGCGAGTTTAAATCGATCGAGACTGTCGACGAATTTACCGTTAAATTTACGCTGTGCTATCCCGATGCGGATTTCCCCTCGAAGGTAGCTTTCTCGGTCTTCTCGATTGCCGACAAAGAATACCTGGATGCCAATACGGGCGATTCGGTCAAGATGAGCGAAGCCCCCAACGGCACCGGTCCTTACATGCTTAAAGAATGGGTGCGCGGTGATCGCGTTATTTATGAAGCCAACCCCAATTACTGGGGCACTGCTGCTGCCATCCCCAACCTGGTCTTCCG
This sequence comes from Chloroflexi bacterium GWB2_54_36, assembly GCA_001796355.1. Classification (GTDB taxonomy): domain Bacteria; phylum Chloroflexota; class Anaerolineae; order Anaerolineales; family Anaerolineaceae; genus Bellilinea. Next base: position 19,657 of record MGMG01000033.1, on the reverse strand, counting down.
CTGGTCCGAACAATCGGCTCAGCGCTTGCTCGAGCTGCAATCCGGACAGGTTGACGGTATCGACAACCCCGCTCCGGAAGATTTCGCCGCTATCGAAGGCGACGCTAACCTGGCGCTCTATCCCCGCCCGGCGCTGAATATCTTCTACATCGGCTTCAACCACAATGTAGCCCCCTTCGATGATGTCAAAGTTCGCCAGGCGATTGCCTACGCGATCGACCGCCAGCGCATCGTTGACCAGTACTACCCCGAAGGCTCGCAGGTTGCCAAGGTATTCGTTCCCCCAGCCCTCAAGCCTGGCTATAGCGATGCAGTCGATTGGTACCCGTATGATCCTGAAATGGCCAAGACGCTTTTGGCTGAAGCCGGCCAAGAAAACCTGGAAATTACGCTCTCTCTCCGCAATGTTGTTCGCGGATACTTACCCACTCCCGATAAAGTTGCCCAGGAAATCCAAGCCCAGTTAGCCGAAGTCGGCATCACGGTGAATATCAATGTAATGGAATCCACCGCCTTCATCGACGCTACTGCTGCCGGTACCGAAGGTTTCTACCTGTTGGGATGGGGTGCTGACTACCCTGGCGCCACTAACTTCTATGACTACCACTTCGCTGCGGATACCAACCTGCAATTTGGTGATTTGTATCCTGACCTGGTCGAAGAGATCCGCGCCGCAGGTAAGATTTCTGATCCGGCTGCTCGCCAGGTGCATTATGACAAGGTCAATCAACTGCTGAAAGACGATGTGGTCATGATCCCGGTAGCCCATGGCGCTTCTGCAACTGCCTTCAAAGCCAGCATCGGCGGCGCTCACGCCAGCCCGCTTGGCAACGAAGTCATGGGTGTTCTCACCTCCGACTCTGACCAGTTCGTCTGGATGCAGTCCGGTGAACCTGCCACCCTGTGGTGCATCGATGAAACCGATGGCGAGACCCTGCGTGCTTGCGAGCAGATCTTTGAGGCGCTGCTGTCCTTCAAGGTTGGCAGCACTGAGGTCGAACCCGGCCTGGCCGAGAGCTATGTAGCCAATGATGACGCCACCGAATGGACCTTCACCCTGCGTCAGGGCGTTCAATTCCATGACGGCGCACTGCTGGATGCCAGCGATGTGGTTGCTTCCTATGCAGCGGTTTGGGATGCTGCCAGCCCCAACCATGTTGGCCGCACCGGCAACTTCGAATACTTCACCGCGTTCTTCAACAAGTTCCTGAACGCGACCGAGTAAATTCACAACTTATATAAAATTTGGGGGGGTGTTTTTAGCGGTATGCGACAAAACACCCCCCAACAGTTTTATGGCATAATAAGAGAACAGGCTGGTTGTCCGTCGGCTGGCCTGTTCCTGTTTTACAAAAATTTTGGTATAAGCAGCGCATGAACTTGTGGGCATGCGGCCTGTTTTGAATCACCCTAAAACTCGTCCAGCAAAGGATTTAAGAGATCATGCTGCGTTTTATGGCCCGCCGGTTGGTCTTGTTAATACCCGTAGCCATTGGCATTCTACTGGTTACCTTTTTGATTGTGCGCTTAATCCCGGGCGACCCGTGCGTGGCGATGCTGGGAGAACGTGCCACCCCTACTAAGTGTGAAGAGTTTAAAGAGCGCTATGGTTTGAACGATAATGTTTTTGTTCAATTTGTGCGCTACATTGGCAATATGGCGCAAGGGGATTTTGGTGAATCGATCCGCTTTAGCCGGCCAGTATCCGATATCATAGCGGAACGTCTGCCAATGACCATCGAACTGACCCTGTTTGCCATGTTGTTTTCAACGACGGTAGGAATTTTTCTGGGCATCATCTCAGCCTTAAAGCCAAACAGTTTTACAGACACTTTGACCATGGTTGTGGCCAATGTTGGCGTATCCATGCCGGTTTTCTGGCTTGGCTTGATGCTGGCGTACTTTTTTGCGCTGGTGATGAAGGATACGCCGTTATTTATCCCACCTTCCGGCCGTTTGGGCGCCAGCGTGACGTTGGTCAACCTGGCAAAACAATGGGGACTGACCGAACTAACCGGTATCTCCAAGTTTGCGGTCTATTTTCTTTCCAATTCAGCCATTGCCAACAGCATTATCACGGGTAACTGGGCAACTTTAAAGGATGCACTCTGGCATTTGATCCTGCCCTCCGTGGCAGTCGGCACCATTCCGCTGGCGATTATTGCGCGCATGACCCGTTCCACGCTGGTGGAAGTTATGCAGCAAGACTACGTCCGCACCGCGCGCGCCAAAGGGGTGAACGAACGTAAAGTGGTATCCCGGCATGCGATGCGCAATGTGATGATCCCGGTTATCACGATCATCGGGATCGAAACGGGCGCGCTGCTTTCAGGAGCCGTGTTGACCGAGACCGTGTTTGCGCTCCCCGGTGTGGGCACCATGCTGGTTCAATCCATTCTTTCGCGCGATTATCCGGTAGTGCAAGGATTTACCCTGATTATTGCCATCATTTTTGTGTTGATCAATTTATTTGTCGATGTATCTTATGCGTATCTCGATCCCCGTGTACGGTTGGAGTAACAGGTAGAACATCATGACCTCAAACGTAGCCATTCTGGATGTCTCCAATATAAAATACACCTCGCCCGGACGTGAAGCGGTGCGCCGGTTATTCCATCACCGGTCTGCGATTCTCGGGATGATCATTTTAGGTTTTTTGTTAATCCTGGCCATATTTGCAAAACAAATCGCTCCGTATGATCCGATCCAGTTGTTGAGGGATGTCGACCGGCGCGAGCCGCCTTGCATTCACCTGCTTGGCTGCGCGGCTGACCAACCGCAACATCTCTTCGGCATCGACGGAAACAGCCGTGACTTGCTTTCGCGGGTCATTTATGGATCGCGGCTTTCCCTGCAAGTCGGGTTGTCAACCGTCAGTTTTGCCATTTTGATTGGCGGCGTCATTGGCGCAATTGCCGGGTTTGTCGGCGGTTGGCTCGATGATTTGCTCATGCGCATCATGGACGTGTTGATGGCCTTTCCGAGCCTGTTGCTGGCTATCGCCATCGTTAGCTTCCTGGGCACCGGCTTGATCAATGCGCTGCTGGCCATTGGTATTGTGTCGATTCCCCGATTTGCGCGTCTGGTGCGCTCAACGGTGATTTCGGTCAAGGAATTGGAGTATGTGGTAGCGGCTCGCTCGATTGGGGCGAATCAGGGACGCATCTTGTTTGGGCATATCATCCCTAATTCGTTGACGCCATTGATCGTTCAGGCGACGCTTGGCATCGCGACTGCCATCCTGGATGCCGCGGCGCTGTCCTTCCTTGGGCTTGGCGCTGAACCGCCGCGGCCGGAATGGGGCTTGATGCTGGGCGAAGAACGCAATAGCATTTTCAATGCGCCGCACCTGGTGTTCTTCCCGGGCGTTGCCATCATGCTGACCGTGCTGGGCTTCAATCTGCTGGGTGACGGTCTGCGGGATGCGCTCGACCCGCGCCTGCGTGGTACAGCGGCCGGGTAATCACGTTTCCCTGTGCCAAGTGTCAGGTGCCAAGTGAATAAGCCTGCCAGCGTGGGGAACAATGGGTTAATAATTCCTCTCCCTCCCAAGGGAGGGAGAGGCTAGGTGAGGAAGGTCGATACCTTCCTCCAATTTTCTACTGTAAAAAGTTATGCACCGCTTTTTTCTGCCTCCCGTCGCCATTCAAACTGATTCTGTCCTATTCCCGCTTGAAACCGCGCACCAGATCCTGCGTGTGCTGAGGCTGCGGGTTGGCGACACCGTGATTGTGCTTGACAACCTTGGCGGACAGTATCGGGTCGAGTTGACGCTGGTCAGCAGCGAACAAGTCCGCGGGCGGGTTATAGACAAAACTTTGGCAGAGGGCGAACCGCCGGTTCATTTGAGCATGTATCTGTGCCTGACCCAGCGCGAAAAATTCGAATGGATGCTGCAAAAATGCACCGAGGTAGGCGCGGCTGAATTCACCCCGGTTTTATCCGGCCGGTCGCTGGTGCAGGATAAACACGCCTACGAAAACAAACACTCCCGCTGGGAACGCATCATTCAGGAAGCGGCTGAGCAGAGCGGGCGCGGAAAGATCCCCAGGCTGAACCTACCGTTGGATTACGCTGCCGCAGTGGAAACCGCCAGGACTAAAAATGACATTTGCCTTGTGGCCTGGGAGCAGGAGAACACCTTGCGGCTGCCTGACTCTCTGCAGGGCGCGCCATCCGGCGCAAATCTGGCGCTGTTGATCGGCCCGGAAGGAGGACTTACTGCTGAGGAAGTCAATCAGGCGGTGCAAATGGGCTGGCAAGCCGTCAGTCTTGGACCGCGTATCCTGCGCATGGAGACAGCCGCAGTCGTTTCAGCTGCGCTGATGATCGACTGGTTTGAAACCCGCGCCGGTTAGACCAGCCTTCGCGGCAGTAGATTCTTGATTTTCCCGGCTTGCAGCCGTCCGCGCCCCAGGCAGCGTTCATCCGCGTCGAACAGCACAACCACGCCGTTTTGCCTTCCGTCGGGCAGCGCAAAGTCGAGGTCCTCTCCGCGCAGCCAGGGGGTTAAAAGTTCGGGAGGGATCACCACCGTGCCGGCGGTAAAGCTGCCGCCAAAGCGAGCCACCCAGTCATGGGCAGGGGACAAGCCGTCCGGAGTCTCCTCCGCCAGTTTTAAACCCAACAGGTGGCAGGGCAGCCCGCTGAAATGCTGCAGGTAAGCGGCTGGCACCGCGAAGATTCCCGCCGGGCTGTGCCATAACGTCAATTGGTAAGTTTCCAGGATGGGTTCCAGGGCATGACCAAATTGATCGTGGAAATAGGCAAGCAGGTCGTGTTTGGCGCCTCCAACTAACGGCTTTTGACCCACCAGTGATAGCGGACGGTTGGGCGGATCTTCTTGCGAAAATTCGACCGGGGCGATCTTGCGAATCAGCGCTGCGAAAAATCCGGAGGTGTGGAAGCGGTGCGGCCACAGGCGCGCCGCGCGAGTGACCTGGGGGTCAAAATTCTGATCGTAGGCATCGGCCAGCGCCGGTGCGGGGGCTGGCAGGCGCGACTCCAGGCCTTCGATCGCGATCGAGGTTGGGTAGCGGCGTAAAATCTCATCCAGCACAGCTTCATCTTCTTCGGGCGCAAGCGTGCAGGTGGAATAAACCACCTGGCCGCCCGGTTTGAGGGCGGCAATAGCCGCTGCCAGCAGTGAAGCTTGCCGCCGCGCCAATGTGTCCTGTTCGCGGCTGGTAATCGGCCGCATGGGATGTGAATCGGTGGAACGCAGCCCCTGCATCGAGCAGGGGGCATCCAGCAGGATACGGTCAAAGGTCTCGGGGTACCAGCGCCCGAATTTATCTCCGGGAAAGCGCGTCACGGCAACGTTGGCTGTTCCCCAGGCCTGCAACACCAGACGCAGCGCCGTGATGCGGTCAGCGGAGGAGTCGTTGGCAATCACCAAACCGTGGTCGAGCAGGCGGGCGGTCAAGTGGGTGGTTTTTCCGCCTGGCGAGGCAGCAAGGTCCAGCACCAGCGGTCGGTCGAGTGGGTCAAGGTCAAATAATTCCACCGGCAGCATCGAGGCGGCATCCTGAATGTAGTAATGCCCCATACGGTGCTCGAGGGTCATCGAGACCGGGGTTTGCATCCCGGTCACGCGCCACCCCGTGGGACAGAAGGAAACCGGCTCGAGTTGCCAGCCGTAGCGTTGCGCCCATTCCTGTTCCGCACCGGGTTTAGCCTTGAGCGGGTTGCTGCGGAAGGCAAGCGGCAGGGGTTGAGCCAACTCCTCCAGCATCACCTGGTAATCTGTAGGGGTGAGCAGCGGTTTAAAACGCTCCAATGCCGCATTCTGGGCGGCTCCCGGCAATATGGACTGAGGATTGCGTTTTTTCTTGCGGCTCATATTTTACGAATGCAGAATACCAGTTCGTTCCCGATCAATAGCTCCTGTACTGGCCAATCCAGCCCGGTGAGGATGGAATCCATCAAGCTGCGTTGGCGGTCGATCATCGAATGATGCCCGCTCAGATCAGCAGCAGGCAATGATACCAGCAACCAGCGCACATTCAAGGCTTCAAAAAAGGGTCGGTTGCAGCCTTTTTGCCGCTGCTCAAAACGGTGGGCTTCTTTGAAGAACAGAGCGACGTCTGCCTGTACTTTTGGCGGGCTGACCAGAATATCCTGGACAATTGCCAGCGGTGCGCGCCCGAGCAGCTGCAAGAAATGGCTGATCAGTTCGATTCGCGGCGTGTGCAAATCGTAGGCATGATATTGCGTCTCCAAAGGCAATCCCATCCACGGCAAGCCAAAGGGATGCAGGCCGCAAGCCAGGTCGAGGACGCTGCCGGGCGTGCCGGTGACCGACCAGAGCTGCGGATAAAACGTCTCCAGCCATGGGATGCGCTCTTTGGTGGAGGCATGGGTGGCCATAATTTCGTGGCAGGCAGCCTTTATCGTTTCGCTGTCACCGCTTTGAACCGCCTTATCCAACATGAAAGCAGCAGCCGGGTAATCCGGGTCGCCCAGATAAGGCGCGACGATGTTATGCAGTTTTTCGCGCACAGCTTGCAGCGCAGCGTTCCCACTGCGTCCTTTAGTTAATTCCTGCTCTAACAGGTCGCGCAGCGTCTCCAGTGGGAGGTCCAGGCTGCGGTACTTACGTGAAGTCCAAATATCAGTACTCAGCTGCGCGAGCAGCGCTTCGACGTTTTCTGACTCAATCATCCCGGTAAACGGATCCTTTAATTTTGGCAAAAGCAGCTGCCTGGGTGCGGTCCACCGGGTGCAGCTTGGAGAGGATGTTGCTATCCTTTCTGCCTGATCTTATTTTACCGCCGGACGGAGCAGAAAATGAAAAAGCGGGGGGTACTTGCATTCAGGTATATGCTGCATGGGTGTCGAGAGGCGCAGCGCCGCTATGTCTCGACGATTCATATAACCCCCTCCTCCTCCCTGCTATTCCTCGATCGTAAAGATCGACCCGGCGCTGCGACCTTCCACCTCCGGAAAATAATAGGCGTATGCCCGCGCCGGCAGCACGCGAAACTCACCGGCCTGCAGCGGTTGCAGCTTGTAGGTCAGGGTATAGGTCCCGGCCGGCAGGTAACTGGCGACCCACTGAATATTTTGGCTTGTAATGGCCGGTCGCCCAAACCACCACCAGCCCCAGCCGTCTGCGAAGGGATCGAGTGCATCGACCTCGGGAACCAGCGGCTGCTCCGGCATCCAGGCAGCGGTGTTCAGGCGTAAATTGATAATCTCTGCGCCAGCCGGGATGGCATCTTCTACGACCACATAGTACAGGTCGGTTGGCGCGGTGATCGTTATTCGTCCGATCACCACCGGGTTGGACGCTGTAAGATTGACCCCATCGACCGCCGGGCAATCCTGCACAGCACAGTCTGCACCCGCCAGAATATACTCGCGGCTGACTGCCAGCCCGCGCTCCAATGGCTGCACTTGATCTACGGGTTGCCCGACCTCGAGATACGCCCTATAGTACAACCGTCCAGCGCCTTCCGAGTGAACAAAACGCAGCGCATTTCCTGTATTGGCGTTTAGATCATTGAGCGGGGCGCTGGCATGCACCAAGTTCCAGTTTTCATCGCCAGCGCTGCCAGAAGCAAGTGGACTGCCGTTCAATGTGGCCATAAAGTCAAAGCTGCCCTTTAACTCGTTAGTCGCATGCAGGAAACGGGTCAGCGCCAGCATGACCCAGGCGGAATCGTAGCTGGATGCCCAGCCGCCAGATGTTTGCCGGTGCGAGGTCAAGTAGCGCACGGCATCCGCAAGCAGCGGCGAAGCTGGATCCCTTTCAGCCAGGGCAAACACAACCACTGCAGTAGTGAAATTGGGGGTGGAAAAGTTCTGCCAGGCAGCTTCAGCATCCTGCCAGTTGACGCCGGTAGCAGAGCGGATCGCCAACCCCGACAAATCCGAGAAAATGGTTTCCGCTCCCTCCAGGCCGCGGCTCTCGAACGTCAAAGCCAACAGAGCCTTTGCCCACGGGCTGAGCCGTTCGCGTTGTTCGTACAAAGCCGCCGACTCCCCCTCTTTATTACCGGAACGTTCCAACGCATATAAAACCAACGCCAGGCGGTCCAATTCCCAGTCCTCGAGCGCATCCCGGGCTGGGTAAAGGTCAGCGGCGATATTGTTTCGGGTGGTTTCCTTCAGGCCGGATGGCAGCATAAAGCCGGCTTCATCGGCCAGAACCAGCGAAAGCAAGGCGTAGCTTGAAAGATAAAGGTCGCTTTGGCTGCCTTTGGCCCAGCCAAACCCGCCATCGCTGTTCTGCAAGCGCGGCAGCCGTTCCAAATCCTGGTGGATAGCCAGCTGTAAACGATCCGTTAAATCAGGCGTGCCAGCCCCGCGCGCTTTAGCCAGGTCGTAGGTGGCCAGGGTGGCCAGCAGATGGGAGATCACTGGTTCCGTCAGATCAACCGGGTAGCTTTCCAGGGCTTCCAATCCACTCAAGACTGCACCGGCCAGAGTGCTGCTCATTTCAATGCGCAGCTCGCCGCCGGTCGGTTCGTATGAGCGTGGCAGGCTGACCACTTCCAGATTCTCCCCTGATTCAGTCATCAACCCGCTGGTAGCAAAGGTTTGCGGCGAGACGTAATGCAATATAGGTAATGAACCGGATTGCGGAGTAGCGGAATCTTGCAAGGCGCCGCTGCGGGCGGAGAAAACCAGTTCAGCGGTGCCAGCATCCTGGGCGCTAACCCACCAGTTGACCCGCTGCCTCCCGCCATGTTCCACCCGAACAACCTTTGATGCATCAGCGGCATCCTCCAGGGTAACCCCTATTGCTTGCAGTTCTACGGTCACGTCCAGCGACTTGGAGGTGTTGTTATTGACCACCGCGCCAAGCTGCACCCGGTCACCAGCAACCAGAAAGTTCGGGGTTACCGGCCGAATGATCAAATCCTTGGTCACCAGCAGTTCAGCAGCCGCCTCGCCAACCCGCGTATCGCGCGTCAGACCGCGTACCGTGGCAACCCAGGTCGTCAAATTATCCGGCAGCAGGAACTCGATCATTGCCCGGCCGTTTGCATCCGTTTCGAAAGCACCGCTCCAGTACGCAGTGTCCTGAAAATCCCGGCGGAGGTCTGCCACTTGAGCCTGATCGCCCCCACCGCCCCCACCGCCCAATCCGGGTTCGACGGTAACAATCCTCCCGGTGTAAGCTGCCAGAGCGGTGCTGGTCAGAACGCCCAACGGCTGCGGTCCATAAAAGGCTGAAATGATATCAGGTGCGTTGGGATCTGCCAATGCAAATATGGCTTTATCCACCACAGCGATCGAGAATTCACCCTGCACCGGTTTGCCAGCAGAATCATTGACCTGGACGTCGAAGCGGGCGGTTTGGCCAGGCTCCAATGTCTCTTCCCGGGCTGCCAGATGAACATCCAGCAGCAGCGCCTCTGTATCTACCTCCAGTTCCAGGATGCCCATCCGAAAATCCGGCTTACCCGCATCCGTTTGACCCAGCAGCAGCGCCGAGAAAAACACGTTCGGCGCGTCCTCCGGGAGAACGTCCAGTTCAAAAGTCGTGCTTGACCCCTGAATGTCCACCACCTGCGATCTTAGTACGCCGCGCCGCTCGACAGTCACCAGCGCAACAGCACCCTGCGCGAAGGGATTGGGGATAAAGATCTCAGCGGTATCGCCTGCCTGATAAGATTGCTGGCTGCTCTGCAAACGGATATGTTGGTCCGGCAGGTTTGGCCACGGCACGCTGCCCGTTCCGCCGGCCCAGATCATTACCTGTGTAAGTGCCTGACCACCACTCACATCCAGCCGGTAAGCCCCTGGAGCATCCACCGTAAATTCGATACGCGCCTGTCCATTGGCATCCGTGACCAAATTGACGCTGCCAACCTCAGTCAATTTTTCCTTGAAGGTTGTTTCGCCGGTCTGGACATTGCTCCAATCCTGCACCCATTCCACGCGTTGGAAGACCGCGCTCAAATTCTTGTCACCGACCGGCGCAGCCTGCCAATCGCTGGACTGGATGCTAAAACCGATCGTCTCGCCCGCCTGTGCCAGCCAGGCTTCAGGCCGGATGCCGATGTAGAAGTTGTCCGGATGAACACGCGCAGAACCGCGCCGCGAGACAGTCTGGCCGCTCTCATCCACCATCTCAGCCTGCAGGATCAGCGTGTGGGCGACAGCCGGATCAATCCATTCCGCAAGCTCAGTCGGGCTAAATGTCACCTGCAATGCGCCGTCCGGCCCGGTTTGGCCTTCACCACCGGTCAAATAGCTGCCCATGAAAAATTCCGGGATGCCATACCAGAAAGGATTTAACCAGCTAGTATCCACCATTCCGGTAGAAAATCCCCCCGGAATCAAGAAATAATCATCTTGGACATACAAGGACCAGCGTACCAGCACATTGCTGGCTGCACCGCCAAAGTAATAACTGGCATTCACCGATACTTCAAGCGCTTCACCGCTGCGAAAATCAGTTTTGGCGAAGTCAACTTGCACATCGATCTCGGGTTTGCGATACTCGGCCACCTGGAGGTTAAGCCAGGCATTGTGATCCGTCAACTGGATCGTGTAAGTCCCTGGAATGGCGTCTTCCGGCAGGGCAAATTCGCCGCTGACCGTCCCGTAAGGCGAAAGATCCAGGGTAATTTCGTCGATCAAGGCGGATTGGCCGGTTACGGCATCGTAACCGCCTAACAATTTGAACTCAGCTTTTTCCAGAGCGGCTGGAGTGTAGCGGGCATCGCCAGGTGTACGCAACACGCCGCGGAAGTAAATCGTTTGACCCGGCTGGTAAATGGGGCGATCCGAGTATAGGTAAGCTTGCAAATCCGGTTGAACAAACTGACTGGAAACACCCAGTTGCCATGGCGAGATACCGCTGGTCCAATTTGAAATTCCGACGCCAAAGTTCGCGGTTTCCGGGTCACCGGCAACCACGACTATTCCCGGGTATATTTCGCGATCTTTGGGGATGGCAATGCGGCTGATGCCGTCGGCATCCGTGGTACCGCTGCCGACCGCTTTGTCGCGAGACGTAAATACTTCAACCGGGATATTTGCAGCAGGCTGGCCTGTGCGAAGGTCGGTTACCCAGACAAACGCTTCTTCTAGCGATTCTTTGATGGTCACCTGCAGCGGGCTTACCACCAACGAGAATCTCTGGTCTGTGGAATAGCGGGCGGTAATTTCCGGTGAACCAACCTGATAAAGGTACAAACCGCTTTCGAGCGCTCCATCTCCGGGCACGAGATCGATCTCGATCCCCTGCGTGGTATTGGGCGGCAGGGTTAGCACCTGGTCCCACTGCTCGACGGACGAAAATGCTTCCACGTCCAGCGTAAGGTAATAGGCATCCAGGAACTGCTGCTTGTTTAGTGACACGCGTGAAAGGTTTATGCGGCCCAGGTTGACTGCGTATCCAGGCAGAATGGTTTCGCCAGGCAAAGTGAAAAGCACCGGGCTGCCGGAGAGCAGAATAGGAATTTGCAACGTCGGTTCCGAATTGGCCACCCGGAAATTGGCGGTATAAGGGTGGCCCAGCGTACCACCCCAGCGGTCGAGTAAATCTTCGCCCAGCGTGAGATGGTAACTAGTGCCTTCGACAAACGATCCGGACAAATACAACGCTTTTCGGTCGCCTGAAGGCGTGATCCTCAAATTGCCGGGGGCAGGTTCCAACTCCACCAACTGGGACAAATTTTGTCCCTCCGCCAGAGGAGCGTTGAAATTTACCAGGATTGTCCCCAGACCGGTATACACCGTCAATGATTCACCCTGCGCCGGTTCGGTGGATTGGACCGAGAAGTCGCCAACCGTTTGGTATTTGATTTGGGTTGATATCAGCAATTCCGTCCCACCGCGCGACCGGGCGCGGTTGGAAAGCTGTAATTGGTAACTGTTGCCTCGCTTCAACAAGGTGGAGGGAGCAAAAGTAACGATGGTGTCGCGCTCAGTCCAGGCAAAATCCCCAGTAATCACTGCTCCAACCGCATCGCTCAGAGAGAAATTCGACTCCACACTGGCTGTATCCATTGGCTGGTTGAAAGTCAGCGTAAAACTCTCATCCAGTAAGAGCGTGTTCGACGTAAGCGGCGCTACGACCAACAGCGCGGGAGGCGCAGTCGTAAATTCCCAATCCAAGGCGCCGCTGTCATCTAATGCGGCGCCGGAGAGGCTGACCAGGTCGGGATTCAAGTGTACACGGTACTGGACGCCGCCCCCTAATGCCGGGTCAGCTTCGTAAATATACGTGCTAGTGTTCAACCAGGTTCCTTTACCGTCCACCTGCGGTTCGAGTGTAAAGGCGGGCGGGCTATCCTCCTCACCCAATGCAACCACGGGTTGGTTGAAGGAAACGGTCATCGTAGCAGACGGGTTGGCATCCGCCGTCCCTGGTCTGGGAAGAATTTCAGTGACGCGCAGCGCGCCCGGGGTTTGAAAGTTGAAACTGGCGGCGCGCAGTAAGCTCCGGCCGGTCTTGCTGCGAGCAGTTTCCGCCACAGTGACGGTCAGGCGGATTTCAGGCGGCAAGGTCTGGTCCGGGACGAAACGAACGGTGCTGCCATCATCCCACTCGAAGCTGCCAGGCAAAGCCGGATCGACCTTGACAGCGCCCTCGACGGATTCGCGGTCCATGGGTTGGTCGAAAGTGAGCGACACTTCACCCTGCAGTGGCAGCGTTCCAGACGCCAACGGCGCTGTCTCGACGACTACGGGCGGCAGTGGCTCTTCAATCGACTTGGATTCAGGGCTGGCTGTGGAAGTGCCCGGTCCAGGCGTCGGGGTTGGCATAAAGGGGAGGTTACACGCCAGGGTGACCGCCATCAGGATCGAAAAGGCTGTCAGCAGTTTGCGTGAGCGTCTATGCGTGGCCTGGGTTGGATTCATCACCTGAGCTCCTTTGCGCCAATCACAATTGTTGACCAGCGCCATCGCCTATTATCATTTAACCACACTTTAGGATAGACATACAAGTAGGGGCTGTCCCAAAAGCGGGCGGGCGTGGAAGCCCGCCCTTACCAGTAGGAGATGGGTTCCACCCCATCCCGCAAATGTGGTGGAATAAATGACAAATTTGTTCTTTTGAGGCAGCCCCCTACCCATAGCCCCACCTGTAATGGCCAAAATTTGAATGAGTGAGGAATATGCCTGGCTGATTCAACCAGTTAACGGTATACTCTCGCCCGATTGAGAGGACTTCCCCCGACAACCCGGCCACATTATGTTTGAGAAAATTGACGCGATCGATTCCAAAATCTCAAAATTAGTCCGAATGGACCACGGCGAGTCACCGTGGTGGAGCCTGGTCACCTTTTTTGCCCATTCCGGCGACTCCTGGTTCTGGTTGGCCGGTTTACTCATCTCATTGATATTATTCCCATCGCGCCGCCTCCTGGCCGCGTTTTTAATAGCCGCCATCCTTGGTCTGGCGGTGGTCGTCATGGTGATCAAATTTACGGTCCGCCGCAGCCGGCCGCCCGGTGATTGGGGGGCAGCGTACCGCAACACCGATCCGCATTCATTTCCCTCCGGACACGCGGCCCGCGCCAGTTTATTGGCTGTTATTGCAGTGTTGACCGGACCGTTCTGGATCGCAATTTTGATGGTGATATGGGCAATCCTGGTCAGTTTGTCGCGGGTTTTAACTGCCATGCATTATTTTTCGGATATTGTCGCGGGAATATTGCTTGGGATCGCGGTTGGGCAGTTCGTTGTTTTGATCAGGCCGCTTTTAACAGCGCTGCTGCCGGCAGTGTTTTAAGCCCATTCATTACGTAGGGGCTGCTCGCGAGCAGCCCCTACGATCCAGCACGAGATAATCCCCACCGGACCCGCCCCGACCCGAAAATAGTTGTTGTTTACCTCAACAGCGGCTTGTGGATGTGCGGTGTCAACGACGGCATGACCGGCCATCGCTCAGACATCATGTCCGGCAAGAAGGCCATCAACCCAAAGCGCGCTGCGCCCAGATAAAGGATTTCCAGGATCAAATCCCGGTAGGAAATTCCCTGCGCTTTGACAATCACGCACAAATCACTGAAATCCGGCGTCAAGCCTGGCAGCGTGTTTATTTCAATCAGGCATGGGTGATCTTCATGATCCAGGCGCATGTCCACCCGCGAGATATCCAGCGCGCCAATAGCCAGGTGTCCCTGAATCGCCAGATCGGACAGGTGCGCTGCGAATTTGGCACTCAGCCTGGCCGGGCAAGCAAAATCTGGGATGCCAACCTCACCAAAATTGAGTTTTTTGGCTGCATGACCATAAACCCCGGGCGTAACTGATTCCTGACTGAGCACCTCCAGTAGCGGGAAGCGGTGAAAACCGTCAGACTGGTACCACTGAGGGTTGCGGCTCCAGCCGGCAGCATCGCTGCGGCCCATCACGGCTACGGTGAACTCGCGGCCAGGCAGATAGGTTTCGACCAGCGTTGGCTGGCGGTAGAGCTGCGCGGTCTGGCGCACCCGGCGGCGCAGCGCTTCCTCATCTCGCACGATAGAACCAGCATCCATTCCCATTCCGGTGCCTTCCCGCGCGGGTTTGACAAACAGCGGGAAGTGCATGTCTAAATTTAGTGCTTCATCGCCGGTAATAAATTCCTGGAACGGCGCAGTTGGCAGCCCAGCCTCGCGCCACAATCGTTTCGTCAGGGTTTTATCCAGACTGACTGCGTTCGCCACCACGCGCGATGCCGTGTATGGGATGCGCATCATTTCCAGCAGCGCCGGTACTTGCGCCTCGCGGCCATCGCCGCCCAGACCCTCGGCAATATTGAAACAGATATCCGGGTTGTACTCCCGCAGCGCAAAAGGCAGACGGCTGTCAGCCGGGAGAAACACCGTCTGATGCCCATCCGATTCGATTGCCTTCTGGATGGATTGTATCGTTTCTGGTTTATCGAACTCCGCCCCGGCATCGTCAGGCGCGCCTTCAGTTAGCAGAATATCCCCCTTCACATTTGCAATCACCGCTACCCGCCAGCGCCTCGCCGGCCGCGGATTGCTACTCGGAGGCTTTTCCTCTTCGTTCATTTCTTGCGTTTCTGGTTTGATCGTCTCCATTTTTGCTCTCTCATTCGCTCGTCGAATGCAGGTGATTCACCTGTTCGCGAAATAGTATATTGCGGTCTTGCGAAATTACAAGGGGTGAAAACCTAAATTTATGATAAGAAAAATCTTTGAGCTGTGCGCATTTTTTATGTTCCCGTCGATAGTCACCGGCTGCGAGTTGAAGATTGCGCACACGCCCTGCTGCAGGAATCCGCCATGCTTGAACTTGGCTCGGGTCTGACCTGGACGGTCGGTAACCCGCTACAATAAATTAGTCGCTTTCGTTGACGAAAAGTTGCGCCTGGGGTATGCTTAATTTCGGGGATGGTTGAGTTCCGGTGGGCTCCCCGGTCTTCAAAACCGGTGGCGGGCCGCGTTGCGGGCCGCGGTGGGTTCGACTCCCATCCATTCCCGCCTTATTGTTGATTGCATAGTAGAGGAACCTTCTATGGATGATAATGGTATGACCTTAGAGCGCGCTGAAGCGGCAGTACGGAGAATCATGGCCGTCGAAGACACCACGCTTGGCAACGAACGCCAGAATTATTTGGTTCGCTACCGCGGACGGCTTTACGTAGAGGATTCAGCCGCAGCTTATAATCAGTTGGCCGAATCGGTCAAACCGCTTGGCCTGACGCCCATGTTCCGCATGGACGAAGGCCGCCACAGCGTGCTGCTGGTGACCGGGGTAAAAAGCCCAAGTCCATCCAACCCGCGGGTCAATTTGATCTTCTTCATTCTCACCCTCATTTCAGTCTGGTTTACCGGCGGTATCATGAGCGTCGAGTCGCTCTCGAGCAACTGGTGGGAAAACCTCGTGCAATTTGTGGTCAAAGGCTGGCCGTTTACCCTCAGCATGATTGCCATTTTAGGCGCGCATGAGTTCGGGCATTACCTGGCTGGGCGGTACCACAAGGTCCAAGTCACCCTGCCCTATTTTTTACCGCTACCCTTCCCATTCAGCCCGTTCGGCACCCTGGGTGCCTTTATAAACATGAAGGAAATGCCGCGCAATAGGCGCATTCTGCTGGATATTGGCATTGCCGGCCCGTTGGCAGGGCTGGTGGTGGCCATCCCGGTGCTTTTGATCGGATTATCCATGTCTGAGCTTCAGCAGCTTCCTGCCGCAGCCGCGGCAGGCGGGCTCGGTCAAACTCAACTGGAAGGCAATTCTATCCTGTATCTGCTGGCAAAATTCAGCATTTTCGGTCAGTGGCTTCCCGCACCCGCCAGTATGGCTGGGGTTCCACCGCTCTTGTACTGGCTGCGTTACTTTTTTACCGGCCAGCCTTTACCTTACGGCGGGCTGGATGTCTCGCTCGATCCGGTAGCCTGGGCTGGTTGGGGTGGCATTCTGATCACCGCGTTAAATCTGATCCCGGCCGGACAACTGGACGGCGGCCATATGATTTACACTTTAATTGGCAAAAACGGCGCCCGGCGGCTGCTGCCCTTTATTCTGGCGGCGCTGGTGGTGCTGGGATTCGTCTGGTCAGGCTGGTGGCTGTGGGCCGCCCTGATCTTCCTGCTCGGCCGCGTTTATGCTGAACCGCTGGACACCATCACCCAGCTGGACGGCCGGCGCAAAGCGCTGGCGATTCTGGCGCTGGTCATTTTCCTGCTGGTATTTACACCGGTTCCGCTGGCGTACATGTTTTAATCAGGCTGCCGTCGAGCGTGCGATACCCACCCATCGCTGCGACGGTCAGGCAAATGTGCGCAGGCAGCACGCCCAGCCAATCCCCGACATGCAGGCCGCTGATCGCGTCGGCTGGCATGGCGATGATGCCGTGCTCCTGTGACAATCGCGCCATGCGGGACTCCGGCAGCGGCTCTGACCACTCGCCATTCACCTCCAGCCTGACTATATAGCCATAATGCGGCCGGCCGTTTTCGACAATGACGTCTTTGGATAAATGCACTGCTCCGCCATAAACCACCACTTCACTGCGCTCCGGATGCAGTGCCACCACCGGAACCGCCAGCACCGCAGCCACTTGCTGCGGGCTGCAAACCCCCAATCGCAGCATCTGCCCGTCGTAAAACACGAAATTGCCCGGCCGGATTTCATCCACCTTGCCGAAGTCGGAACACACGGTGCAGCCCGGGGTATCACCCACAGAGAGCTCAAGTAATCCGTACCCGCCCGCCCATAAATCGGATTGCAGGTTTGCCATACGCGTGACGCTGGACTGGTAGCGCTGGCAAACTTCCTCGCGCGATGCTGCGCTGTAGGTATTCCCGGCATGGGTCAGCAGCCCACGCAACCGCGTTATGGGACTGCTGTTGACGAAATGCGCCAGTCGGGCAACCTCAGTAGGCTGATCCCAGGCCAGACCGGTGCGTCCGCTTCCGCTGTCGATTTTTATCCAGACGTCAACCACCGCTTCCAGCTGCCCCTGCAAGTGCTGGATGCTTTCCATTGATTCACCCAGCAGCCCCAGGCGTATCCGTTTTGCCAGTGCGTTGACGGTGCGTAGTTGGCGCACATTGATCGGAAATGCAATGGTGATATCGTCCCAGCAGTGATCCGCAAAATAGACCGCCATATCCACCGAGGAAACAGTGATCGCCGTCACACCCTCCTCGCGAAACCATTCGCCCGCTGCTGCCGACTGGTGCGTTTTGAAATGCGGCCGGAAGCGCACCCCTTTTTGACGAGCCTTTTCTGCCATAAAGGCTATATTTTTACGGGCAATTTCAGTATTTACCAGCAGTGTTGGGCGTTGCAATTCATCCAGCAGGGCCATGGTTTCCTCGGATTCGATATAGAGATCAGGAAGCTACCTGCAAGTATAATATGCGAATGAACAATGTGGAACTTGCCCAAACCTTCGAAAAAATTGCCGATTTGCTCGAAATCAAAGGCGAAGTAATCTATATCACGCTGGCCTACCGCCGCGCCGCTGAAAGCCTGCGCATCCTTGGGCAGGAAGCGGACACTTACCGCGCAACCCAGCCCCTGACCAGTATTCCAGGGATTGGCAAGGCCATTGCCGAGAAAATTACCGAACTATTGGACACCGGTAAGCTTGGCTTTTTGGAAAAACTCGAGGCAGAAGTACCCGTCTCGTTATTGGAAATCCTTGAAGTGCCGGATGTCGGGCCTAAAAAGGTGGCTCTGTTCTGGAAACAAGCAAGCATTACCTCGTTGAACGAGTTAGAGATAGCCGCCCAGGAACGGCAGCTGCGCAGCCTGCCAGGGATGGGGGAAAAATCCGAACAGCGCATCCTGGAAGGGATTGCTGCGTTGCGGCGCCGTTCTCACCGCATGACCTTGGGGGTTGCCCGGCCGATTGGCCTGCGTTGGATCGAGTGGCTGCGGGCGCAGCCATGCGTTCTGCAGGCTGAATTTGCCGGCAGCTTGCGGCGCTGGCGCTCCACCATCGGCGATCTGGACCTGGTTGCCGCCTGCGAAGACCCCTCCGCCTTGATGGCGGCTTTCACCGGCCATCCCGATGTGGAACGGGTGCTTGGACAGGGCGAGAATAAATCCAGCATCGAATTGAAGAGTGGGCTCAAGTTGCAGTTGTGGATTCAACCGGCAGCCAATTTTGGCAGCCTGCTACAATATGCCACCGGCTCCAAGGAGCATAATGTTCGGCTGCGCGAGCTGGCGTTGAAACAAGGCTGGTCGCTCTCCGAGCGCGGTCTGACTAGCCCGGACGGGAAACTGGTCAGCTACCCGGACGAGGAATCGCTTTACCAGGCGCTTGGCCTGCTCTGGATTACCCCAGAACTGCGTGAAGACCGCGGAGAAATTCAGGCAGCCCTGGCCGGGAAATTACCGGCGTTGCTGCACACCTCAGCACTGAAGGCCGAACTGCACAGCCACACCACCTGGAGTGATGGGGTCAGTTCGATCCGCGAAATGGCGGAGGCTGCCCGCCAACGCGGGCTAAAGGTGCTGGCCATTACCGACCACAGCGCCTCGCTGGGGATTGCCGGTGGGTTGAAAGCTGAAGATCTGCTCAAACAGCGTGTGGAGATCGATCAAGTGCAAAAAGAATTGGGCAGCGATATTCTTCTCCTGCAAGGCTCAGAGGTGGAAATTAAAGCAGACGGTACGCTGGATCACCCGGATGAAGTTTTGGCCCGGTTGGACATTGTGATTGCCTCGCTGCATGTCAGCCTGCGCCAGCCGCGCAAGGAGATCACCGAGCGGTTGCTGAAAGTAATGCGCAACCCGCACGTCGATATCATCGGTCACCCCAGCGGGCGGCTGCTGCCCAATCGCGAAGGCGCCGACCTGGACATGGACGCTGTGCTGACATCAGCAAAAGAGCACGGCCTGGCGCTGGAGATCAATGCCAACCCGGCCCGACTGGATCTGGATGAGGTCTATGCCCGGCGCGCTGCTGAAATGGGCATTCCGCTCACGATCAACACCGATGCCCACTCTTCCACCGACCTGGACCTGCGCGAGTATGGCGTTTCCGTCGCCCGGCGCGCCTGGGTGGAACCAGAGGGCGTGATCAACGCCTGGCCGGTGGAAAAAATAACGGTCTGGCTAAAGAGCCGCGGCCGTAAATAAGTCAAGCGGTAGGGGTAGTTCGCGAGGATTAAATAAATTTCGAAATGCAAGCCTACGGCGCCGGCATGGCGGCGATGAACACCCGGTTATCGTAGGCTATGATGAGGTTGCGGCCGGCCGTAACCGTCAGCGCAGT
>MGMG01000032.1 GCA_001796355.1 Chloroflexi bacterium GWB2_54_36 | reverse complement strand
AATTTGTATAGGATATGTGAACGATTGCTAGTACCTCATCCAATGCCATTTGGCGGATGTAATTCGGCAAAGAAACGCCCTTGAGATTGCTAGTATAGGGATGAAATCTTGCCTACTCCCCAAACCCATAGACCCGGTACTGTCCCTGTTCGGTAAGGCGTATCAGGCCGTTCACTTCCAGCTCTCGCTCCACCAGCGGATAATCGCCGTAGGCGGTAGTATCCACCACAATATACGTTATCCTCAGTTCGCGCAGCAGGTCAACCGCCTGCGGCGTGGGGAACTGGTCGAGCGTGGGTTTGATGCTCAAATACTGAGGCGGTTGATAGGCATTGAACAGACCGCCGATGAACGGTTTCCCATGCATCAAATTGGCAAAAATGTTGATCTGGTCCTGTACCTGTTCGAATGGAAACATCGCTACCGCGCCGTCCCCTGGCTGGGACGCCAGCCAGGTATCCAACGGACGCGGCTCGATTTTGGTCAACTGATCCGTGTATGGACCGGGGTAGAAATCAAGTAAGGCCAAAGCTATCAGCGCTGCTGCCACGCTGATCTGCCAGCGTCCTTTGAGGCGCTGCAGCAAGGCAGCCGCGCCCAACCCGGCTAACAGGGTGGTAAAAACGTTGGTGAACAGGCCAAAACGCGCCAGCGCTCGCATGCGGTCGAAGAAAGGCAAATGATTGAACAGCCAGTAGGTTGGCAAAAAGAGGGGCGTCTCGCTGCGCCCCAAAAGCGGCTGCAAGAATCCCGGCACAGCTACCATTACCCGCTCGGCATTCCAGTGCAGATCCGTGCCCAACGCCAGGATGAAGGCGGCCAGCGCAGCGGTCAGCGCTACCCACACCAGCGCGCTGGACCCGGTCGATTTTCGCTTCCAAACAGCAAAGCCTATCAACACCAGGGTTACCAGGCCAATGTATAGCGTTGCCTCAGGCCACAGGTCGCGGTTGAAATGGCTGCCGACCCAGCGCCCGAATAGAAAGTGGTCAGTGGACGGCAAAAAGAAATCGGTCGGGCTGGCTGAATACATGCTGGCATATTCCCAGTCGCGGCTGAGGATGGTACCGGTTGTAGCCAGGTTGAAGAAATAGTGTACGGAGAGATAGAGAAGCGGCACAACCAGTATGATAAAAATCCCCATTTGCTTCCAAAATGCAGCTTTTGCCAGCACGCTAAAACCACCGAATACCAGATAGGCAAGCACAAATACCAGTGCGACCAGCAGCGCCATGTAAAGATAATACATCGAGGTGAAGCCAATGAGTCCCAGGCTGACCGCCGCCAGAACGGCCGGCTGCCACCAGCCTTTGGCTTCATTACGCAGGATTCCCGTCAACCCCATGAAGAACAGCGGAAACCACTGCGTTGCAGCCAGATTCAGGTGGCCGATCAACAGTTTAGCCATGCGGAAGGGGAGAAAGGCGAACACCGCGCCTGCCAGCAGCGCCGCGCCTTCGGAGCGGGTAAGGTGACGCACCCAGCAGTACATTGCCCAGCCCGATAGCACGAAGGTAAGCATCATTGCCAGGTTATATCCGGCGATGGTACCGAAGAAATGGCTAAAAAAAGCGCCGGGAAATACCGCTGCCAGCGCGGTGTCGGTGGTAGATAGGTTCCAACCCTGCGGATAATTCATCCATTCGCTGAAAAAAGGATGCCCGCCGCCGTCAAAAAAAGCATGCTCATACCAACCGGTCAACCAGGCAAAGTACAGATTATCCCCGGTGCCGCCAAGCACCGAATCGCTCAGGTGCAAGACCAACGGGTAAGTGAAGGCCAGGGTTAAGACGGTATAAAAGAGCAGCACGCCCAGGTGCCGCAGGAGATTTCCCCGCAGTGTACGCATAAAATGGTTTCCTACGGCAATTCTAACACGGCGGAGGAAGAGCCCGGTGCTGTCGACCCCTCGCCTTCGGGGAATTCTTTTTATGCTTCGCGATAGCCGCACAACGCCAGGGCGCGCGGGCCGGTGTGCGCCCCCAGGATGGGGGAGGTCAGGGAGATAAATAATTCAGCCGGGCTGTATTCGATATTTACCCGTTCGGCTAATTGTTCCGCTTCATCGGCAGCGCCATTGTGCAGCACCACCAGATGCAGCTTGCCGTTGCCATCCAGCCGGTGAAAGAAGTCTTTGTAAAGTCCATCGACAGCCCGGCTACGAGTCCGGGCCGGGATACCCGCCTCGACTTTACCAGTATCATGGTTAACGTAAATCAACGGCTTGATTTTTAGCAGGTTTCCGATGAATTGCGCGGCGCCGCCAATCCGACCGCCGCGGTCCAGGTACTCTAGCGTATCCAGGGTGATCAGGTACACCAGTCCTTCCCGCACTTTTTCGGCTGCGGCCAGCGCCGCCGCGGCATCCCTGCCATTTTCCAACTCACGGGCGGCAGCCAGCACCTGCCAGCCAAGGCCCATCGAATTGCTTTTCGAGTCGACAACCGTGATCGGGATAGGCGAGTCAGCAACAGCCTGGACAGCAGACGAGTAAGTACCGCTCATGGCGCTGCTTAAGGTAAATACTAAAATTGACTGGGCACCATCCGTTACAGCCTGGTCGTAGGCTGCGCGGAAGTTTTGCGGCGCGGGTTGCGAGGTGGTCGGATGCAGATCGGATTGCGGCAGCCGGGCATAAAATTCATCCGGTCGAATATCGACGCCATCCAAATATTGCTGGTCCCCCCAGATAATCGTGAGTGGAATGACCTGCAAGTTATACTGCGCCCGCCAGACGTTGGGGATATCGCAGGTGCTGTCGGTTATAATAGCGACTTTTTCGGGCATGGCAATGGGTTTCTGAAATGGGGAAGCACTGGGATGATATTCCATCGCGGTCTATTTTATTCCTTAATCGCTGCCAGGTAAAATGCTTTATTCATTTTCAACCTGTACCTGTTTCCACTTATTTTTTTCGATTATACGGTATCAATGGTTACGAAGAAAAAACTCAAATGGATTGTTTGCCAAACCATAACAGGCCCTGCCTCTCGGCAAGACCTGCGTTGAGACAACGGATCGATTGCAATCAGAGTTGGAGGAATTAAGCAGGAGGGAGCGGAATGGGTGGAGCAGCAGCCTGAGACTCACTGGAAGGCGGCTCGGGTTCACGCTCGGGGGCCTGTGGGTTCTTCAACAACTCGAGTTGACGAACGGTTTCCTCACACTGCACCTTCTCTGCCTGCAGTGCTTTTTCAAGAATGTCGACCTTTTTCCGCTGAGAAGAAATGCGCCATTTGCTGCGAATGGAACCTGGCAGGATGGTCAGGATACCGATTAGCACACCAAGGATGACGGTCAGCAGCAGCACCAGGGCCAGAGATTCATGGAACTGCCAGACGAAAAAGGAAACGGTGACAGCGGCGGTGTTCTGCAGCGCAAAGATAACCGCGACGATAGCTATAAAAAGCGCCAGCACTAATAGAATTGACATCATAGTTTGGTCCTTTCTGAAGGTTGTTTAACCGGGACGATGGCCAATCCAAGTTTCCATCCCTATCATTATGGCATAATTCCGCGATGGCGGTCATCTGAATTTTACTCTGAATAGAAATGGCATCAACAACAAATATTTTAAGGTTAAAAGTAGATTAAACTCTTGACAAGAATTGTAAATATCTGTAGAATTATTCTGTTATCCTAAAGAAAGGAGCACGCGAGAATGGCTAAAAACTTTGTTATCAGTTCCCTTTTCAGCGGACACACTGCCGTCGATGGCGGTGGTGTAGCTGCACCTTCTCGGAGTGCGCCTGTCTCTCGGTAACTTACTGACCAACGAATTTACCGGCAGCCGCGGGAGCACTCCAGACCCGTGGCTGTTTTGTTTTTGTTCATCAAAGTGAACATCAAGCTGCGGGAGAAGGAAGAACCCCGCGGCTTTTTTGTTGCGACCTGATTAACCCTTTGCGAGTGAACCTTATGACTGCTGCAAACCTTTCTCATGGCGAAGTTGTTGTGCGCCCGGAGCGCGATCGTAACCAAGCAGGACATTTTTCGCAGTCTGGCAATACTCCTCAAATGGAGGACACCATGTTTGAAACCTTGATGAAATTTGGCGGATACCGCGTCGATTATTTGAATATGGACCGGGCAGGCTCGTCTGCGGCGATGGGTTTGTATGTGCTGGGTGATTTGCCCGCGCATCAGTCCTACAGCCGGATGGCCAAGCGCAACCTGTTCACCGCACTTTTGGTGATCCGCGAGCAGCATGAGGACCAAAATCTGGTTGCGATTTACCTTGACGTCAATTCGCCGGACGAAGCCCTGCGGCCTGCCTATCAGCAAATGAAACGCGACATGAAGGCGGGCATGTTCCGCCGGCTGTGTGTGCCGACGGTTTATGACCTGGTCGGCAGCACCGAACTGTATTCGGATTTCTGGAACTTCTACCGCGAGCTGGAATGGATGGACATCCTCTCCACAGAAGCCGGTATGCTCTCGCCTGTCCGCTTCCCAAATCTGGTGCAATACCCCGTAGCTGGCGCCGTTTAATGGCGCCGGCTACGGCCGCCGGCCATCATTCATTCCAACCTAGAAATTAGCAAAAATTTAAATCAAAGCCAAGGAGGGACCATGACATTCACAACGCAATTGTTTCAATCTGAAAATCTTGTGCTGGAGGCCTACGACCCTGAAAAAGACGCAGCCGCTGAAGCAGCCTTTACCTACGACCCCAACTACGCGGCGGTGATCGACTGGGAAGGCGTGCCGCATCCGCTGACCGTTTTCGAGGTCAAGAAAAAACGGGAGGAAGAGTTGAAGAAGGGGGTTGAAAAAGACAATTTTTTTTTGTTCGCTTTGCGCCGCAAGTCGGACAGCCAATTTCTGGGGATTTTGACATTGCCGCATGTTTTCTGGTTCAACCGTTATGCTTTTTTCAAGGTGGTGATCGGAGAAGCAGAAATGCGGCAAGCCTATTTCGCCGAGGCGCTACAAATGGCGCTGCGCTATGGACTGGAAGAACTGGGGCTTTACTCTATGCACACCACATCCGGAGAGTACGAACCGGATGTCAAGCAAGCCTTGGAAGCGGCCGGATTCAGGGCAGCGGTCCGACAGCGGGAGAATGTTTACCGCGAGGGAAAGATATGGGATCGTATTTTTATGGAAATCTTGCAGGACGAATGGAAAATCCAAACTACAGGGGTGCAATCGTGAACAACCCGATTTTCACTGGCCAGCTGGTGCGTTTAATTGCCATGGATTTGGACGAGGATCTTAAGTTAATCGAGGAATGGAACGTTGACAGCGAATACCAGCGGCTGCTGGATGCCGGCGCAGCCAACCGCTACAATTTCAAGTTGACCAAGGAGTTCTTTGAAAAAGAAATCGAAGGATTGCATGCCTTCATGATCCAAAAGCTGGATGACGATCGCAAGATTGGCATGATCGAATTGGAGGCCTTTAACTGGCAGGTCGGCAGCGCCTGGGTAGGGATTGGCATCGGCGTACGCGAGTTATGGGGCAAAGGTTACGGCACCGACGCCATGCGCATCATATTGCGTTACGGTTTCACCAACCTGAATTTGAATCGCATCCAATTGGATGTATTCAGCATTAACCAGCGCGGCCTTGCCTCGTATGAAAAAGCCGGGTTCAAGCATGAAGGCCACCTCAATGGCAACCTGCTCAAAGCCGGCGTGCGCTACGACGAGGTGTTTATGGGCATCCTGCGGCGCGAGTGGGAGCAGTTGCAAACCGCCAGCTGATTCACCAGAATTGGTGGTTGATTTACTCTTATCAGGTTACCAAACAAAACCAGGGTATTCATCATGGAAGAACAAATCACTCAAACAAAAACCTTAACCCTCCAACCCGTTACAGAAGCCGATTATGTGGAAGTTGTGGATTTAATCAATGCCGCTACCCGATCATTTGTCGGCCATAACATCGTCACCCTAAACGAATTCGCAACCGACCTCAACACCCTTGACCTTAATCCGGCAAAGGACACCTGTGTGGTGCGCGTAACCGATGGCGAGCCATTGGCCTATGCAGATTTTTGGGCTGGCGCAGAGCCGCATGTGCGCATGTTCGGGTTTGTCAGAATTCACCCACAGCACAAAGGTGAGGGGGTCGGTACTGCAATAACTGGCTGGTTGGAATCCCGGGCTGCGCAGGAACTGACTACGGCGCCGGATGGCCTGCGGGTGACTCTTGGCATGCGGGCTTATGGCGTGCAGTCCAACGCGCAGGCTTTTTTGGACAGCTGTGGTTATAAGCATGTGCGTTCGAATTACCGCATGACGATCGAACTGGACGGCTCCATCCCGGAGCCGGTATTTCCAGCGGGTATCGTCCTGCACACCATCCAGCCGGATGAAGCCGATCTACGCCGGGCGCTGCAGGCCGAACAGGAGGCTTTTCTGGATCATTACGGCGCCATCCCCGAGCCATTTGAGACTTACTTTCAACGACGTAAAAACATGCTGTTGCATGATGAGACCGTTGACCTTTCGGCGTGTTTTATGGCGCTGGATGGCGAGCAGGTGGCCGGCGCGGATTTCAATGCCATTTCCCTGGCGGACGACCAGGAGACCGGCTGGGTGGGGTCGCTTTCGGTGCGGCGTCCGTGGCGCAAGCAGGGTCTCGGGCTGGCGCTGCTGCGCAACGCTTTCCGCGAGATGCACCAGCGCGGCCGAAAACGCGTCGGGTTGTTCGTCGATGCAGAAAGCCTCACCGGCGCGTTGGGTTTATATCAGCTGGCCGGTATGCATGTGCAGTATGAGACGCGCTACTTTGAAAAAGAGTTGCAGCCCGGAAAAGATATCGCCAATATAGGGTAACCGCCTTTGGCGGGTTGCAAACTCTGCATAAATAGACATGTGATATACTTTTTCAAAGCAAAAATCGCTCGGGCAGAGGTCTGATTTATCTCCTTCTGCCCGAGTGCGTAATATTTAAAATAGAGGTTTGCGTTGTGATCAAAGCAGTCATTTTTGATATGGGTGGTGTGCTGCTGCGCACCGTTGACCCGGCGCCGCGCGAGGCATTGGCGCAGCGCTATGGCGTCACGTTGCGGCAGCTATTCGACATCATTTTTACCAGCGAGTCTTCGCAGCAGGCGGAGCGCGGTGAGAAATCAGATGCGGATCATTGGTCCTGGGCGCTCGATCAGCTAGGGGTGGCGCCGGAAGATCGGGCGGATTTTATCCGTCAGTGGTGGGCCGGTGACCGGATGGATTACGAGTTGTTGGAATTCATCAACAGGCTGCGCCCGTCGGTCCGGACTGGGTTGCTCAGTAATGCCTGGCTGGGCACGCGGGCAAACATCACGAAACATTGGGGCAGCCTGGAACCCTATTTCGATTTCATCATTTTCTCGGCTGAGGCAGGGATGCGGAAACCCGCACCTGAATTCTTCCACTGGCTGCTGGAAAAACTTGGAGCCAACCCGGAGGAAGCCATCTTCGTCGATGATTATGGCGAGAACATCAAGGCTGCCCAGGTTTTAGGGCTGCGCACCGTCAAATTTTGCAGCGCTGCCCAGGCCAAACAGGAAGTCCTGGCAATGCTGAACCATACCCCGCATGCCTAAGAGGTAAGGGTGTCGGAATTTGTCCCACTGCCTGAAGGTTTGAGCACTGTCCGCCGCCTGGGTGTGGTTGCGGATACTCATATCCCGGACCGGGTGCGCGGCCTGCACCCAGACCTACTCCCCGGGCTAAGCGCGGCCAAGGTGGAAACCATATTGCATGTCGGTGACATTTGCTCCATGGCAGTGATTAAGGAACTGGAGCAGGTGGCGCCGGTAGTGGCTGTCCGCGGCAACCGCGATTGGGCTTTTGCCGGTGCGCTGCCGTGGGCGCGGTCATTTACCGCGGGCGGTATTCGCATCGCCATGCAGCACGGCATGGGCAACTTTTGGCACTACTGGTTCGACAAGCTGAAGTATGCCACGGTGGGCTACCATTTTGCCCGCTATAAGCGCCTGCTGTTGCACAGCATGCCCGGTCATGACGTAATGGTCTTTGGGCATACGCACCATGCTGTCAACCTGGTTGAGGATGGAATCTTATTTTTCAACCCCGGCTCGGCGGCGGTGACGCCGGCGACCTGGCCGGCGCCGTCCTTTGGGGTGCTCACCCTGGACGGGCTTGGGGGCGTGACCGGCGAGATTATTTCCATGCGCCGCATCCCGTTTCAGGCAGGGAATTGGGTGATCGAGTAGCAGAGGTAAGGTGTAACAAGAATCGTAAGGTGCGTTCCGGTTTCGTGATTTTTGCGCCCTGTGGGGGAATGCACCTGAGACACCGGTCTATCTCGGTGCGTTCGACCCACCCCGAGCAGATTGAGCATCATGGGTTGCCAATAACATTCTATCGATTCGGGGCGAACAGCACCCTTGTATACCAACGGCCAGTAGGGTGCGTTCGGTTGTTGAACGCACCGAAGGATTTATCCCAAGATACATGGGTGTGTTCACCCACAGGGCAATCTGTGATTGAGCCTGTCGAAGCACCGCGATGGCAATGAGCCAGTGTTATACGCGGTTCGAAGCGATGACAGCTGGCCAAAAAAGTGGCCGGATTCATCCCGCGAAAAAGCGTCATAACGAGGTATTCGGAAATCAAATCCAAATTCCCGTCACCAATATTCTCGAATTTCTTGACCTACCATTGACGCTTTGATATAATTACCGTTTGCGTATTATGCCTTAATACGCGCTGATGTCGTATCTAGCCACAATTTATCCTGCCAATTGCACGTCAGGAGCGAAAAATGCAGTCTTCTGTTTTACCAGTTAGGTCTTACGCTCGCATCCCGGTCGTCTTTGACCTGCCCAACCTGATCGAAGTTCAACTTGATTCCTTCGAGCGCTTGAAAAAAGAAGGATTGGGCGACTTATTCAATGAAGTATCCCCGATCGAGTCTTATAACAAGGGAATGAAACTTTATTTCCCCAGTAAGGCCGATGAATCGAAACAGTGGGATCTTAAGTTCTGGTTTGGCGATCCCAAACATTCGATTGAGGAATGCGTCGAGCGCGACTTAACCTATGCCTGCCCATTGTATGTGTCGGTTCTCCTGGCCGGCCCGGATGTTCCCGAGCCGATTAAACAGGATATTTTCCTGGGGGATTTCCCTCAGATGACCGACAAGGGCACCTTCATTATTAATGGAACCGAACGTGTGGTGGTTTCGCAGCTCATTCGTTCCCCCGGCGTTTACTTCGAAGCTCCGGTTGACCGCACCAGCGGCCACCGCTTGGCCTCCGCCAAGCTCATCCCTGACCGCGGCGCCTGGATGGAATTTGAGACCCGCAAGAACGATTACCTGATTCTCAAGTTCAATCGCAAACGCACCGTTCCCATCACCATTTTCCTGCGCGCTTTGGCCGCCATCACGGACGGCCTTGAAGATTCGCCCATCAAAACGGGTTCGGATGAGGAACTGATGGCGTTGTTCCAGGACGTTGACAACAACCCGGAGCGCCTGTTCATCCCATCAACTTTCCGGCAGGAACCCCCGTGGGACCTAACCGGCCACCAGACCATTGCCGAGGCAGCGCTGATCGAGTTCTTCAAGCGCATGCGCCCGGGCGACCCGGCCACCATCGAAAATGCCCGCCAGTTTCTGGAAGAGCAGCTTTTTGATCAGCGGCACTACGATCTGGAGCGGGTTGGGCGCTACAAGCTCAACCAGAAACTGGATCTGATGGACAAAATCCCCATGTCGCACCGTAATGTGACCCGCTGGGACATTGTCTATCTCATCCGGCGCATGATCATGATCAACAACGAAAAAGAAGACAAGGATGACATCGATCACCTTGGCAACCGCCGCGTCAAGACCGTCGGCGAGCTGGTGCAGAACAAACTGCGCATTGGCCTGCGCCGCATGGAGCGGGTGATCAAGGAACGCATGTCCATCCGCGACCAGGACCAGACCTCCCCGGTCAGCCTGATCAATATCCGTCCGGTGGTAGCCGCGCTACGCGAATTCTTTGGCTCCAGCCAACTCTCGCAATTCATGGATCAGACCAACCCGCTGGCAGAGCTGCGCAATAAACGTACGCTTTCTGCGCTGGGTCCAGGCGGTCTGCGCCGCGAGCGCGCCGGCTTCGATGTCCGCGACGTGCACCACTCGCATTACGGCCGCATCTGCCCGATCGAGACACCGGAAGGCCCGAACATCGGCCTGATTGGCCGCTTGGCCAGCTTCGCCCGGGTCAATGAGTACGGTTTTATCGAAACACCGTACCGCCGGGTGATCAAAGCCCTTTCACCGGATGATGTCCGCCTGGTCGGACGTTCCGTCGCTGAAGATTTGAAAGACGCTGAATCCGGGCAGATCATTGTTGTCTCAGGCGAGCGTATCACCAAGAAGATGCTCCCGGCGATCAAAAAGCTTGGCCAGACGACTATTTTTGTAGTTCCGTTCGTGTCGGGGGAGGTGGTTTACCTCTCCGCAGACGCAGAAGACAAATTTGCCATCGCTCAGGCCAATACGCCGCTCAACGAGTACGACGAGTTTGATACCCAGCGAATTATGTCACGTCACCACTCCGACTTTGTGGTGGCTACTCCTGACAAGGTTAATTACATGGACGTTGCCCCGCACCAGGTAGTGGGCATCAGCGCTTCACTGATTCCCTTCCTAGAGCATGACGACGCCAACCGCGCGTTGATGGGCTCGAACATGCAGGCTCAGGCGGTTCCGCTGATCAACCCCGACATCCCGCTGATTTCAACGGGGATGGAAGCCTATGCCGCGTTGTATTCCGGGCAGGTGTTGGTGGCTGAAGAAGCCGGAGACGTAGTCTCTGTCTCTGGTAAACAAATCGTCGTTCGCGGCGAATCGGGTTTGCACACTTATAACCTGCGCAAATACCAGCGCTCCAACCAGTCCACTTGCACGGATCAACGCCCGGCGGTTGTCAAAGGGCAGCATGTTCACAAGAGCGATGTGCTGGCGGATTCTTCCTCGACCGTCAACGGTAATCTGGCGCTCGGTCAAAACGTGGTGGTGGCCTTCCTCTCCTGGGAAGGCGGCAACTTCGAAGATGCCATTCTCATTTCCGAACGTTTGGTGCAGGATGACCGCTTCACCTCGGTGCATATCGAGAAATATGAAGTGGAAGCTCGCGACACCAAACTGGGCCCTGAAGAAATCACCCGCGACATTCCCAATGTTGGCGAGGACGCCATCAAAGACCTGGACGAGCACGGTATCATCCGCATCGGCGCTGAAGTTGGCCCGAATGATATCCTGGTCGGGAAAATTACTCCAAAGGGTGAAAAAGAACTGACCCCCGAAGAACGCCTGTTGCGCGCCATCTTCGGCGAGAAATCGCGCGATGTGAAAGATACCTCGCTGCGCATGCCGCACGGCGAGCGCGGCAAAGTAGTGGACGTCAAAGTCTTTACCCGCGAAGATAACACGGACCTCTCGGCCGGCGTGGATATGATGGTGCGCGTTTCTGTTGCGCAGCGCCGCAAGATTACTGCTGGCGATAAGATGGCCGGTCGCCACGGGAACAAAGGTGTGGTCTCCCGCGTGGTTCCGGTTGAAAACATGCCTTTCCTGGAAGATGGTACTCCCGTCGATATCATCCTCAACCCCCTGGGCGTCCCTGGCCGTATGAACATCGGTCAGGTGCTGGAAACCCACCTGGGCTGGGCAGCGCTGCGCCTCGGTTTCCGCGCTGTGAGCCCCGTCTTTGACGGCGCTAACGAGCAGGAAATTGAAGCTGAACTGGGCCGCGCCTGGATGATTGACGAGGCCTGGAAGGAAGCCGCCGAGCAGGGTTGGGCCTGGTTAACCGAACAGACCTACGACCCGAACAATATCCGCGATGATGATGAAGTTCGCCTGCTTTATATGGAACAGATCCTGGCGGGGTCAGAGTATGACATGGACCGCATTGCCTACGATGAATCGTATGCCCGCTGGGCTGTGTTAGAAACCTGGCTGCGCAACAAAGGTTACAAACCCGAAGATTTGTTGGCCAAACGCGAAAAAGTGAATTCTGATCCCGATTTGGATATCAAGGATCAACGCGCCATCGATACCTGCACGCGCATGTGGCTCGATAAAAACGAGGCTGAGTACGATGCCAAGGCCACCAGCGCTGAAATTCGCAAGATTGCCGAGAACTTCACTGCCCGCACCGGCATTCCGCTCCCGGTAATTGGCAAGATGCTCCTGCGCGATGGAAAATCCGGATTGCCTTACGACAATCCGGTGACCGTGGGCGTAATGACGATGCTCAAGCTGCACCACCTGGTCGAGGACAAAGTCCACGCCCGCTCCACCGGCCCGTACTCGCTGGTAACCCAGCAGCCGCTGGGAGGTAAGGCTCAATTCGGCGGTCAGCGCTTTGGTGAAATGGAAGTATGGGCGCTGGAAGCTTATGGCGCTGCCTACACCCTGCAGGAAATGCTCACCGTCAAGTCGGATGACATTCAGGGACGCGTTTCCACCTACGAGTCGATCGTCAAGAGCGAGCCGATCGAAGAACCCAGCCTGCCGGCTTCCTTCCGCGTTCTGGTAAAGGAACTGCAAAGCCTTGGCCTGGCGATGGAAGCCACCATGGACACGGGCGAAGTGATCAAGTTTGGCAAGGACGAAGAGCGCGTTCGCCCACCGCAGACCTCCACCGGATTGCTGGGTGTTGGCCAAGAGTTTGATGATTTGTTGTAAGGAGCAGGTGAAAGGTTGACGGTCGAAATTTGTAATGATATAATCGATCTTCGTGCCTTTCCTGTTCGCGAACGTTAACCGGACAATCATGAGGCCATCATTGCACCCGATGGCCTCCCTTGTTGAAAAGAAAGACAGAATTCATCTGGCGGGGATACCGCCACAGGAACACTCGACTGGAGACAAACGAAAGTGCCAACCATTAACCAATTGATCCGCAAAGGTCGCCAGACCAAGAAGGCCAAGAGCAAAGCCCCGGCTCTGCAATACACCTTCAATTCGATGCATCAGCATCGCACGCGCCAGGACTCTGGCGCACCGCAGAAACGCGGCGTATGCACCGTCGTCCGCACCATGACCCCGAAGAAACCAAATTCGGCGCTGCGGAAGATTGCCCGCGTTCGGCTTTCGAACGGGATCGAAGTTACAGCCTACATCCCGGGCGAAGGTCACCAGTTGCAGGAGCACTCGGTGGTTTTAGTGCGCGGCGGTCGTGTCAAGGACCTGCCGGGTGTACGTTACCACATTGTGCGCGGCACTCTGGATACCACTGGTGTTGCCAAACGGTCTCAGAGCCGGTCAAAGTATGGCGCCAAAAAGGCCGCCAAGAAATAATTTAGTTCCCAGGACGGAGAAGGTTACATGCGTCGTACTAAACCCGAAAATCGCGTAATTATTCCAGACGTTCGCTACAACAACGTCTATATTACAACCTTCATTCACCGCATTCTACGCAGCGGCAAGAAAAGCACTGCCACCAGTGTGGTTTATGAAGCGCTCGACATGGTTCAGGAAAAGACTGGCCGCAACCCGGTTGAGATTTTTGAACAGGCGCTTAAGAATGTCGGCCCGGCGATGGAAGTTCGCCCCCGCCGTGTTGGCGGCGCCACCTATCAGGTGCCGATCGAAGTTCCCTCCGGCCGCCGTGTTGCGCTGGCCATGCGCTGGATTTCCGATGCCGCTCGCGCCCGCACCGGTAAATCGCTAGCTGAGAAACTCTCGGCTGAGTTGATGGATGCGGCCAACAACACGGGTACTTCGGTTCGCAAACGCGAAGAGTCCCACAAAATGGCCGAAGCCAACCGTGCGTTCTCCCATTATCGGGTTTAATTTATCATTACGCTTTCATTATTGAGTATCGAATCATGCCTCGTACTTTTCCGTTAGATAAGTGTCGTAATATCGGGATTATCGCCCACATCGACGCCGGGAAAACCACGACGACCGAGCGAATCCTGTTCTACACCGGGCGGACTTACCGCATCGGCTCTGTAGACGACGGCACGACTGTGACGGACTGGATGGCGCAAGAACGCGAACGTGGGATTACCATTGTGTCGGCGGCGGTAACTGCCGAGTGGAAGGGGTATCAGATCAATGTGATCGACACCCCGGGCCATATCGATTTCACCGCCGAAGTACAGCGCTCCCTGCGAGTTCTGGATGGAGGCGTGGTCATTTTCGATGCCGTGCAGGGCGTTGAACCGCAAAGTGAGACCGTCTGGCGTCAGGCGGATCGCTATCTGGTTCCGCGCATTTGCTTTGTTAATAAGATGGACCGCACCGGGGCTTCTTTTGAGCGGACGATCGAGTCGATTCGTTTGCGCCTGGGAGCAAATCCCATCCC
The DNA here is from genome assembly GCA_001796355.1 of Chloroflexi bacterium GWB2_54_36. Taxonomy (GTDB): domain Bacteria; phylum Chloroflexota; class Anaerolineae; order Anaerolineales; family Anaerolineaceae; genus Bellilinea. The sequence goes on along the minus strand of MGMG01000032.1, from coordinate 1,705 downwards.
CATGCAATTGCCAATCGGTGAGGAATCTGGATTCCGCGGCGTGGTCGATCTGCTGACCATGCGGGCGACTGTCTGGGATGACGAACTTGGCAAAGAACCGATTGAGAGCGATATTCCAGCGAACCTAAAAACCGGTGCCGAAGAAGCGCGTAATGTGATGGTCGAAAAGATCGCGGAATTTGATGATGACCTCATCATGAAATTCCTCGAAGGCCACTCCATTTCAATTGAAGAGCTTAAATCGGTACTGCGCAAAGCTGTCATTGAGAATAAAGCCACCCCGGTATTTGCAGGCTCATCGCTAAAAAACAAAGGCGTGCAGCCAGTGCTGGATGCTGTAATCGATTATCTGCCTTCGCCGTTGGAAATTCCTGCGGCAAAGGGTTACGCTCCGGATGATTCTGAAACCCTACTGGAACGCCCGGTGGATGACAATGCGCCTCTGGCGGCCCTGGTTTTCAAGATCGTTGCTGATCCGTATGTTGGGCGGTTGGCCTATTTCCGTGTCTATTCCGGAAAAGTAGTCCAGGGCGAGGCGGTTTTAAATCCGGCGAAAGGCCGCCGTGAACGCATTGGACGCATGGTACGCATGTACGCTGATCGCCGCGAAGATATTACCGAAGTCTATGCGGGTGATATTGGCGCGGTATTAGGATTGAAAGACAGCTTCACCGGCGACACGTTGACCGATCCCAAAGATCCCATCATCCTGGAAAGCATCACCTTTCCCGAGCCGGTTATTTCGATTGCCGTGGAACCCAAGACCACTGCCGACCAGGACCGGATGGCCGAAGCGCTGCGTCGCTTGGCGGAAGAAGACCCAACCTTCAAGGTCCGCACCGATGAAAGCACCGCTCAGACCATCATTTCCGGCATGGGCGAGTTGCATCTGGATATTATTGTTGACCGTATGATGCGTGAATTCCGCGTTCAGGCCAATGTCGGGCGGCCGCGGGTTTCTTATCGCGAAACCATCTCGCGCGCTGTCCCGGAAATCAATTACAAGTACGCCAAGCAAAGCGGCGGTCATGGCCAGTACGGGCACGTCGTCTTCAGCATGGAACCGCTGGAGCGCGGTAACGGCGTCAAGTTCGAGAACAAAATCATTGGCGGCTCCATCCCCAAGGAATATATTCCGGCGGTGGAAAAGGGCGTCAAGGAAGCCGCAGAATCCGGCATCATCGCCGGGTATCCGGTCACGGACATTTTAGTGCGGTTGATCGACGGTTCGTACCACGAAGTGGACTCGAGCGAAATGGCCTTCAAGATGGCCTCCATTTTTGCCTTCAAAGAAGGAATGCAGCGCGGCGGGCCTACTTTGCTTGAACCAATTATGAAAGTGGAAGTTGTTGTCCCAGAAGAATATCTGGGCGACATTATTGGACAGCTCAATGCGCGCCGCGGCGAGATCCAGGGCATGGAAATTCGCCCAGGCAACGCCCAGGCCGTGCGGGCGCTGGTTCCTTTGGCCGAAATGTTCGGCTATACAACGGATTTGCGGTCAGCAACCCAGGGCCGCGGTGTTCAAACAATGGAATTTGACCATTACGCCTCGGTCCCCGAGAGCGTCAAAGCCAAAGTCACCAATTCCTAATCAAACTAGCAGGATTTTTTCTTTCAAGGAGAGTCTAGTACCATGGCAAAGCAGAAATTCGATCGCAGCAAACCGCATTTGAACGTAGGGACGATGGGTCACATTGACCAC
>MGMG01000031.1 GCA_001796355.1 Chloroflexi bacterium GWB2_54_36 | reverse complement strand
GGATTTATCCCCTCGCCCCCGCGGGAGAGGGAGGAGGAATTATTCGTGACACGCAAAGTAAACATCGCTGTAATTGGAACGGGACGCATGGGCAGTGTGCACGTCGCCAACCTGGTGCGCCAGATCCCCGAAGCAAATTTATCCGCCATTTGCGACATTCGCCTGGAAGTTGCTCAGGCAGTAGCGGACAACCTGGGTATTCAACGCGTGGTACAGGATTACCATGAGCTGCTGGCGGATCCGTCCATCGAGGCAGTGCTAATCGCAACCAGCACCGACACCCACGCCATGATCATCAAGGATGCAGCGGCGGCCGGTAAGCACATCTTCTCCGAAAAGCCGCTGGCGTTGAACTTGAAGGACATCGACGAAGCGTTGGCGGCCGTGGAAAAAGCAAAGGTCAAGCTACAGGTCGGTTTCAATCGCCGCTTTGACAAAAGTTTTCAGCGCGTCCATCAGATTGTCACATCCGGCGAAATCGGCAAGCCGTGCTCCATACACATTACCAGCCGCGACCCTGAACCGCCTTCGATGGAATTCCTCCGTGTGTCCGGCGGCATGTTCCTCGACATGACCATCCATGACTTTGACATGATCCGTTATCAGGTCGGCGAGGTCGATGAAATTTACGCCATGGGAAATGTCCTGATTGCCCCGGAGATGAATGAATTCGGCGATCTGGACACAACCATCGTTTCGCTCAAGTTCACCAACGGCGCAATCGGCACGATTGATAACAGCCGCCAGGCGGTTTATGGCTACGACCAGCGCCTGGAGGTCCTGTGCTCAGACGGTGTGGCTATGGCAGCCAACGAGGTCGAAACCACCATCTATAAAGGCGACCGCCGCGGCTTCCACAGCGCAGCCCTGCCCCATTTCTTCATGCAGCGTTATGCCCCCTGCTATGTTGAGGAAGTCCGTCAGTTTGTGGAATGCGTGCAGGAAGATAAGCCGACCCCCGTCACCGGGCGTGACGGACGAATGGCGGTAGTACTGGGTCAGGCCGCCTGGAAATCGTTCCGCGAGAAACGACCGGTCAAAATCAGTGAATTTGACCAGGCTTAACTTCTCTACAATTCCCAACTCTCAAGGCAAAAGGTTCTGATTTATGAAACTGGGTTTCCACGGCGCAACCACCATGACCTCCGATCTGGTTACCGATGTCGAAATCAGCGTGCAGGCTGGTTTCAGCGGGCTGGAGGTCTGGGCTGAAAAAGTCGATCGTTACCTGCAGGATCACTCTCTCGCAAAACTGAAGGCTTTGTTCGCCCGCTACAACATAACACCGCTGGCGCTGGATGCGATCGTATTTATCGGTTTTCGCGGCCAGGAATACCCTAAAATTCAAGCCCGCTGCCAGGAGCTAAGCGCCATCGCTCAGGCCATCCACTGCCCGACCATCGTCGTGGTGGCCGGTCCCCTGCCTGACCGCGAGGTGAGTTGGGATGAAGTTGTAACGGAATATGTAAGTGTCCTGCGCGACCTTGGCAGTATTGCCGGGCCTTACGGCGTAAAGCTGGCTTTCGAGTTCCTGGGTTTTGGCTGGACTTCGGTGCGCACCCCGCGCGGCGCGTATGAAATCATCCAAAAGACCGGCCGGGAGAACATCGGCATGTCCTTCGACGCTGCCCACTTCTACGGAGGCGGCGGGCTGTTGGACGAACTGGACGCCATCGACTCTGCGCGAATCTTTGCCTTCCACCTGGATGACCTGGATGACGCGCCCAAAGAAGCTTTCTCCGACAGCATTCGCATCTTTCCCGGTGAAGGCGTGGTGCCGCTGCACGCCATTTGTGGCAGGCTCAAGGCGATCGGCTACGACGGACCCTGTTCGATTGAGTTGTTCCGGCCTGAATACTGGCAGCAAGACCCCTTCGAAGTCGCGCGAAAAGCCAGAAATGCAGCGCTGCAAATCCTGAAGCCCCACTTTTCCATTGAGTAACAACATATCCGTTTACGGGAATATACCTTGTCTCTACCCTGCAACCTGACCCAACCGCAAGAAAACGAATACCTCAACTGCATTCGCTGCGGCTTGTGCCTGGCGGTTTGCCCGACATACCGTGTGTACAAAACCGAGACTTCCTCCCCGCGCGGGCGGGTTGCTTTGGCGCGCAAAAACCTGGAAGGCGAACTGGAATTGACCCCCAACCTGGCCGAGCAAATGTATGCCTGCCTGGACTGTCTGGCTTGCAATGATATTTGCCCCGTTGGCATTCGCCCGGCTGACCTGGCGCTCGAAATGCGCCATGTACAGGAACAAATCCGTCCGTCAGGCTGGAAGGACACCCTGTTTGGTGAATTGATCGCCAAACCCGGCCGGATGAAAACCGCTACCCTGCCGCTGCGAATATATCAGAGCAGCGGCCTGCGCCGCTTGGTGTATACACTCCACCTTCGGCGATTACTGCCGGCCAGGCTGCGCGACCTGGAAGGCATGCTGCCCCATCTCCCACGGCGCCCGCTGCGCCGGGTGCTGCCGGAAGTTACCAAAGCCCACAGCAAAAGCCGTTACCGGGTTGGGTTTTTCCTGGGCTGCGCTCAGAGCCTGTTGTTCGCTGATGAATCGGCTGCCACGGTGCGGGTTTTAGCCCGAAACGGCTGCACGGTAATCACCCCCAGGGATACGGTGTGCTGCGGCATGCCGGCGGCTGGCTACGGTCGCATGGACCTGGCCAAAGCCCACGCGCGTTTCAACATCGCATTGTTCGAAAAGACTGAGACCGATGTGATCGTTACGGATTGCGCCACCTGCGGCTCGAAACTCAAGGAATACGGGCAGATGCTGGCGGACGAACCGGAATGGGTCGAGCGGGCAGCCGCTTTCAGCGCCAAAGTCCGCGACATCAGCGAGTTTTTGATGTCCATTCCGCTAGAAAAACCTGCCGGCCGGATCGAAGCGCGTGTCACTTACCATGACCCCTGCCACCTGCGCCGCGCCCAGAAGGTGTGGCAGCAGCCGCGCGCTTTGATGCAGTTCATTGACGGCGTTGACTTCGTCGAATTGCCCGAATCGGACTGGTGTTGCGGTTCGGCCGGCAGCCAGTTGATCACCCACTACGAGACCTCGCTGGCAGTGCTGGAGCGCAAAATGGATAACTTGAAAAGCACCGGCGCAGAGATGGTCGCATCTGGCTGCCCGGGCTGCCAGATGCAGTTGACCACCGGCATCAAGCGTCGCCAGATGGATGTGAAAGTGGTTCACCCGATCGTTTTGCTCGACCAGGCTTATGCAGCCGAAGAGAACTCCCAATGAACCCGACTCTGATTGCCGAACTTGTCAAAATCGTTGGCAAAGACGCCGTGCTGATCACGCCGGAAGACCTGGCGGTGTACAGCTACGACGGCACTTTTGAGGAACACTGCCCGGATGGGGTGGTTTTACCCACCAGCACCGAACAAGTCAGCCAGGTTGTTAAACTGGCTGCGCGGGAACAGATTCCCGTAGTCACCCGTGGCATGGCGTCCGGACTGGCAGCCGCCTCGGTCCCCTTTAGCGGCGGAATTGTGTTATGTCTGACGCGCATGGACCGCCTGCTGGAACTTGACCAGGAAAACGCCGTCGTTCACGTTGAAGTCGGCATCATCACCGCCGACCTGCAGGCAGAGGTCGAAAAGAAGGGATTATTCTATCCGCCCGACCCGTCCAGCATCCGCCATTCCACCATTGGCGGCAACATTGCTTGCAATGCCGGCGGCCCGCGCTGCCTGAAATATGGCGTCACCGGCGACTATGTGCTGGGTTTGACGGTCGTCCTGGCAGACGGCCAGATCATCCATACCGGCGGCAAAGTGATCAAGGACGTGGTGGGGTATGACCTGACCGCCCTGTTCACCGGGTCTGAGGGCACGCTGGGCGTGATCACCGAAGCGCTGCTGCGCCTGACCGCCAAGCCCAAATTTGCCCGCACCGCGTTGGTGGAATTCAATTCCATCGAGGATGCCTCTCAGACGGTCAATGCCATTCTCAAGGCCGGAATTGTGCCTGCCACCCTGGAACTGATGGATCACACCGCCATTTCCTGCATCGAAGAAGCCATGCACCTTGGCCTGCCGTTGGACGTGGAAGCTATTCTGCTGGTCGAGACGGACGGCCAGGAGGAGACCGGGGTTACCCGCGAGATCGAGACGGCTGCTGAAATATGCACCCGCCACAGCGCGCGAAAGGTCACGGTTGCCAAAGATGAAACTGAACGCCAGGGGTTGTGGAAAGCCCGCCGCTCGGTTGCACCCGCGCTGGCGCGTCTGGCGCCTAACAAACTGGGTGAGGACATCACCGTACCGCGCTCCGCTATCCCGGAAGCCGTGCGCCGGCTAAAACAAGTCAGTGCAAAACACGGCCTGCCGATTGTCATTTTCGGCCACGCCGGCGACGGCAACCTGCACCCCAACATTCTGTTCGACAAACGCGACCCGCAGCAGTGGGCCAAAGTGGAGCAGATGGTTGCAGAGGAATTTGCCATCGCACTCGATCTGGGCGGCACCCTTTCCGGCGAACACGGGGTCGGCACGCTTAAACGTCCGTACCTGGAACGCGCCCTGGGTCCGGTCTCCGTTGAAATTCAAAAGCGCATCAAACGGTCGCTTGACCCACAGAACATTCTCAATCCCGGCAAAGTCCTGCCGGACTAATTCATCTTTGCTGTAATCATTACCCATCCAGCATTAAATGAAGGAGATAAAAATGAGCGATATCAAAGTACCCAAAGGTTATCTGGCTACCAGCCAACCCGACTTATTCTTCGAGGATAACGGGGTTGGGCGCATGAAAAAGGAAGTCTGGGAGTCCAGCGATGAGCAGATTGACGCGATTCTGGCCGATTACGGTGTTCCCTCGCCAGTGGAGTGGGGTAAACCCGGCTCTTACATTCAAACCACCACCCGCTGGCAGGTGGAAGCCAACCGCAAGAAAAATGACGTGGTCTTTATCCCGGTTGGCTGCACCGAACTGCACGGGCAGCACCTACCCAGCGCCGCCGATACGCTCTACGTCAGCGCCATTTGCGAAGGCGTGAGACGCTTCACTGCCAAACGCGGCGCCCCGGTCAACCTGGCGCTGCCCCCGCTAAACTACGGCGGGCACCCCTATCATCACCTGGGCATGCCGGGAACGGTCATCGTCCGCGAGCATGTGGTGCGCGAGATGATGATCGACGTCATGCTGGGGTTGTGGAACGACGGCTTCCGCAAACAATTGATCGTCAACAATCACGGTCAGTTGTGGATGCTCGAATCGGCAGTACAGGAGTTCGTCAAGCGCTACCAGTTGCCCGGCATATTCCGCGTCATCGACTGGCATCGCGGCGTGCGCGAGTTTTTCCGCCCGGTGGAGCGCGGCGGTCAGATGAGCACCAATTTTGTCCATGCGGACGAGTCGGAGACCTCACTGAGTCTGCTGCTGCACCCCGAAATGGTGGACATGAACTACGCCGTCGATACCGAGGGCAAAAGCTACCTACCCGAAGGTCACTACGACAAATCGGTGGATCCGTTCGGACGTCCCAGCCGCTGGTCAGAGGGCGAAGGCCACTTCGCCATCGAAATTGCTGCCACCCCGGAAGGTGTGGTGGGTAAGGCCAAATCAGGCACCGCCCAGAAGGGCAAACGCCCCATGGCTGCCATCCTGAAATACCTGACGCTGTGGCACGATGACGTTCTGGAAGCCTTCCCGGCTGGCAAAGTGCCGCCGGTGGAAGAGGTCACGCTTCGCACCGAGAAAGAAATGGAACCCTATCTCCGCGAACCGCTCAGTCCAGGTTGGAAGCCCGTTTACGGCATCCCGCGCATCGGTCAGGGTACGGAAGTCTAACTTTTTTCTGCTGATTTGCACAAAAGGAGTATGTCTATGAACGGCAAAATGGAAGGCGTTACCCTGGTCGCCGATTGGGATCCAAAACCAGGTTTTAAGTTGGGCAAAAAGGATATCGAGGGCCGTCAAACTTATCTTGGCAGTCTGGTGTGGCGCAATCCGCGCTTCGAGATCCGTGAATACAACATCCCCACTCCTGGCGATGACGAAGTCCTGCTGGAGGTTAAAGCCTGCGGGATTTGCGGCTCCGATGTTCACATGGCGCAGGCGGATAAGGACGGCTACATCTTCTATCCGGGTTTGACCGGGTTCCCGAGCATCCTCGGACATGAACTCTCGGGCATCGTTGTTGAAGCGGGCAAAAAGGCGCTCAATAAGGTGACCAACAAACCGTTCAAAGGCGGCGAGGCGGTCACGACCGAGGAGATGTTGTGGTGCGGTAACTGCAAACCCTGCGCGGACGGCTACCCCAACCACTGCGAGCGATTGGATGAAATTGGTTTCAACGTCAACGGAGCATACACCAAATACCTGGTCGTTCCAGCCCGAACGCTGTGGAGTCTCGATCCGCTGCGCGCCATCTATAAAGATGAAAAAGATATCTTCATCGCCGGCAGCATCGTCGAGCCAACTTCAGTAGCCTACAACGCAGTCATCGAGCGCGGCGGCGGTATTCGTCCCGGCGACCGGGTGGTCATCCTGGGCGGCGGACCGGTTGGGTTGGCGGCTTGCGCCATTCTCAAACATGCCGGCGCTTCAAAGGTCATCATCTCCGAGACGCAGGATAACCGCGCTCAAATGGCTTTGAGTCTGGGCGCGGATTACCACATCAACCCGCTAAAGGAAGATTTTGCTGACCGGGTGTTGGAAATCACCAACGGCATGGGCGCCGATCTGTTCATGGAAGCCACCGGCCTGCCTGAGGTCGTTTACCCAAGCATCGAACGGGTCATCTGGGAAGGCCGCACGCTCAATAGCCGGGTGGTCGTCACCGCGCGGGCCGAAGCCAAAATGCCGGTGACCGGCGAAGTACTGCAGGTACGTCGGGCGCAAATCATCGGCGCCCAGGGGCATTCCGGGCACGGCACCTTCCCGCGGGTTATCGAATGCATGGCGGACGGCATGGACATGACCAAAATGAGCACCAAGAAGATCAGCCTGCACGAACTGCCGGAAAACGTCATCAAATTGCAGACAGACCGGTCTGAAGCCAAGATCACCTATATCGCATAATTCCTATCGACCAGAAAATGGGTCAGGTGCAGGTTTGGCCTGACCCCGCCAGTCGGAAGAATGCCATGAACCTTTCGATCGTCCTCTCCACCCAGCAAACCCAATTCCAGGCGGCGACGCTTTCAGGCGCGCTTGAGACCAATCTGGCGAAGGTTGCCGACCTTGGCTATCAAGGCATCGAACTGGCCATCCGCGACCCGAAGCTGGTGGATCTTGACTCACTGGCAGCGCTCACCAATAAATACGGCTTGCGTGTACCAGCCATCGGCACCGGGCAGGCCTGGGGCGAAGAGGGGTTATCTTTCACCGATCCCGATCCAACCGTGCGCCAGGCAGCCATCGCGCGCATTCAAAGCCACATTCCGCTCGCCGAGCATTTTGGGGCAGTGATCATTATCGGGTTGGTGCGCGGGATTATAAAACCCGGCATCGATCCAGCGCAAGCCATGTCCTGGCTAGTCGAGGCATTGCAGGCCTGCAGCCAGGCGGCAGCCCCCCACGGTGTGCGGCTGGCGTTGGAACCCATCAATCGCTATGAAACCAGCCTGATCAACACGGCCGCGCAGGGATTGGCGCTCATCGAGCAGGTCGGCGCTGACAATTTTGGCCTGCTGCTCGACACTTTCCATATGAACATCGAAGAACCGCAAATCGAAAACAGTATTGCTGCCTGCGGCGCGCAAATTTTCCACTTCCATGTGGCCGACTCGAACCGCTGGTATCCTGGTGCTGGTCACCTTAACTTTCGTGCCATTCTTCAACGGCTATGCGCAATTGATTATCAGGGGTTTGTATCAGGTGAATTTCTACCTCAACCCGATGCGGACACGGCTGCCCGTAAAGCTATTTTGAATTTGAAATCGTATGCATAAAATGGTTACAATCGAATTTAGGCTTATCTTAAACCACGGTTCACACCGCTGATGGATGCCATTCGCTGGAGCCAGGGAAATCATGTATGAGATTCAAGCAAAGGCCGCCTCGCTCGTAAACCTCAGCCAGGTCAGGTGCATCACTGGCTTCGATGCGATCCGGGCAGCTTATCCGGATTACCTCACCGACGAGTCACGGTTGACCGCCACCTTCTTCGATTACTTATTCTTCCCAAAAAACGAGGGGGAACTGGCCGCTGCGCTGCGCGATCTGAATGAGCGTAGAATCCCCGTTACCATCGCCGGTGCACGCACCGGCCTGGTCGGCGGCAGCGTACCCCCGGCTGGCGCCTTGATTTCGCTGGAGCTGTTCAACCAGATCGAAGCGATTCGCTTCGACCCACACCTGGACGAATGGCAGGTCAGCGCGCAAGCCGGCGTCAGCCTGCTCGAACTGGAGAAATTCTTAGCCTCCCGCCAGATTCCCGGACTGGACAATGCTCCAGAATCAGTCCAGGCTGAGTTGGCCCGCTTCAAACTCGACCCTGCGGATTATTTTTACCCGCCCGACCCTACGGAAACGACGGCATCTCTTGGCGGGACGGTCGCCACCAATGCATCCGGCGCGCGAACCTACCGTTACGGCCCCACCCGCGCCTGGATTCGCGGTATACGGGTGTTTCTGGCAAATGGCGAGTATCTGGACATTCCGCGCGGCAAGTATTTTGCCTCCCCTTCCGGGATATTTACAATTTTCTCCGCAACCGGAAAAAGCTGTTCCTTTAACATTCCTGCTTATTCGCTGCCCTCCACCAAAAATGCCGCGGGGTTTTTCACCGCTCCGCAAATGGATCTGATCGACTTGTTCATCGGATCGGAAGGCGTACTGGGAGCGATTACCAGGATGGAAGTTGCGCTGCTCGAACGCCAAAATAAAATCGCCATGATCCAATTCCTGGATTCAGATGACCAGGCAATGCAATTGACTCAGGCGTTGCGCTCAGATTCCCGCCTGGCCCTGGATTATCTGGAGTTTTATTCCGAAAACACGCTGCAATTGCTGCGCGATCTGCAAAATAAACCAGGCTTTCCCGCCGGGATACCACCCATCCCGCCCGATGCGCGCTCGGCGCTCTTTTTCGAGATGGACTACGACCCCGACGCCGATGAGCTCGTCCTCGGTGCGTTGGAGGAGACGATATCAAGCTGCGGCGCCGACCTGGCCAACTCATGGGCTGCAACTGACGAACGCGAGATGGACAGTTTCAAACGGTTACGGCATCTGGTGCCCGAAACCATCAACAGCATCATCGCCGAACGCAAGCGGCAATACCCCGGAATTCACAAGCTGGGCACCGACCTGGCTGTTCCCGACCAGTTTTTGCCAGAAATGTGGGATTTTTACAAAAGCAAATGCGAAGCTGGGCATTTTGAATGGGTTGCCTTCGGGCATATTGGCAACAACCATATTCATGTCAATATCCTGCCGCGTGACATGCAGGAATTAAAATCTGGCCTCGAATTGTTCGAGAATTTTGCCCGGCGGGCAGTTGAGTTGGGCGGATCCGTCTCCGCGGAGCATGGCATAGGCAAGCTCAAGCAAAAATTTTTCCATTTGATGTACACACCCGCGCAAATCGAGCAGATGCGAGCAGTAAAACACGCAGTAGACCCAAATGGGATTTTGAATTCAGGCGTGCTATTGTAGGTTGGGTTGAGGGACGATGAAATTTTGTGTGTCAGGATATGACACTTGCAGTCCCGATACCCAACACCTCATACGTATCGCTTGTTGGGTTTCGCTTGCGATATTTATTATTCGTCCGAATTTACAACACGCTCAACCCAACCTGCGAAATTTTTCTGGCTCACCGCTACGGCCATTTACCCCTTCACTGCGCCAGCCAGCATGCCGCGTATAAAGTTTTTTGTAGGTTGGATTGCCCGCAGGGCACTCTGTGAGTGAGGGCGTGCAAATTAAATAATTGACCAAAACGATGGTAGCCCGAAATCCAACGCCCGATAGTAATGCGAAATGTCGGATATCGGGGTGCATAAATACTTATCAGTGAACTAACCGTCACCACCCCTCAATCCGACCTACGGCATGACTAAGCTTACCCTTTCACCGCGCCAGCCAGCATGCCGCGCACAAAGTATCGTTGCAGGCTGAAGAACACGAGCATTGGCAACAGCATGGAGAGAAACGCGGCAGCCGTCAACAAATGCCAGCCGGCCCCGAGTGAAGAGACCATATTCGCAATTTGATAAGTCACCACCGGTGTTGTGCTGCCAAGGAACACCAGCGCGACCAGCAGATCATTCCACACCCATAGAAACTGGAAAATTCCCAGCGAGGCTATTGCGGGAAGCGCCAGAGGAATCGCCAGCCGATAAAAAGCCGTCCAGTGAGACGCCCCATCCAGGTAAGCCGATTCAAACAGGTCGCGCGGCAATGTCCCCAGGAAGTTGCGCATCAGATAAATGGCATAAGGCATGCCAAAGCCGGTATGGAACAACCAGACGCCAAGGAAAGTGCCATTCAGACCCATCTGAGCGTAAACCCGCGAGATTGGCACCATGGTCATCTGCAATGGGACGACCTGGAGACCCACCAGGATGGCAAAAAGGAGCATACGCCCTTTGAAATCGAGCCAGGCGAAGGCATAACCCGCCAGCGCCGCCAGGAGAATGGGCAAAAAGGTCGCCGGAATCGTCACCAGCAGGCTGTTGACAAATGCGCGGCCCATTCCCCGCGAGTTTAGCAAGTCGGAGAGATTACAGTGTAAATCCGTTGACGCTGTACCCGCCGCACAGTCCTCGGTATAAGTGCGCGTGCCGCGATAACCGACCAGGGCATCGATATAGTTACTCAGCGTAAACTGCGGTTGTTTTTGCACGCCGGAGATGGCGTTCAGGTGGACCACGATATCAGCGGCTGCCTGGGCATTGGGAATTTTCTGAGTTTCCATATGCAGTTGGCCGTTATATTCGCTCTTGAGCGACGCTAAAAGCAAAACGGACCGGTTGAATTGCTTTATCAGAATAGGATTGGTCAAATCTGCGGAAACAATCAAATTTCCCTCAGTGCCGTGACAGGATGCGCAATTTCGAAGGTATTCTTGCGAGCCGGCAGTCTTATTTAATGCCGTCCACCATCCGGAACTTTGAATAGCCTGAAGCGGCCGTAGAGAGGTGATCAACAACCCGAAGGTCGGCAGCACCCAGATTAAAACCATAAGCAGGATGACCAGATTTTTGGGTAGGCGGGCAAAAAAGGCGTTGATTTTTTGGCGGTTCATCGCATCTCCTCCTGGGCAATAAAGCGCCGGATGTTGAGATAGATAAACGGAATAATGGCCAGAACCAGAACGACCGCGACGGCCGTGCCGCGCCCGGTGTTGAAGTTAAGGTACATTTCGGTGTACATGCGGTTGGCAATCACATCCGTGTTGTAATTTCCGCCGGTCATCACATAAACAATATCGAACTGTTTGAGCACATTGATGACCATGGTGGTTATTACAACGATCACTGTTGGCATAATGATCGGAAGAGTTATTTTCCAGAAGACATTCCACTCATTGGCACCGTCCACGCGGGCGGCTTCGATAATTTCGTCCGGCACGGATTTGAGCGACGAGGAAAGGATGGTCATGCAGAAACCGGTCCAAATCCAGATGCCAACAACGATCAACGCGTATGTGTTCAAAACCGGAGCGGTCAGAAATGAGATTGGCTTTCCGCCTAACGCGGTGACCATTGCGTTCAACAGCCCAACCTGCACCTGCTGGGTGCCAAAGCTGTACACAAACTTCCAGATCACTCCCGCCCCGACGAAGGAAATGGCCATAGGCATGAACAGGATTGATTTTGCCAGCGCTTCATTTTTAATGCCGTCAACCAGTTTGGCAAACAACAAGCCTAAAATTACGGTTCCAGCCACCATAAAGATGATCCATTTGATGGTATTACCGTAAGAAGATAACCAGAAAGAATCCCAGAAGACTTTGACTGAACTGGTATTAAATTCTGCGGTCAACGCATAGCGGTAGTTTTCAAAAGCACCCCAGCACGGACGACCTTCCACGCAGGTGGTACCTGCCGGTGCGGTTCCGTTCCGGTTCAGAAAACTGAGCTGAATGGTGTTGAACATGGGATAAACAATAAAGAACAACATAATGATCAGCGCCGGTGCAAGATAATAGAACGGCGCCAGCTTGCCTTGCTGCATAATTCTTGGAACGGGTCGGGCTGCCATGAATACCACCTCCGCTCGGGGCGTAGACCTCACGCCTGATTATGAATGGAAATGAGAAGAGCAGAGGCGGTATTAGCCGCCTCTGCATCAGTCATGTTACTTTATTTACTGGCTAAGCGCTTCTGCTTGAGCGGAAGCAATCGTTGCCAGGATGGCATCCAGATCGCCGCCGTTCACGTAATCCGTGATTCCGGTAAATTCAGCGCTACCGAACCCGCCCGGAATGGAATCGCCAATGTCTGGGGTAAACCCTTGCGCAGCATAGAAAGCTTCGCCCTTCTTGACCAGGGATGGATCGGTATAGTTGCCAGCCCCAGCCTTGTTAGGGGTCAGGTCAAAGCCAGCCTTTGCCCAGGCTACGCCGCCTTCAGGTGATGCGAGGTAGCTAACCAGCGCCTTGACAGCCGGTTTATCGCTGAACGCCATCATCCAGTCCGAACCACCCTGCAGACCTTGAGCACCGGGGATGACGAAGAAGTCATAGTCTGTCCCAAATACAAGGTTGGGATACTGTTTGACGATCTCGCCGCCGGCAAATCCGGACTGCTTAACCATATAAGCTTCGGGCGGATCGGAGAAGACCTTCAAAACCGCATCGACGAAGCCGGTCGAGAGGGTTCCATCCGCGCCGCTGACCGTATAAGCCGGATCCATGGCCCATTTGCCATAGGTCTCGTAGGCTGCTTTCACGCCTGGATCATTGTACGGTACGGTGCCATTGATGATGTTCATCACGTATGCAGGGCCCTGTTGGATCAGCAGGAGATCCTGGATGAAGTCAGTGCCAGTCCAGCCAGTGGCATCGCCTGATTCAAAACCCAGTGACCACGGCACATTGCCATCGGCAACCATCTTGTCAACCAGAGCAACCAACTCGTCCCAGGTGGTCGGGACTGTATATCCGGCTGCCTCGAAATTGACCGGGCTGTACCAGATGATGGTTTTGATGTCCGATTTCACTGGCAAACCCAGCCATTTGTCGTTGATCACACCTGGGTCAATCGCTCCAGGAATGTAAGCATCCCGGCTGGCGCCCAGTGATCCCATGTCTTTCAGCAAATCCTGGTATTGCGTTAGCTGAGTCACATTCCAGAAAGCAATATCTGGCGGCGTTCCAGCTTGAACACGAGTGTCCAGCAGCGCCTGATCGCGGGTCGATTCCGGCTTGAAAACAATACCGCAGGTATCAGCCAGCGGTTTCAAGATTTGATTCAAGCGTTCCTCTTCCTGCCCTGACCATTGATAAAGCATGGTGATTTCATCACCAGAAGCGGCACCCATACACATAGCAGGGGTTTCAGGGGGCATTTCTTCAGTTGGCGTTGCAGCCGGCGCTGCGCATGCAGCCAGCGCCATGGCAGCCAACACAAGAACAGCGGTAATCTTCCAAATTCTTAACATCTTTTCCTCCTAAACTGAACGGCTTGCTTTATGTAAGTTCATTGTCTTCAATTTTTTATCGGTGCACCACCATCCTTTCAGTGCTTTTGCCTACGAGATGGCTCTCATAAGCGCGACATAGCTTTTTGTATCAGGGACGGTTGCATAACCAAAATAGCAGGGAGGCCAAGATCAGCCGTGAGGTAAGCACGGTCTTTAATAAGGGTAATTGATTTTTATTTGCCTGCACAATCCAAGTAAACGGGCAGCACGATGGTACAAAAAATCTGTTTTGCACTGCAGCCAGGTAGGGGTTTTGGCAGCAAAGCCGGGAAAATAATGGCAACCCCATGCAAATAGAGAATATAGTCTAGGTAATCCGTCAAAGACGGATCGATTTCACGCTCATAAATTGTAATATCTTTTACTAGAAATTACAACTTTTAAATCATCAGCCATGAATACTGACTGAGTTGCCTGCCTGCCTAAGCGAATATGTCTGATATTAGGTCTTTGCTGGAGTGTTGTTTGGACTAACAACCGGGAGATTCGTAAAAAATGGCAGGCAAAACTGTGAATGATGCAAGCGGATAAATTTCTTCCCGTCCAGTGTTAAAACAGTGATTCGTGCGAATACTTCTCATCGAGCTTGGCCAGGGCAAAAGATCCTGCCGCACCCAAAATGAATAACAGCGCACAGACGGCAATCGTCCAACCGGTCACGCCCCCTGGAATGATTGCGGCGGTCGATCCTAGCACGATCCCCAGAATAAAATGGTACATGAAGGGGTAGGCTTTTTTGAACAACCAGGCAATCAGCTTGGCCAGCAGCAGAATAATCAGTACCAGGCCCAGCGTCAAAGGGATGATGACGCTAAAATCCAACTGCCGGATACCGGATGCCATGGGCTGGTACAGGCCAAGATAAATCAAGAAATTGGACGGACTCATGCCTGGGATGATTAATCCCAATCCCACCAGCATGCCGCTCAAGGTCCAGGTGCCAAAGGTGGGCGTCAGCGTGACATTATTGATGGTTTCCATCCAGCGCATGAAAAAGAATGTGCCGAAGGCCATGGCCACCAACACCACCCAGTGCCAGGTTTTGCGACCTTGTTTGCCCGCTGTAACGAAGAGGGAGGGAAATGTGCCGGAGATAAAGCCGATGAATAGCCAGGTGAACGGGGCGGCGAAATGGGTAAAGGCGTAATCTACCACTGAAGAGAAGCCGACGATCCCCAGCACAACGCCAATGCCGACCGGCAGGAAGAAGCGGACATTCTGCAAGAACTTGACTTGAAGATTGGCCAGAAAGCGCATCAGCGGCTCATACAACCCGAAAACGACCGCCAGGACCCCGCCGGACAAACCGGGCACAATCGCCCCAATTCCCACCAGGATTCCTTTTAATAGCCGGATCACCCATTCGACGGCCACATTTTTTCCCTGAGTTAAACTGCTGGTTTCAGCCATATGGTTCCCTTGTTCATGTTTGGATCCAGCCGCGTGGTTTGCGGACGGTTTTGAGCCGTATGATTATAAATCAGCATAGGCGTTTAAGGCGAATGTGGTCGATGACATGGTTGTAAAGTTTCTTAAAAAAGATGCCTTGGCGATGGTGCGTACCCAGAGCTGGTTGGATACTGGTAAACTTAACCATAACCCAAATCAGCCCGTTGTTACCTCTTGACGATTTGAAGGCTAAATGGGTAACCGCCTGTTCCATATAAGTGGTGTTCGCAGTCATTAGAATGGCGAAACGTTCAGGTTTTGTCGCATCTACCGGCTCAAAGCAACCAAGCGTCATCATTCAAAAAGCAAATAGCAAGAAATGTGTCGGGGATGGAAAGGAAAGTTTTTTCTTCGGGCTATCGTTCCATGCTGATTAACAAACTCAAACAGATCGGGCTTAACATTCATCAAATTCTTTGGGCAGCCTTTTCTCCTGAAGACGAAAAAGAGCATCCCTGGCTGCCTATAATTTGGATTGGGTCGCTCATTCTTGCCGGCGCGATCCTGTGGGGGATATTTTTCAACTGGGGAAACATTCCCTTCGATTACATGGATTGGGCGGAAATATGGGCAGCGCGCATGCAGGCCTGGCGAGATGCTTTACTAAATAACACCATCCCCTTTCATCTGTCCGACGTGGCCGCCATGCGCACCGAATCGGATCGCTATTTCGCGGTGGCAGACATGGTATCTTCTCCGCAGGTCCTTCTGCTGCGCTGGCTGGAGGTTGGCCCATATACATTGGTCAACAACCTTCTCCTCTATGGTATTGCCACCTATTTTTTATTGCGTATTCGGAAAAAATACAACCTTTCGTTATTCGCATTTACCAGCTTATTCCTCCTGTTTCATTTCAATGGATTCATCGTTACCCATTTATCGATCGGGCAGCTGAGTTGGGGAGGGTACTACTTATTTCCTGCTTTTGTATTATTTGTGTTGGAATTGTTGGATGGCGACCGAAGCTGGATTTGGGTCGCCAAAATGTCTTTCCTGCTTTTTTTCATCTTCATGCAGGGATCTTTCCATCACCTGGTATGGAGTTCGATCGTCCTTGGGATTATTGCGCTTACCCGCTGGCGTTATGCTTCCCAGATTTTAAAAGCAGGCGTATTTGCCTTCCTGCTGAGCACACCGCGGATTCTTCCGGTTTTCTTTGAAATGGGTCCCAAAATTTCCGGGGGGCACGATTTTTTAGGAGGATATCCATCATTAAGGAATCTCTTGCAGGCGTTGACCTATAATTCAACTCCGGATAATGCATGGCCGGGGATAGTATTTGATAGCCGACTGGGATATTGGGAATTTGATATATCTATCGGCTGGGTGGGGTTAATTGTTCTTTTCGGTTTCGGCGGCCTGGCTATGGCTTTCTGGCATTATCGCGAGCGCAAATTCCCCGTTTTAGTCGTGCCGGTGCTCGCACTGGTCTTTTTATCCATCAGCGATAATTTCCTGAAAGCCCTTTTTTATAATCCGGTTTTAGTTTCCAGCGAGCGGGTGACCTCCCGCATGATCGGCCTGGCGTTGGTTATTGGTCTGATCTTATCAGCAATTTATTACCAAAAGACGATGGATCGGGTGCGCAAATCGACCGTTCTTCAGTTAGCCCAGGTGGTCTTTTTACTTGTCCTGGCAAAAGATCTGGTTTTGCATACTTTACGCTGGTCGGTCGCGAATGCCTATCATGCCTTGGGTGTCACCCGCCGTGATCTTTCCCTGGTTCACGTTTCCAACCACCCCGACCCGGATTATTTCCTTGTGCTGGGCGTTGGGGCGCTCGTATCGATCCTGACCATGGTGTTTCTGATCTGGATTGTTAGAAGAGAATCGGCTGTCATAAAGTCAGAAAAAACTGCGGAAATGTGATGACTCGATATTTTCCCCTACTAAAACCATGATCGTATTATATTGGTATTAAAGGGATCGTTGCGTCCCTGGTTTTAATTCGAATATTATCTCCTTTTGGGAGCCACTGACCTCCACCCTTTAGGGGATACTTTACGAGATTGATTTACAAAAACAGAAACTTTTTGTAATTTCAATTTCCAGGTCTCGTTTTTTGCCTCAGCAATTGATGAATGGAGCAAGTAGTTACGGCCCTTATAGTATTTTCATCCTTCAAGAGCTACAGATAGATATCTATGAACAATCACTTAATTCCAGAGTGTAAGAAGCTTTGCACGAAATGGCGTTGGAAGATCAAGAACATGATCAGCAGGGGAGCAATCACGATTAAAGTTGCAGCAGATAATAACGACCATTGAGCTCCAATTTCGCCCAACTGGGTAAAACGTACCAGCCCTGCTGTTAAAGGACGGCTGAGGTCACTATTTGTGATGACCAGAGGCCACAAGAACTCATTCCAATGCCAAATAACAGAGGATAATCCAAAAGCGATCAAAGATGGAAAAGAGGGTGGCAAGTAAATATGGAAGATCAATTGCCACCATGAACAGCCATCCATCGTCCCGGCATCCACCAGATCACGGGGCACATCCAGAAATGCCTGGCGCATTAAAAAAACACCAAATGCTGAGCCAAAATAGGGGAGTGCGATTGCAAGGCGGGTGTCAAACAGGCCTAATTGACGAATGGTAGAAAAATTAGGCGCGAGCAAGGCAGTTGTTGGAATCATCATTTGCAATAAAATGAAAAAGAAAAGCCATTTCTTGCCAGAGAACTGGTAATGCGCAAACGCGAACCCTCCTAAAATGATGGTCACTAATTGAACAGCCAGGATCGTTAATACAATAATGATCGTGTTGACATAATATTGACCAAACGGCGCCAATGACCAGGCGCGGATATAATTCCCCAAAGTTAAACTGGAACCAAACCAGACATCCCCCAGCTTCATGGGTTCGGTCGTAGGCCGAAACGACGCGACCAAAGCCCAAACTATAGGAATGGTCCATAGGATTGCCAGAAACGCCGTCCCGCCTGTGACCAACCAACTCCCGATACGAAGGAAAATATTTTGGTCTCTGAACTGACCGTTCATTTCACTTCTCCTCTTTTTCGGAAATCAGGAAGTTGGAAATTGTAAAGATTAATAGAATTACGATGAAGATGACGGTTATCGCAGATGCAAGACCGACATTTTGGTTTTCAAACCTTTCCTGCCATAATTGGAAGAGCAATACGGTGCTCGCCTGACTAGGTCCTCCAGTTGTTAAGACAAAGATATGATCGACGGTCCTAAAAGCATCTATGAATGCCACAGTGCTGATAAACACAGTTGTTCTTTTAAGTAATGGAAATGTGATCCGCCATAAAATTTGCCACCAATTTCCACCATCAAGTTGTGCCGCTTCAAACACATCGCCTGGCAAGTTTTGCAATCCGGCAAGGTAGAAAATCATGTAATAACCGGAATTTTTCCATACGGCGACAATAATGACAGACAGTAATGCAAGATTTGGATTTCCCGTCCAATTCTCAGCGCCCTGGTAGCCGAACATGCGCAACGCTGAATTTAAGAGACCGTACCCCGGTGTAAAAAAGAACAACCAAAGGGTGGCAGCGCTGACCATGGGCATGATCATTGGGTGAAAAAACGCCAGACGGAAAATACCCCTCCCTGCCAGTTTTCGATTGACGAGCAAAGCAAATAAGAACCCCAGCAAGATACTTATTGGAACGGTCCCCAGAACATAATATAAAGTATTGGAAATAACCTTTAAAAAATTGGGGTCGGTGAAGATATTTGTGTAATTATCTATTCCAATAAATGTAGGTACCCGAAATTTGGCAATATTCATCCGTTGAAGGAAAAAACTTTTGTAGATCGATAAAAGCACTGGCCACGCAGTGAATACGGCCACAAAAAGCAAAGTCGGAAGGGCCAGTAAGTAAGGCAAGATATTATTTCGCCTTTTTTTACCTTGAGGGGTGAAAACGCTCATTTCTGGTTCCTTCTTAAAAGATGGGGCGCTCTCGGGGAGCGCCCCATTTATTTAATTTCTAGAACCTCAGATGCCTTATTGGCAGAATGGCACCAGGGCGGCGGCGGCTTCGGTTTGTGCGGCATCCATGGCTTCCAGAGCGGTCATTTCACCATTGAATGCTTTTTGGATGTAATTATGGAAGATGGTTCGTACTTGACCAAGATTCTGAATTGCCAATTCGCCTTCAGCGTATTGCATGGCGTCACGCGCCTGGAGGGCTTGTGGAACTTTTGCAACGTATGCAGTCATAGCCTCAGTATCATAAGCGCTCATTCGACTGGCAATATAACCGGTCTGAATGCTGTAATCTGCAGCCAGATCTGGTGAAGTCAAGAATTCGATGAACTTCCACGCTGCATCCTTTTGTTCTTGTGGAGCGCCTTGAAGGATGTAGAAATTGCCACCCCCTGGAACACTTGCGTATGTTCCTTCTTCTTTTCCAGGGTATGCCATCACACCAACAGTGAAATTGGACTGCGCCAGGATACTGGTCAGACTGCCAGTCGTGTGGGCGATCATAGCTGTTGCACCACTGCTAAAATCTGCGGCATCAGTTGCCCAGGATGCTTGAACACCCTCGGGCATAGCACCGTACACTTTTGACAGGTCAATATAGTATTGAACAGCTTCAACAACTTTTGGATCGTTGAAGGCAACTGTGCAATCATCAATGAATATATTCTGACCATTACCGATCGCGAGCGGTTGGAATAACCAGTACGGCCAATCTGAAGAGAAATGAAGCCCCCAATTAGTGTTATTGCCTTCCTTTACCGTTAGGGCTTGCGCAGCTTCGGCCCATGATTGCCAACTGGAGGGGGGTTGAAGCCCTGCTGCTTCAAATTTATCTGCATTGTAATAAAGCACGACTGCGCTACGCTGGAAGGGAATGCTCCAAAGCTTTCCGTCATAATACGAATTTGCCATAAAAGCGGGCAGGAAGTCATCCAAATAAGCTTGTCCGCCTTCCATGTTGGCAACATATTCATCCATCGGTGCGATATAGTCTGCATTAATCAAGTCATATAGACCGGTGGCAAGCAGAACTGCCAATGCAGGTGGAGTACCACCGCCTTCGATGGTGGTCGTGATGGCTGTCTGTACATCGGCATATCCACCAGAGTATACAGGCTCAACAGTTATATATGGGAATTCAGCTTGGAAGTCCTCAATATAACCATTTAATATGGCGGCAATTGGAGCATCCACGGCAACCGGGTAAAACACCTGGATAGTGACCGGCGCCATTGTTGGCTCTGCTGTGGGAACGACCTCAACGGTTGGAGTGGCTTGTTCCTGTGTGGGTGCAGCCTGTTCCTGTGTGGGCACAGTCGTGGCGGTGGGACCACATGCTGCAAGCAGGCTAAACAACATAATTATAATCAGTGATCTTTTTATGGTACGCATTGCTGTTTATCCTTTCTCTAAATAAAAGCGCTTATATTGGGCGGATCATCCGCACGATATTCAACTCAACAATATTCGAATTGAAACAGAGTTTGCTGTAGGCGATAGGTGTGTTGTCCTCCTTAAAAATTATTGATCGAACGCTGAGAATTGGCGTTCCACTTTCCAATTCAAGGTATTGTGAAATATCGTGAGCAAGCGATGCCGCGCGAATGTGAGATTGAATATGGTGTAATGAAGTATTTAAAGATGTGGATAAAAATTGAACCATGTTTCCATCAAACTCCACCCAATTTATGGTTTCTGCTTCAATTGCGGGAGTTATGTAATCTTCTATATAAATCACGGGTTGTTGATCAGCTCTAACGATACGTTTGATGCAGAATACTTTTGTTGACGGGGGCACCGAAAACACCTCTTCTGCATCGCTGGGTGCACATTCATAGCCCATGTATAGGGTTTGAAAGTTGGGGGTAAAACCACTCTCTTTAATTATTTGGGTAAAAGGTGAAAAATCATTCAAGGAATCGCGGATTACGGGCGATTGAGACACAAAAGTGCCGATACCATGCCGGCGAATGATAACCCCATCATTTTCCAGTTCTATATAGGCTTCTCGAAGCGTATTTCGGCTGACCCCCAGTTTTTTAGCAAAATCAGTCTCGGACGGAAGTTGATCTTTAGGCTTGAGTTGGTTTTGCTCAATGTAGTTGAGCAAATAAGCCTTTACCTGGATCAAACGCTTACTGGTATTAATATCCATACTCATTGAGTTTTTCTTCCGGACAAAATGGGGATTATGATTGTGGTAAAGATTGGACGTCCAACAACTTCATAGTATAATAAAAATTAGTAAAAGTCAATAGCTGCTATTAAGGTGTTATGGCGGACAAACCTATTGCTTTATGCCAAGGCAAAACGTATGATCATCACCTTTCTTGGTACTTCCGGCGTCAATGCTTTTCCAGAAGCCTTTTGCAAATGTAATAATTGCGAACAGGCACGATTGCTTGGGGGTGCAAGTTTACGAAAACGATCTTCTTTATTAATTAATGATGATTTACTGATAGATCTTGGGCCTGATATCATGGCTGCTTCACAAATCCACAACAGCTCTTTGTGTAATATCAAGTATTGTATCCAAACGCATCCACACGCAGATCATTTGGATTTATCCCACCTTCTCTCTCGAAGTCCGGATCTTGGGGTTATTGGTGCCCCTTGTTTGAATTTTTATGCATCACATGAGACTTTGCAAAGAGCTGCGCTGACCTTTGAAAGTGAACTTTCAGGAAGCAGCCTTCTATCACTTGATACTCAGAAACATTTAAATCTGAAATTGTATTCGGTTGAACCTTTTCAATCCTTTAAATTGGGTCATTATCGCGTAACCGCGTTCCCTGCCAATCACGCACCGACAATGGGAGCTTTGTTGTACGCAATAAAGTCGAAAAACGGTTGCATCTTTTATGGGACGGATACCGGAATTCTGCCTGATCAAGTTTGGCAGGGGTTTCACAAACATAATATGCGGTTCGATGTTGTAATCCTGGATCATACTTATGGTTTTAACCCCCCAGGTGCGGACCATTTAAATGCTGATCAATTTATTGAACACATAACACGGATGAGGGATGAAGGTTTATTAACCCAAAATGCCCGTGTTTTTGCGACTCATATTGCACATGCAGGTAATCCTCCCCATCCAGCGCTGGCGGCTTTTGCAAAACAACATGGTTATGAAGTTGCCTATGATGGTCTCAGGCTCGAAATTCCGGCATGAATATCAAACGCGATATTAATTGGGCCATTCGGCATTGTCTGATTGCCATATGATTATAAGAGTTGCAAAGGGAGTAACGGTGAAAGAAGAACCCATATTCGACATTATCTTATTGATTGCCAGACCTGCCGCTGGAAAAAGCGAGGTTATTGATTATCTCAAAAATACTCCGTTGGATGAACGGATAAAACGTTTTCATGTGGGCAAATTTGATGAGATCGATGATTTTCCAATGCTTTGGACCTGGTTTGAAGAAGATGCGCTTCTTGAAAAAATGGGTTTCCCACGACTCCACACAAATCAGGAGGGACACTTCCTCGGTCAGCACCTTTGGAATATTCTGATTAGGCGTATCGGGTTGGAATACCAGAAAAAATCACGCGATATCCCGAATTACTCCGAATCATTTACAACGGTGATTGAATTTTCACGTGGGACGGAACATGGCGGGTATCGATCAGCTTTCTCCCATTTACTGCCACAAATGCTTAATAAAATGGCAGTGGTGTACATTGATGTTTCGTGGGAAGAATCACTTCGCAAAAACCGCAACCGGTTTAACCCTGAAAAGCCTGACAGTATTTTGGAACATTCTTTACCGGATGCCCAATTAGAGCGGCTTTACAAGGAAGTTGATTGGAGTGAAGTCAGCGAGGCCGATCCGAAATTCTTGAGTATACAGGGCGCCAGGGTGCCTTACGTTGTGTTTGACAATTCTGATGATGTTACGACTAAAAGAGGGGATGTATTGGGTGCTAGGCTTGAACAAGTTCTGAATGAACTATGGATTAAATACTACGCGCCCTTGCCAAATGGATAGAATGTGAGGTAGAAACATTTGAACTCGATGATCGTATCAAACCCAATGATCTGAAACTCCTGTAAGTCTGTTAAAGTAAGCATTATTTAGCAACTACGGTATTCATCCTAAACAAATTATTGGGCTAAACTCATATTCAAACCAAAATCCACCATTTTGGCCGGATTATTTCAGTAGCCGCGAATGGCAGAAATTATCGCCACAACAAGTGGTGACGATATTCATTATTATTTATTCAAATATCGGTCCTATCTGATAAATTATGGTTCGCAGTCTATGGCGAACAAATAAAATGGGTATTTACTATAGTTCGACGAAAGCGCAGGAATTATTATTCTCCGGTTTTTTGTGATTTTTTTGGCTGGAAGTAATTGACGGATATAAATGTAATACCCGAGACACAGAAGCACGAATTTCGGCGCCGGTTCCCTGTTGCGCTTCGCACGTGCAGTTGTTGCACCGATGGAAGTGCATTTGTTCCTCTGGTTGATATCCCGGTTTATGAGAGTCCTATATAGCCTTTATCGATTTAAATATTTAAAAGTTTATTATTTTCAATGCCTTCATCTTGCTTTATCAATGGATAAGCTGCCTGGTTGATGATTCTTTCAATCATTTCCATGGTTGCTGGCCGTACTGAGGCCCCCCGCTCATCGTTGATAAATATATAAGTCTGTTCATCGCGACCATCCAAAACCAGGGTTATCGGATCGCCAAGTGCCCGGTATACCAGAAGCACGACCAGTTCGCAGGTGCATTGGCTGGTGCCGTGGTAAGCGCAGGTACAGCCATCATGCAGCGCCCTGGTGCTGCGCAAATCAAAAGATTGGAACACCCATAAACCCGCATCTGAAAAAGCCTGCTTGAGAGGTTCTACAAAACGAGCGCATTGAATATCGATTACTTTTAAAGGTTTCTTTCCCTGGTGATTCATCGTAATTTGTCCTGCTAATATTTTAGCTGCTCCAAAAGGCATTAAAAAGCGCCGTGATGCTTAACTCATGACAGGCTTTTTTGCCTACCTAATCACTTCCACCAGGGTACCTCCGGGCATCCCTACAGTAACATCACCCGGGTCGTAAGCCACCACCGGAAGAGTCCAGCGAAACACCCATTGAGCATCTTCTGGGCGGCAGTTGACGCAACCCTGACTCATCGCCTCGCCAAAATTGTTATGCCAGAAGGTCGAATGGATGGCGACACCGTTGCCCTCGAATAGCGTCGTCCAACTGACGCCAGCGATATCATATCCACCGCCAGTCGAACCACCCGTCATGTGCACCGAGACCAGTTTTCGCCAGATAGGCCGGATTCCAACGGGTGTCTCCCAGATGTCGGTGGGATTTCCATAGAAGTCATTCATCATCCCGGTAGAGACTTGAGTGAAATACACTTCGTTCTTGCCTTCGAAACAGGCCAGCGTCTGGCGAGAAACATCCACAACCACACGTTTATCCGCCACTCCCGGTGAGATAGGAGCCACGTCCTGTTCGGTTAACGGTCTGAAACCTTCCGCCCGAGCCCACAACAAATCCCCAAATCCATATCGCTCATTGATCCGGTACCAAATTTGCCCCTGATCGTCCGTTTTTATCTGGTCGATCCAAAATACCTGGCTGTAATACACCCTTGGGTTTTCGGTATTTTGCAACCAGGGTGAACGGGCTGGCGGATTGCCTAAAACCACATCCAGGTAAGGTACTGTCACCTCTGCCCACAGCCCGGGACCAAGCGAACTTTCCGGAAGGCTATCCAATGTAACGTTCAGGTTATTCTTCACCGGTTGGAGGTACGGCGCCCAGATATAGCCTTTCGGCGTTTCCACCCAGCGTTGATTGATCCGCCAGGGCCGTTTGCCAATCACCTCGCGCAGCCAGGGAACTACAGAGTCTCCGTAGATAGCTTCGACCGTTTCACTTTCCGTATCCGGCCGCGCTTTGATCTCAGTCATGCCTACATTAACTCGCCCAAGCCGCTCTGACTGTGGAAATTCCGGAAGGGTGACGGATCGAAAAGCCAGGCTGGTCAGACCGAGCAGAGAAACTTTAAGAAATTCACGCCGGGAATATTTAGCTCTTGTTTGCATTCCCACTAAGCTCTTTTGTTTGCTCACAATGGCTATGGTCGCTGCCGCCACCACCGTGGTCATGCCCCATGAACTTCATCATAAATACATGCGACAGCGGGCAAACCAGTACCATCAAACCAATTAAAACCGTATTGATCGGCAGTTTGAACACGAATAGGGCTGCACCTAAGGCTGCAGCTACCAAAACGCACGCAATTAATACGATTTTGGTTGTCTTTGACATGGGGTTCCTCCAGGGAGATTGAAAATCCATCAACATGGTAAATGGGATTTGTCGCTATGTCACGCGTAAGTCTGCCTGAAAGAATTCAAGCATTTATGCTTATCTATTTTGGGGTGTGGCAGTCTGTTCGACAAATGAGCAAAATTACCTATCCATGCTTAAGCTTTTGTACGCTACCCCTGGCCTGAAAAACTTCTTATACTAGAACCATCAGCCCGCCAGGAACTTATGCTGGTGGGAAGTTCACCAACAATGGAGGTATAAAGAAATCAGATATGGAAAAAGATCCTGTTTGCGGTATGAGCGTGGACCCCAAATCAGCGGCTGGTAAATCAGATTACCAGGGCAAGACCTACTACTTCTGCTCCGCTGGTTGCAAGAAAGCCTTTGACAACAACCCTGAAAAGTACGCAGGTAGTTCCCACTCCGCTCATACTCATCATCACTAATAAATCTGCTTAGCTGATTCTCTCCTTATCCCCGCAGGCGAGCTACCCCTCCGTTCGGCCTGCGGGGAACTTTTATTGAAGGAACGGCATGATAACTGTTTCAATCGATCCCATCATTTTTTCAATTGGACATTTTCATCTGCGGTGGTATAGCGTCATTGTGATGCTGGCAATTGGCATTGCTTTTTGGCTGGTCACTCGCGAGTCAGTTCGCAAGGGCTTTTCCAAGGAAGCCATTTACGATTTGGCCATTTGGGTGGTCATGGGCGGCTTGATTGGTGCGCGGCTGTTTCATGTGATCGATCACTGGCCAGATGTGTTCTCCAAAGATCCCGGGCGGATTTTTGCCATTTGGGAAGGCGGCTTAGCCATCTGGGGAGGTATAGTTGGCGGGCTCGTCCCGCTTGTCATTTATGGGCGGCGGCAACGGTGGAATTTAGCGCGGCTGTTGGACGCATTTGCGCCCGGGGTTGTGTTAGGGCAAGCGATTGGCCGTTTCGCCTGCATCATCACCGGTGATTCTGTCGGAAAACCGACCAGCGGGCCTTTCGGTCTGGCCTATACCAGTAAAGAAGCCATGGTGCCGCAATTAGGCGTTTTTTACACCCCCACGCCTATTTACGAAATTCTGCTCAACACTGCCATCTTTGCTGTTTTGTGGCGCCTGCGAAAACTGAAACTTCCCGACGGCGCGTTATTCCTGATCTACCTCAGCCTGTATTCATTCGGCCGTTTCTTTATTACCTTCATGAGCAGCTACCGCGAATTTGCTTTCGGCCTCAATCAAGCTCAGGTTATGAGCCTGATCGGGTTGGTTATTGTCATACCGTTGCTGCTGCGCATGGCCATTGCGCCAAAGCGCGTGAATGGGTAGGCTCCCCTGGCAACTTTGCATCGCAGGAATAAATCGGTTACACTGACTTTCTCAAAATATTGAGCGTCATTGGTAGGAGATAATCATGAATTCAAAATCGTTTACAGACTTGTCACTGCCTGTTCACGGCATGAACTGTACCGGTTGCGCTGCCCATGTGGAAAAAGCCATCGGGCAGCTTCCCGGAGTTTCACGGGTAAAGGTCGATCTGAAAGCTGAAGTTGCCAATATCACTTACGACCCCCATCAGGTGGATTTGCTTGAATTTCAACATGCGATATCGCAGGTTGGCTATAAAGTCCCGACAGCCGAAATTACCTTAACAGTAAAAGGGATGAGCTGCCTTTCTTGCAGTTCACATGTTGGCGGCGCCCTGGGTGATCTGACCGGGGTGTTACAAGCCAATGTCAACCTGGATAAAGGAACTGCCCAGGTGACCTATGTTCCGGAATTGGTTTCATCGCTCCATATGGAGGAAGCGGTCCGGGAAGCGGGTTATCAGGCCAGTGCAGCCGAGCAGCCGGCTCTTCCCTCACAGCATAACGCTAACCAGGTCGCCGAAAAAACCGAAACCGCCCATAGCGAAAAATTTACCTGGCGCTTTAAATCACTTTTAAAACGGAGTTAAGGAATGGCTGAGCGAGTCGTGGGCGCGCCCCCTTCCAATTCCCGTCTGTGGGCCAGACGAGTCAGCCGGTGGGGTTATTATTTTTCCCGCTACTGGATCCTGTCGTTCAGCGTGCTCATTGGTTTGTACGTGGGTCTGCCCTTCATGGCGCCTGTTTTTATGGCTATGGGGTTGGAATTTCCAGCACGCGCCATTTATACGATCTATTCGTTTCTCTGCCACCAGCTTCCACAGCGCTCTTACTTTTTGTTCGGGCCGCAATTCACTTATTCGTTGGCGGATATTCAAGCCGCCTGGCAGGATACAACCAGTTTCGGAATCCTCCGGCAGTTTATCGGTAATCCGTCAATGGGTTGGAAGGTTGCCTGGTCCGACCGGATGGTCTCGATGTACACCAGTATCCTCATTTTCTCCTGGATCTGGTACCCGTTGCGGCGGCGGTTGCGCGGGCTGAGCTGGCAGGGGTTGCTTATCCTGATCATCCCGATGGCCGTGGATGGTTTCACCCACATGTTCAGCGATTTTGCCGGATTGGGTCAAGGCTTCCGTGATAGCAATGCCTGGCTGGCAGCGCTGACCAACAACTCATTACCGGCCACCTTCTATGCCGGCGATGCATGGGGGTCCTTCAATTCGATCATGCGCCTGGTCACCGGAATTTTATTCGGCGCCGGTGTGGTCTGGTTTGGCTACCCTTATCTGGACGAATTTTTCGCGGATATTAAACTCAAGATCCAGGAAAAGTTCCAGCGAGCCGGCATTCGGCTTTAGCATAATTACGCAATATCCTGGAGCGAGGCAATTCTTCTACTCCCCGAATTGCCTCGCTCGGTCGTTTAAACCCGCTCTTCCTTTAGCAGGCGCTCAAACTTCTTCTTCATGGGCGATATCCGGAGGGATCAGCCCCATGGATACCGCCTTCATAACTGCTTCAGTGCGGCTGCTGGCCTGCATTTTTTCAAAGATGCGCGCAATGTGCCCCTGCACGGTACGGTCGCTGATTGCCAACTGGGTGGCAATGGCCCGATTTGTGAACCCCTTGGCAGCCAGAGTCAACACTTCCATTTCGCGATCGGAAAGGTTGATGGTGATTGCCGGGCCGGCTGGCGCTGAAAGATAAGCCATCACTTTGGAGACAATTGCGCGGTCGAGCACCGATTTTCCCTGGTATACATCGCGGACGGCCTGAATAATTTCAAGCGGTCGCGCCGTCTTGAGTACATAGCCGTTCGCGCCTGCCTTGAGAACTGCTGTGACGTAGGGGTCATCCTCATAGGCTGTTAAAACCAACACCCCCACCGGCCAGCGATTCGAGCGAATATGGCGGGTCACCTCGATTCCCGAGGCTTTGGGCATCTGAATATCCAGCACGGCCACATCAGGTTTGAATTGACCGATCAGGATTTTAGCCTGCTCGCCGTCATCCGCTTCAGCTACTACTTCGAAATCTTCTTCCATATCCAGGAACTGGCGAATGCCTGCCCGGACGACCACATGGTCATCGGCTAATACCAATCGAATTTTATGAAGATCGCTCATATGATTAATCCTTAAACATTCAGTATAAATCTTTGAATTGCAGCAATTCAAATTGGTCGAACTGCGCGGTATAGCGAAAGCGGGCCAAAAGCGCTGCGCAAGTGCCCCGTCTCCTCTACCTGAGAAAATCCCTCTTCGGTTAGCAGCAGCGGAATTTGACCGCGAAAATTATCGGCCGTGCGCTCGAAGCGTGACATGTAACTCGATACAAATCGCATCAGACCGTCGTGCGGCGGCCCGAAGTCTGCGATGTGAAAACTGCCGCCGGGCTTGAGTACCCTGAAAACTTCCTGGAATGCCCGGCGCTTATCTGGCAAGGTCAGGTGGTGAAGCATCAGACTGGAAACCACTTTATCGAAGGAATCCACCTGATAAGGAAGGTCATTTGCCAAACCTTTATCCCATCGGATGGCGGTTAAGCCCGCCTGCATGGCTTTCTGGCGTGCGATCTCAAGCACCTGGTCGTCGCCATCCAACCCTATAATTTCTGCGGCAGGTTGGCGGCGCTGAATCATAATCGTCAAGGTGCCAGTGCCGCAACCCAAATCCAAAATGCGTTCATTGGGTAGCGGGTTAGCCTGGTCGACTAACCGCTGCTTGAAAATCTCCTCATGCATGATGTACCGCAATAGCGGATCAAACAATGGGGTGAGCCAATTCTGATTTAGCGCAGGAATATAATTCGATTGCTTCTCGGTCATCATCGTCTCTCTGCCTTCATGGTATCACCCCATTGATGGAACACCAAGCGCATTCTTACGCATGTCCAGCCCGCAAATTAGCCTACGTCGCTGGCTGCCTCATTCTCAAATTTGGCTGCGTCACCGGTCAGCCGGATGATGATATGCGTGCCTTCATCAGGCGTTGACCGGATGGTCAACCTGGCGCCAATAAGTTCACTGCGTTCATAAAGGCCTAATAACCCGTAATGCCCCATGCGCGCATAATGAATCGGGTCAACTGGCAGGTCAAACCCCAGCCCATCATCGCGAATTTCGAGAATGACGCTATCGGGGCGGAAATGCAGCGAAATCCAGGCATTTTTGGCCTTGGAATGGCGAGTCACATTACTCAACGCTTCCTGGGCCATCCGATACATTGCCATTTCGATATCTGGTTTTAGCCGCCGTTCGACGCCTTCCTGGATAAAATGGATCGTCACGCCATCCGGGTGCATATTTTGGGTGGACTGCATTGCCAGGGCAGTCGCCAGGCCCAAATCTTCAATGTAAATGGGGCGCAATCCCTGCACCAGGCGGCGTAAGTTCTTCATACTTTGATCCGCCATGTTCACGACCTGATCGAGCGTCTTTTCTACTTTCGGGTCGGTATTCCAGTGAAGCGCATACTGGGTGTATTGTCCCAGTGCAATCAGGGATTGCAGCGTTTCGTCATGCAATTCCCGCGCCAGGTTACGCCGCTCACTCTCCACGCTGTCGGTGATCGCGCCGATGTAACTGTGCAGGCTGTTTTGCGCCTCTTTGAGCTCTGCAGCCATGTAAATCAAGGTCTCTTGCAGATGGCGGATTTCTAAAATTCCGCCCACCGGCTGCCGAATGGTTTCAAAATTCCCGCTTGCCAGGTCACCGGCTTTCTCTTCCAATGCCTGCATCGGTTGGACAATGCGGCGCAGCCCAAACCAGATGGCTAACAAGCTCAGGGCCATGATTGGGAAGGCAATCAACGGAGCATTTTGGGTTGCCCGCAGTAGTGGGCTGGCGATGTCTTCCCAGGACTCCTCGATCATCAAAGCCCAGCCAACCGGCAGAATCGGGCTGGTGGTAATGACGTGTTCGCCCGCATCGGTTGGGAAATAATTAATCCCGCCAACTCCCATCAGAGCTTCCTGAAGGCCAGGATGGGCTTTTAAATTTTCTCCAAGATCAAGAGAACCCTTGCGAAAGAGAAGATCATACCGGTAATCCACAACCAGAACCGTCACGGCGTCTGAATCGGTAATGGTACTAAGCCCATCCTCTAACATGTTTTGCGGTGAAAACAGCCCCACCAATGTAGCGCCAGAGGTCGTATTTACCAAAACCGGTACGAAAAATTGAACGTCAAGCGATATAACCGGCAAAAATACTGCAGTGCCCACCATAAATTTCAAATACTGCTGTTGGAGAGCTGCTGCCTGGTCTGCTGCCAGCCATTCCAATATCGCACTGCTCCCTGTTGAGGCCGCGATGGTCCCACCTGGCGCAATAACGACTACGCCGCCTTCAAATGCAGCCAATTCATCTTGAATGTTGATAAAGGTGTTGTCTAGCTGGCCAACCGGTTTCAGTCGCTTTGAAAGTAAACCCAATATTTCGGTGCGATGATCAATTTCTTTCTCAATGCCAGCCGCTGCGTATTGAACTGCACGCAGGTTGCGGCTGGCAACCAGCGACCGCATCCCTTCATGGTGCAGTTTGAGGCTGCCATAAGTAACAATGAGCACCAGGACAATTAATGGCAACACTGCAACTAAGAACAGTTGCAGTGTGACGCCACGCCAGATGCGAATTTTCAGTCGGTGAGAAGGTTTCAAATCAGTATTCGCCACGCTTATCAACCTCTAGGTTGGGCTACTGTATGATTCTACTCCCAAGTCTCCTTAAATAACCCATAATAACATCGCAGCCCCCATAACGACCATAACCAAACCATACCACAGGCGGATCTGAAGGGTATGTTCACGTTCCCAACTGGCCCAGCGTTTGGCGACTAACCGGTTACCCAGTCCAAACAGTATGACAATCAGCGGAAGCACAAAAATCAGGTTATAGAGAAACAAGTACACCAGGCCCCAGGAATACGTTGTCTTGGCGTTGAGCAGGGTAATAATCGAAACATAGATTCCGCCCGAGCAAGGAAAGGTGCACAACCCCACCAGAAAACCAGCCGCAATGGTGGCAGGCAGTGTGGCTTGCTTGATGAGCTGCTGCGTGCGCTCGCCGGCAAAGGAAGGCATATGCAACTTGATCGGGAATTTCGGGAAAAAGTATTCGAGTAAGTTAATTACACCGAGGCCAATCAGCAGCCATGACCCCGCACGCGCTACGAAGTGCGGGTCGCTGGAAAGGCGCACTGCCCGGAAGATCCCCAGACCGATGCCAAAATATACGATGAAGATCATCGCAATATAAACCAGGCCTAATTTGAGGATTCGCCCGCGAGATTGACGCAGGGTAAAGAGAAAAGCAATCAGCAGCAAGATCACGGCAAAGGCGCATGGGTTGACCGAATCAAGTAAACCGGTGACCAGCACAGCCGGAAGCAACTCCGGCAAATTAGCCAGACCGACCGGCAGTGCGCCGCCAGCGCCCTTTAATGTCTTGAAAGCCTCTTCAATGGGAGTGTCGATCGGGTAAGTCTGTACCTCACCCTTCCAGGCCCACAACTTGTATTCATCCGGTTCGCCGTGCATTTTTGGCTGCCACAAGATCATCTTTTCCGGCAGCTCTGGCGATTGAAGCGCCTGATCGATCAAATTCCCAGGCACATGGCCCAAAACGACCAGCGTTCCTTTGCCGGTAGGGATAAAAGCGTAAAGCGAGTCGGCGATCGATCGCGGCAGTTCGATGGCGTCAATCATTGCTGACATTCGCTGGCGTTCAGCCGGAATGGTGTAGTCGTGAATTTCACTGGCAGCCGTAATGCCGTTGGCAGTCAGGGCAGGTAAAAGCACATCCTGCGTATAAGGCCAGCAGTCCGCGCAGCCGGCAGAAAAGAAAACGTGCACCGTGTCAACCGGTTCGGTTTCCTGGGCATGGACGGGCGTAAAGCTGGCAATAAGAATTGTAAAGAGCAGGAGCAATGATGGCAGCAATCGTTTTATCATTTTCGCCTTATTCCGCAATGATTTGCCAGGTGAAAGTGCGTTCGGGCACATCTACGTTCAGCAGGGTCAAGGTTAATGTGGTAACGCCTTCGAGCAGCGGCGCCCCATCGATGATGGCTGGGAAGGACAAGGTGCCAGCTACATGGTGGCCGCCCATTGGCGCATCCCATTTCACCGCTTTGACCGATAATCCGGTGTCTGTCGTCAGCTCAGCCAGGGCTGTCAGATCCATTTTCAAATCCACTGAATGGGTATCCAAGGCAATATCGAAATCCAGAGTGTCAGATGGTAGGTCCAAATTCAAGGGGGTTACGATGACAACGACATTCCCCTGAGCATCTTCACGCTCCAGGCCACTTTCTTCAGGTGCAGTTTGGTTTACCGGTGTGGGTTCCGGAGCTGATGTGGGCAGGCTTGGAGTTGTTGGCGCCCGGGTCGGAACTTCCGTAGGAGCTGCAACTGGTGATGCTGTGCAAGCTGTGAGCGTTAGTGAAACGATGAGTATAAATAAAACCACAGGTTTAATCAAGTTTTTCATATTTCCTCTGTAAGGATCATTGGTGATTGCATATGTAAAGCCATTCTCCGCGCACGGAGTATAGTAACCCAGATCACAACTATTCCGATTAAATTGGATGCAAGACCCGCTGCCATAAAAGCGGTGCGATATTCTGCAAGGAAGGTGGCTGCGGCGGTTAGGCCCAGGATGGGTAAAACATCGGCAGCGTGGTGCGCGCAACAGGCCACCATCGCGACGGTTGAGGTAGCGCCACCTGCCCCCATGCTGGCTGCTGGCGCTGGGTTAGCAGCACCTGGTTCGGGTGTATTGGATGAGGCTGGCAGATATAGCCGCAGCTTGAGCACACTGTACAGAGCCGCCTGAATGCCAAAACCTAATAAAATGGGAATAACCAGCCAGCGATCCTCCCAGAATAAGTCCACGGCATGTTCAGGCGATTCAGCCCAGGAAACAATGCCAAAGTAAATGGCCGCAAGAAAGATCGCCCCTAAAATTCCCACACCCAACGGGATAAAGTTTCGAAATCGTGAATTCATGTATTTTTCCTGATGCTGCGGAAATCCTCCACATTACCATGATGTTACTAATCCTCCCCTTCTCTGTCATGCGCTATGCAGCGTGATATCGACTGAGCAAAAATGCCTGTTAAGTTTTGCTTGTATTGCCCTTTTGTTTATCAGATCCACGCGGTATGATTTCAATAATCGAAAGAATTCTCTCGTGAAGGCGGCTATTCAGATGCTGCCATTTGAAAAGGAGTATGGATTGATGGAAGACCCATGTCGTGATATCGCACCTTTGGAAAAACAGCCAAAATCCGAAGAACAGGTGCGGCAGGATACAGTGTATCTCTCGATTTCAGGGATGAATTGCGGTAATTGCGCAAATCGAGTTCGCAATGCCCTGTTGACCACTTATGGAGTGACCTCGGTGATTGTTTCGCATACCGATGGACTGGCAGAAGTTCGCTATAATTCCAGCCTGGTTCCTGCGGAAGCATTGATTGGCTCCGTTCGGGCCGCCGGCGGGGATGGCGTCCATAACTATGATGCAGCGGTAATGCTCCAGGATTCATAAGCGATCAACCTGGCTGAATGGGTTTATCCCCAGACCGCCCGACAAGGACAATTCCCCCTTACAGGTAGGAAGGGCGAGGCAAATCCAAAAGATTTGCCTCGCCCGATTTTTTTATAACCGCAATCCCTGGCCACCCCTCGAATTATGATTTAAGGTAGGAAATCGAACGGGTTGAGGAAACTGCCGCCTGCCACGCGTATACGGAAGTCGATATGGTCACCGGTTGAGTTGCCCGTGCTTCCCGATTCCGCGATTTGTTGGCCTTGTAGTACACCCTGCCCAACACTGACCAGATTAGCGGTGTTATGCGCATAATAAGTCCAGTAGCCGTTGCCGTGGTCGACAATGACCAGAAAACCATAGCCTGTGTCCGACCAGCCGGAGAAAATGACTGTCCCACTGTCTGAGGCAAAAATTGGCTGGCGCGGGTAGGTGTCGATATCGATGGCTGGATGGCCACTCCAGTAACCCTGTGTAATGATAATCGGGCTGACCGGCCAGGCGAAATAACCCGTTCCGATATAGACCAGCGGCCCGCTGTAAAAACCGGGAGAATAACGCCCTTTCCCGGGCACGACAACCGGTCCTGGTTCCTGCCAGACTACCGCATTGCGTCCCCCGGGGACGATGATTTTTTGTCCAACTGGCAGCGCGCCCTCCGGCGCAATACCGGCCAGATCATTCCCAAAATACTCCTGGATGACCTCGTACGGCACACCATGCAGCAGCTGCAAGCGCTTGAGGGTATCCCCTTCAGCAGCGGTATGCAGTACGCCATCCACCGGCAGTATGTTGATCACACGGTCAGGTTGAAGCCCGCCGGCATTCGCACTCATGCCTTCGTTACCCCACAATATGCTTTCGATCGTCAGGTCGAACTGATCGGCAATCGACCAGGGAGTATCGCCTTTTTTTACGGTATACCGATAAATTTCAAAGCGCGGCCGCTCAGGGCGATCCGTACGCAAAGCTGCCAGGCGGGTGATTCCATTATCATAATTTTGATTGGCAACCAATGGCGGCAGCGCGATAACTTCTTGCGTTTCAACTAACAGGGGAGTCTGCGTTGGGCGGCCATAAACCGAGTTCGCCAGCCTGCCGCTTAACAACGTAGGTACCCCAACCGCACCTAAGAGCAGCAGAGTCAGTCCTGGAAGCACGATCCGGTTTCGCAACCGCGATCTTAATTTAAAAAATAAGTCCATCCTAATCATTGATCCTTGGGTATGCAGTATTGTAGCTGGTTCACGACGCAAATCCTGCGAGCGATTCTGCCTTATTTTATGCCAGCAAAATTGCCCATCACGAATGGGGTAATTAAACTCCTTCCATGTAAAACCTAATCGTTGTATGCTAAACAGGGAAGTGACCTACCCTATAATAGGAAACCTTATGCAATCCTCAAACCACCGATCCAATCCAAACGTACTGATAACCATTATTATTGCGGGAATAACACTCGGTTTACTGGCGGCGGGATTGTTGAACTCGCAAAATGATCTTAAGCCTGTTATGACCCCTACTCCTGATCAAGGATATTTCTTCACGGTTCCGGCCCAACCGACTGAAAATACCCTCTTTTTGAATTTGCAAACCCCAAAAGTTGATTCACCCGCGCCTGATTTCGAACTGCCCGACCGCTTTGGAAACGCCGTCCGTTTATCCGACCTGGCCGGTTCCGTTGTGGTCGTCAATTTCTGGGCGAGTTGGTGCCAACCTTGCCGCGAGGAAATGCCCGTCTTACAGGCAATTTCTGATAAGTTTGCCGATCAAGGATTGGTTGTGTTGGGTGTTAACACCACATATACCGACTCGCTCGACGAAGCGCTGGCTTTCATTGACGAACTCAAGCTGACTTTCCCGATCCTTTTCGATGAAACCGGGGAAGTTGGAGAAGAAATGTATAGAGTATATGGGTTGCCAACCAGCTACTGGATCGATCGCGAAGGGATTATCCGATCCGTTCAGCTTGGCGCAATGACTGAAGACCAGATGCTGGAGATCCTCACTCCATTACTGGGGCTTTGAGTGGTCATTGGGTGGTGCGGGAAACAGGCATAATTGCCTATTCAAAGATGGTAATTCTGCCCTTCATTGCCAGTAATGGTAGCGGTAAACTCAAACAACAGCCTAAAAAGGTGAAGGAGAGAGTCCTTGGCGCGAACTAAAACTAAATTTAAGCCAAAGAAGGTCAAAAAAAGTTTCCCAATCTGGCTGATTGTCACCGGCATCGGTTTGGTCCTGGTAGCTATCTGGGCGCTTTTGAGCAGCGGCGGGCCAGATAAAGCCACTATCGAAGTGACCGGAGCACCGAAGCTCAAAGTGGAACAAGATGTCTATGATTACGGTGATCTCAAGCTGGGCGGGGCGTCGGTCCGCACGGTTGTCAAGGTGACCAATGTAGGCGACCAACCCTTGCGTTTCAAGGAAGCGCCCTACATTGAAGTCCTGGAAGGGTGTTGACCGCCGAATCCTGCCATCGGTTCGATGGCTCTCAAACCCGGCGAAAGCACGACCATTTCCATGGAATTCGTTATGCACGACCAGATGGGCGGCATGCACAACTTCAGTCTCCATCTCATCACCAACGACTCAACTGAGCCTGACAAAATCGTAACAATTCTCTCCAATTGGGTTGAATAACCCGCCAACGAGCGCATATGGGTAACATCTGAACTATGCGCTCGTTTATTTATTTCAAGATAACAGTGATAATTGATGACCATTCCTGAAAACACGCCATTACCCCAATCCGAAGAAACCATCCCACAACCAACACAGGTGCTGCGCCGCAGCCGGCAGGCTATTCGCCGGTCTGCCAAACCGTGGTGGTTGCTTATCAGCATCCTGACGTATGTATTCGGGTTAGCCAGTGGATACGGCCTTTGGGGTGCTCAGAGGACCGGCGGAAAAGCCGGCCTGTCTGGATCGGACGCATACGCTGCTCTGCTCGAGCAAATCAATCCCAAAGCCGGATACACTCTCCCAATCGATTTCGGCAACCTTGGAACTCAATTGGTCGAAGCCGGGGTTATTAATCGCGACTTGTTCATCCAGGTTTATCAAAAAGCCGGGCAGCCGTTGACCGACGAACAACTCGCCATTTTGGATGGTACTTTTACCGGTCAAATGGCGATGAACAGCACAAATGCCTATTTCCTGCTCAATTTCTTGTGGGCTACCGGGCTTGCCAGCCAAAATCCGATTCTGGATTCTGGGCCTATTCAAAAAAGCGGCCAAAATGGCATAGAGGGATTCGCCTCTACGGGTGGTTGGACGCTGGCAACTCGCCCCATTCGCGAGATTTTTTCACAGTCGAAACTGTTTGCCTTGACCGCCGATCAGCAAAAACGGCTCGAGGAAGCGGCGGCTATGGTTTACCGCCCATGCTGCGACAACCCGACTAACTTCCCAGATTGCAATCACGGCATGGCCATGCTGGGGTTGCTTGAGTTGATGGCATCGCAGGATGCCAGCCTGGAAGAAATGCTGGAAGCAGCCAAATATGTAAACGCCTTTTGGTATCCGCAGCAGACCCTCGAACAGGCAGTCTATTTTCAAAATACCGAGGGATTGGCATATCAGGATGTGGACGCGGGCCTGCTTCTTGGGCGGCAATATTCTTCCGGATCTGGCTTTAAACAACTGCATCAATTCCTGGAAGGAAACGGTTTGCTCCCGCAAGCTCCCAGCAACGGCGGCAGCTGCGGTGTGTAGAGCTGCGTACCATTGGCATTTGATGAAGCAGAGGAGCAAGCTCCTCTGCTTTTTGTTTCGACCAATGCTTTTGAATTAACCATTAAGCATAATTGCTCAATCTTAACCAATGGTTTTGGCGCTCGTGCTATCCGAACCGGGTCGATATACTTGACATTGACAACCGTATGCCTGTTGTCTATCCCCGCCATGAATGAAAAAAAGATGTCGATCTTATCCAGCAAATGGGTCTCATTAATATTGATGGTGCTTGGCGCCGCGATTTTAATAACATTATTTGTTTTTTTTATTTTTGGTTTTCCCAGTCCCAAATCGGTTGATCGGCTTTTACCTGAACAAATCGCCGGTTACCAGTTATCGAAGCAAATTACCGGCAGCGAAGCCGTCGATGAATTTGCGCAGTTGCATGGTAAACATTTGGCGGTCACATCCGGAGCCAAAGGAATCTATGGCGAATGGAATGCCGTAACCCTGTGGGTGGCCACAGCCGATACAACCGAGAGAGCCAACACTCTACTGGTTGACATGGAACTAAAAATTTCCGAAGGGCGGTCACCTTTCACATTTAAAGACCCCGTTCAAGATGGAGACCGGACGATTTACAGTCTGGATGGAATGGGACAAAGTCATTATTTCTTCCAGTCCGGAAAGAATCTAGTCTGGCTATCCGCCAATCCTAATATCGCCGACCAATCGTTAAAGCAAGTCCTTGAATTTTACCCATAGACCTATAAACCAAAAGTGAGGAGTGATATGACAGAAATCAATCCGGAGCCGGTGGATCAAACTACGCCTGTTGAACCAGCACCCAATCGCATATGGTCAACCACCGGCCGGCTGGTGGTGGTTTTTTTAGTTGTCGGGTTGATCGCCCTGCTGGCCTGGGGATTAGTCCAGGCTGAAAAGACCCCGTTGGAAGAAGGAATGGCCCCCGATTTCACCCTGACCAGTTTCGACGGCCGCACATACACGCTTTCCGACCTGCGCGGAAATGTCGTGATCATTAATTTTTGGGCTTCCTGGTGCCCGCCCTGTCGCGAAGAAGCGGCCTATTTGGAACGTACTTGGCGGAAATACAAGGACAAGGGTGTCATTTTTATCGGGGTGGATTATGCGGATGCAGAGAAGCCAGCACTGGCTTATATCGATGAATTTGATATCACCTATTTCAATGGCCCCGACCTCGGCACGCGCATTTCGCAGAGTTACAACATCAAAGGCGTTCCAGAAACCTATTATGTCGCCAAAGACGGGACGTTGCGCGGGAATCATATCGGGCCGTTATTCGAGCCTGAATTAGACAACCGCATCGACGAATTATTGAGCGAGCCTTACACAAAATAAATTTTCCTAGGAGTTGGAATGATCCCGGATATTGGATTAATTGCCTTAATAATCGCCTTCGGCCTGTCAGTCTATGCCACCTTGCTTTCAGTCAATGGCGGAATGTCAAAACGCCCGGACTGGGTAGCCAGCGCCCGCAATGCGGTCGTGGCCGTCTTTGCCTTGCTGACCATTTCAGTCCTCTCGGTTGTCTATTCGCTAAATGCGCTGGACTTCTCGCAGGCTTATGTGGCTGATGTCTCCAGCCGAGCCATGTCACCGTTCTTACGCATTACGGCTTTGTGGGGCGGACAGCAAGGGTCAGTGCTCTTTTGGGCCTGGCTGATGGCGGGTTTTGTGGCCGTGGTTGTGATTCGTAAATGGGACGCCGACCGCGAACTTATGCCGTACGTCATGTTCGTCGCCATGCTGACCACCACCTTTTTTGTGGGCGTTGTTGTGTTCATCACCAATCCGTTTACAAAAATGTGGCTGGTGCCGGGCGCACAAGATCTGGTGATTGCCATCTTCCAGCCGCTTAACGGCCAGCAGTATATCCCCGCCGATGGTTCAGGGCTTAACCCGCTTTTGCGCCATTTCGGTATGATCGGTCACCCGCCCACCACCTACCTCGGTTTTACCGGTTTTGTCATTCCCTTTTCATTCGCGATTGCGGCGTTGATGAAAAACGACACCTCAAGCGACCAGTGGATCCGCACAGTTCGCCGTTGGACACTGGTTGCATGGATTTTCTTATCCATCGGGTTGATTTTAGGCGGCCGCTGGGCTTATGACGTTCTTGGCTGGGGCGGCTTCTGGGGTTGGGATCCGGTCGAAAATGCCATGTTGATGCCGTGGTTGACCGGTACTGCTTTCCTGCATTCGGTGATGATGACCGAAAAGCGCGGGATGCTCAAAAAATGGAATATCTTGCTGATCATCCTGACCTATTCGTTATCTTTATTTGGCACCTTCATTACCCGCACGGGCGTCATCGGATCGGTGCACGCCTTTTCAAAAACCGCGCTTGGACCGGCTTTCCTGATCTTTATCAGCATCACCTTCCTGGGCGCTATGACCTTACTGATGATGCGCTGGAGTTCGCTCAAAGCAGAACATGAGCTGGAAAGCCTGTTCTCCCGCGAAGCTGCTTTTGTACTACAAAATATGCTCTTTCTCGCGATCACCATAGCGGTATTGTGGGGCACGGTCTTCCCCTTGATCACCGAGTTATTCACCAACACAAAAATTACAGTCGGACCGCCTTATTTCAAAAAGGTAACTGGGCCGATGTTCCTGGCATTGATAACCCTGATGGGCATCACGCCGATGTTGGCCTGGCGCAGGCAAGCTGTCAACAAATTATTATCCAGATTAGCGGTCCCCCTTTCAGGTGCCCTGATTATGGCTGTTGCCAGAGCCTTGATTAATCCAAAGTCGCCTGCAATTTCATTGTTTTCAATTGCCATGGTGACTTTTGTTACCATTTCCATCCTGGCTGAATTTTGGCGGGGTACGCAGATCCGCATGTCCACGCGTGGTGAAAACCCCTTCACAGCCCTTATAAAATTGGTAATCAACAACCGGCGCAGGTTTGGCGGTTATATCATCCACCTGGGCGTGATCATGATCGCGCTTGGTTTTATAGGCGATGCTTTTTATAAGCAAGAAACTCAAGGCACCCTGTCTGCCGGAGAATCGCTGACCATCGGCGAATATAGCCTCCGTTTCGAT
Organism: Chloroflexi bacterium GWB2_54_36; assembly: GCA_001796355.1. Taxonomy (GTDB): domain Bacteria; phylum Chloroflexota; class Anaerolineae; order Anaerolineales; family Anaerolineaceae; genus Bellilinea. The sequence continues at coordinate 1,745 of MGMG01000031.1, read as the reverse complement.
GGTTTGGAAGGCTATATGGGCTCGGACGGCCGCGAGATCGTTGAAGCGAGTACCGTGTTATTCAAAGATGGCCAACAGGTTAAAGTTCTTAAACCGCGGCGTGACTACTTTGTCGTGCAGCAGCAGCCGGTCAGTATTGCAGGGGTGTATTCCACGGCGGGCGAGGATGTTTATATACTGCTGGTGGGCTGGGAATCGATCAGCAACCAAAGCTCGACGTTTAAAATTTACGTGAATCCGCTGATTAACTGGGTCTGGATTGGTGGCTTCGTCCTTGCGCTGGGCGTGCTAATTGGAACCTGGTCGCAGGCTCGCGGGCGAAGTGAAGCCACCTACTCCCTGAAGAATCAACCAGAAGATGGGGCGGTCCCGGCTCCAGCCGCAGCACCGAGCATTGGAGATTAACGAGATGACGAAGAATAAATTCCTGTTACTGGTCTTGTTTGCAGCACTGGCAAGCCTGTTCATCACAGCCAAAGTCTATGCGCAGGACCCTGCGCCTACCCCCGCATCCGCCACTGTTCCCAGCGATAATGAGGTCAATCTGGTAGCCAAGAAACTTTACTGCCCGGTTTGTCCCAACACACCTCTGGATGTTTGTGAAACCCAGGCCTGTAAAGATTGGCGGGCGCAAATCCGAGATCAACTGGCCAGTGGTTGGACAGAAAAAGAAGTAATGGATTATTTCGTCACGCAATACGGCGAACGCGTTCTGGCTGAACCGGAACGAGGTGGATTTACCTCGCTGGTATGGATGCTTCCGTTATTGATCGTAGCATTAGGTCTGGTCTTTGTCGGGCTGGTCTTAAAAAGTTGGCGCGCAAGCCGCCTGTCCCGCCCACTGGTCCAGACCGAATCTCAAACTGGAACCGGAATTCCTAAACAAATTCTGGATAAAATAGAAGCCGAAATCCGCAAGGTGGATTAAGAGAACCCTATGAATACTTTTGCCTTAGTCATTGGTTTTGCATTGCTCGTCCTTTCTCTATTCTATGTCGCTTTGCCTTTCCGCACTGCAGGGTCTGCGCAAAAATCGAGCCGGGCTGCTTTAAGGCGGCCAGGCGTATCCAAGCAAGCCCTCCAGGAAAGCCACCAAAAAGCCATATTGGCGTTGCGTGACCTGGATTTTGATTACCGCGCTGGCAAAGTCAGCGACGACGATTATTCCAGCTTGCGCACAAATTTGATTGCGCAAGCAGCCGCGTCGTATCAGCGTCTTGAGGATATGAGCGACGCCAAACTTGAATCGCTGATTCAGGCTCGGCGGAAACAACGCCCCGCTGGCAACGCTGATGTACCAGCCAATCCAGATCCACCTTCAGAATTCAAGTGCGAAAACTGCCAGGCGCCCCTGGTTGAGGGAGCAAACTTCTGTATGAAATGTGGAACGATGGTCACAAAAGAATTTTGCCCGCATTGTGGAAAACCCGTTGGAGCTGATGACAGTTTTTGTCCAGCCTGCGGGTTGGTTCTTGAGTCTTCCCCTCACCCCGATAAAAAGTAGGCAGATCATGATTCGCAAACCGATTAAATTCATAGTCTTTTTATTGCTCGGCATGGTTTTTGCATTTCAACCTGCACGCGTGCAGGCTCAAAATGAAACGCCCGGCGCGAATATTCCAACGCAAACACCGGTCCCGCTCCCGCAAGGCAGCATAACTGGCAAAATCATAAACCAAAATGATCCTGCCAAAGAGGTCGGTGAATTGGAGGTAATGCTGCACATCCTGGATCAGGATCAAAAT
>MGMG01000030.1 GCA_001796355.1 Chloroflexi bacterium GWB2_54_36 | reverse complement strand
TGCCCAATTCTTCGATGAAAGCCGCTCCCACCTGAACGGGTGTGGGCAGAATCGGTTGGTTGACCAGCATGGCGGCGATCTGCCAGATGACCAGGAGAGCCAGGGTTGCCAGCAGCAGGTCGCGGCGCTTCATGCAATCTCCAGTTTGGCCCGCAGGGAGCGGCAAAGGGCTACATATTCATCTGATTCCCGGTAACCGGGCTGCAGGATGTCAGGATTTTCGATGATTTGCGGATGGGTGTTGGGCGGCAAATTGAGCAATAAAATGTGCTGGCCCAGCACCGCAGCTTCCTCGATCGCATGGGTGACGGTCACCAGCGTCAGACCGGTCTCATGCCACAATTCCAACACCAGACGCTGCAGACCCTCGCGGGTAGGCGCATCCAGCGAGGAAAAGGGTTCGTCCATCAGTAACAGATCGGGCTGCAAGGCCAATGTGCGTGCGATGGCCGTGCGCTGACGCTGTCCGCCCGAAAGCTGTCCCGGGAATTGCGCAGCCTGGGGTAGCAAGCCAAGACGTTCCAGCCAGGGTTCCACATCCATCGTGCGGGCATAGTCTTTCGGAGCATGCACGCCGTCCGGACCGTAGTAATTGCGCACCCGCAGCCCCAGGCGGGCGTTTTCACGCACGGTCGCCCAGGGCAACAGGCCGTAATCCTGAATGATCAGCCCGGTTTGCGGGCGCGGACGGACGAGGTTCTGCCCGTCAATGCGCACCTTCCCGCTGGAAGGCTGAACCAGCCCTGTCAGGATATTCAGCAGGGTGCTTTTACCGCAGCCGGAGGGCCCGAGCACCGTCCAGGCTTCACCGCGCGCAGCACTCCAGCTGAAATCCTGGAAAACCGGCGCACCGTGACCGTAACCGAAGGTCAGGTGCTCAACCTCAATCATGTTATTTAGGGCAGCAGGCTGCCGTTGACGTTATCCGCGTAGGAAAGATCAACCGAGAGGTAACCTTTGGCCTTCACCCATTCCAGCACATCCAGGAATTGGGCTTCGGTCGGTACGCCTTTGGTCGGGTAGGTTGGCACTTTGAACGACTCGGCCAGCGGCGCAGGCACCATCTTCTGATCGACCATCAGCGAAGCATACTTTTGGGGATCTTTGTTGATCAGTTCAACAGCTTCTTCGACGGCAGTTAAAAACGCCTTGACAGCCTCCGGATTGGCGTCGATGAAGGCTTTGCTGAAGGTGATAATGCTGAAGCTGAATTCCGGGTGAGCGGTATCGTCCAGCGCAGTGACCGCGTCCGATTGTTTGGCCAGGGTAACGAACGGCTCGGGCAGGGTGGCGGCTTTTAACTCGCCACTGGCCAGCAGCGACATGCGATCGGGGATTTTGGGCACAGCTACAAAATTCAAATCGGCGGCCGTGAAGCCTTCAGCGGTCAGCAGCCGGTCGGTCAGATACTCGATAATCGTGCCCTGTGAAATGCCGATCGGTTGGCCTTTCAAGCCCTGCGCGTCCGTGATGCCGCTGTCTTTGCCAGCCATGATCGAGAACAGCGCCTGGTCAGCGGTGGCGGTGCGGGCGTAACGCACTGCCTGCACCTGAATTTTCTCCTGATTGAGGAACATCACTGAGGTCAGCTCGTTCATGATGGCGTCGGTTTGGCCGGCAGCGATCAACTGGTCGCGCTCAGGCGCCGAACTGACGGGGATGATTTCGACGACCAGGTTATGCTTGGTGTACAGGCCTTCCTGCTGCGCTACGACCATGGGGAGGACATCCAAGACGGGCAAGAGCGCTACTTTGATGGTGGTGGGAACGGCAGCGGGGGTCGGGCTGCAGGCAGCCAGCAGCAGGCTGGCCAACAGGAGGATGAGCAATAAGGCAGGAAAAGTTTTCTTGAACATTGAATTTCCTTCGAAATAAAATAGAGTTTGCGTGGGGTTTATTGCATTCCGATTATACCTTTCCCGGAAATTTTTGTAAGGGACGCTGGCAGTTTGCCCTACGGTCGCGCGGGGTTAGAGCCTGCGTGGACAAACTAAAGTTGTATTGCGCAAACCTCCGGCTTGCGGCGGCGAAACATAGTTCTCGATTGCACAGGCATTCAGCCTGCGTGGACAAACCAAAGTTTGTCCTACGTCAACTAAACATAAAAAATAAGGTCAAATTTCTGCACATAATCAACAAAGGCATGCTACAATCTTTAAGTCCCAACTACAAAACGGAGGTGAATATGTCAACCCTGAAGACCACCTTGACCGGGTATACCGGCTACCGAGGTCGCGAGGGTCATTACGCTTTCCTACTGCACCGGATCACCGGGCTGGGAACCGTATTGTTCCTCGTCATCCACATCATCGACATTGCACTGGTTTATCTGTCTCCCAAAGGCTTTTTGGACGTGGTTGCCTTGTACCAGACCACGCTCTTCGGCATCGGAGAGATAGCTCTGGTATTCTGCGTGTTCTTCCACGGCATCAATGGCCTGCGGATCGCTTACTTCGATATGTTCAAACCAGCCAATTGGTCGATCGAGACCGAGCGGAATTCTACGCGCATCACGCTGATCGCCACGCTGATTCTGTGGCTGCCCGCCACTTTCTTCATGGCACGCAACATCCTCATCCATAATTACGGCCTGTTTGGCGGGTAGGAGGAAGAAATGACAGCGACTTCTGAACAAATTCGCCGGGTGAAAGTTCGGCCCAATTATGACCATGTGGCCTGGAAGTGGATGCGCTATTCGGCGCTGCTGCTGATCCCCCTGGTCTGGTTCCATGTGATCCTGCAGGACGTGATCGTTGGGGTGCACACCATGGACCTGGACTACGTTGCCCAGCGTTGGGCGAACATCGGCTGGCGTGTTTACGACGCGCTGCTGCTGGGTTTCGCCATGGCGCATGGCATGAACGGCGTGCGCCAGGTAGCCAATGATTTTATTAAAGGTGAGCGCGCCCGCACGATTATGAGCTGGGCGTTGTTCATTTTTTGGCTGGCCATTACCGCAATTGGCGCCGCGGCGTTGATTGGCGGCGTCCGGCAAGATTTCCCCTTGAATTAATCTGGAAAGGCTGCTTCCATGACCCAAACCCATGTTTTTGATGTCATCATTGTTGGCGGCGGCGGGGCCGGTCTGATGGCTGCGTTGAATGCCTCGCGCACAGCCAAAACCGCTGTCTTAAGCAAGCTGTATCCCACACGCTCGCATACCGGCGCTGCCCAGGGTGGTGTTGGCGCTGCGCTCGGAAACTTGGAGGAAGACCACTGGGAATGGCATGCTTTTGATACCGTCAAAGGCAGCGATTACCTTGGCGACCAGGACGCGATCGATTTTATGTGCCAGGAGGCGGTGCAATCGGTCTATGATCTGGAGCATGCTGGCCTGCCATTCTCGCGCACTCCGGATGGAAGGATTGCCCAGCGGCCGTTTGGCGGCCACACCAACAATGTCACCAAAAAACCGGTGCACCGCGCCGCTTACGCTGCCGACCGCACCGGGCATATGATCCTGCAGACGCTGTACCAGCAGTGTATCCGCAACGGAATCAATTTCTACGACGAATTCCAAGTGCTGGACTTGCTGCTGCAAGACGGCGTCACTGCCGGCGTGGTTGCGGTCGAGTTGGCGACTGGTGAACTGCACGTGTTCCACGCCAAAGCAGTTGTTTTTGCCACCGGCGGTCACGGACGCATGTGGGACATCACCTCCAACGCTTACGCTTACACCGGCGATGGGGTGGCGGTCACGCTGCGGCGCGGCATTCCCGCCGAGGATATGGAATTCTTCCAGTTCCATCCAACCGGCATCTATAAACTTGGCATTCTGATCACAGAGGCAGTGCGCGGCGAAGGCGGCGTGCTGTTCAACGACAAGGGCGAACGCTTCATGGAGCGCTATGCCCCGTCCATCAAAGACCTGGCCTCACGCGACGTGACCAGCCGGGCGATTTACTTGGAAGTAAAGGAAGGGCGCGGCATCCAGGGCAAAAACTACGTTTACCTCGACATTCGCCCGGAAACGGTCAATTTGTACGCTGAAAAAGACGGCCGCACCAATCCTGACGGCAGCCCTTACCGGGTCACCGCCGAAGAAATTCTGGCCAAAATTCCGGATATTGCGGATTTCTGCAAGACCTACCTGGGCGTGGATCCGGTCAAAAGCCCGATGCCCATCCAGCCGACAGCCCACTACGCCATGGGCGGCATCCCAACCGATAAATTCGGGCAGGTAGTGATGAATGCGCAGAACACTATTTTGCCGGGGCTGTATGCCGCTGGAGAGTGCGCCTGCGTCTCGGTGCACGGCGCCAATCGCCTGGGCACCAACTCGCTGGTAGATTTGATCGTGTTCGGCAAACACGCCGGCTTGAAAGCAGCGGAATATGCCAATGGGGCTAACCTGCCGAACCAGCAAGGCGACCCGACCGACTTTTCGCGCCAGCAAATTGACTGGTTGATGAACGGGAGCGGCAAGGAAAAAGCCGCCAAACTTGGCCGCGAACTACGCAAGGTGATGTCCGATGACGTCGGGGTCTTCCGCACGGAGGAAGGTCTGGCGTCAGCGGTGGAGAAGGTCAAAGAGCTGCGCGAGCGCTTCAAAGAGGTCAAGGTTGGCGATACCAGCAAAATATTCAACACCGAGCTGCTCAATACCTGGGAACTGGGAAACATGCTCGACCTGGCGCTGGTGACCGCGGTGGCGGCGCTGGAGCGCAAGGAATCACGCGGAGCGCACGCCCGTGAAGATTACCCGAAGCGCAATGACGAAAACTGGCTTAAACACAGCCTGGCATTGCTGGACGGCGACCGGGTGCGCCTGGATTACAAACCGGTGGTGATCACCAAGTATGTTCCCAAAGAAAGGGTTTATTAATCAGGAGGCCGCCATGGAAATACGCTTACGTGTTTTTCGCTTCCAGCCAGAAAAAGATCAACGTCCGCGTTATGACGTTTTTACTATCGAGACCGATCCCACCGAACGCATCCTCGACCTGCTCGAGTATGTACGCGGGGATGTGGACGGCAGCCTGGCTTTCCGCCGCTCTTGCGCGCACGGCGTATGCGGTTCGGATGCCATGCGCATCAACGGGCGCAACCTGCTGGCCTGCAAAGTGCTTGTAAAAGATCTGGGCACCAGCGAGATCACGGTGGAACCACTGCTTGGTCTGCGGGTGATTAAAGATTTGATCGTGGACATGGGTCCGTTCCTTGAGCATTACAAGTCGGTGATGCCGTATTTTATCAACGACGACATCCCGGCGGACGGTAAAGAGTTTCTGCAGTCGCCGGAGCAGCGCGCGCGCTTTGATGACACCACCAAATGCATCATGTGCGCAGCCTGCACCACCTCCTGCCCATCGTTCTGGTCGAATACAGAATATGTTGGCCCGGCAGCGATCGTCAATGCTCACCGGTTTATCTTCGACAGCCGCGATACAGGTGCTGCCAAGCGCTTGGAAGTGCTCAACGAGCAGTTTGGCGTTTGGCGCTGCCGCACAGCCTTCAACTGCACCGAGGCCTGCCCGCGCGAGATCAAGATCACCCAGGCGATTGCTGAAGTCAAGCAGGTGCTTACAAGCGGGAAGCTGGAATAGCTTTGGTTTGATTGGATTGAAAAATGGAAGCAAACGGACGGGTCGCCAGACCCGTCCGTTTTGTTTTATGGTTTTGTAGGTGGGTTAGAGGGGCGGCGAATGGTACCCAATGAAAAAAAACCTTTGTAGCCCCGAAAACCAACAACCTTGAATGATCAAACACCGTTCGCTATTCGAGAAGTCGGGTTTCGGGGCTTTATAGATGAATCACCTTGTGGGGTTCCTCACTGCCCCTCAACCCGACCTACCACTGATATTTATATATTGGTCGGAAAAGCAGGTGCATCGCTCCTTAATGCATTGATGATTGGCCAACCTGTCCACTCAGGAGCAACGCACCCGATGTTTTTGAGGTGCTAGGCACTTCATAAGTTCCTTGCACCTGATTTTTATAGTTGGGCCGCAAGAGCAGGTGCATCGCTCCTAATGCGTCGATGATGTGGGCCAACCTGTCCACTCAGGTGCAACGCGCCCGATGTTTTTGACCCATATCGCATATCGCGCTCAGAATCTGTATAATGAAAGTAGATAGTCCTGATGTCTGCACGAGAGGAGGCTGCCATGTACGTCTCCATTTTAACCGGACGAGTCGCGAAAGAAAATTGGGTTCCACTCGAGCGTTCCTTCGAGAAGGAAGTGACCAAAAGACCGCCGAAAGGGCTGATGGACTCATACCTTGTGCAAAGCGAGGATGATCCGGCTTCCTGGCAGGTGGTGTCCATCTGGGCGACCAAGGCGGAATTCAAGGATTTCGAAAAAACCGAACAGGCAAATGTCTTTGTCGAATTGCTGTGCGACGGTGGCACGGTACCCAACCGGCTCGGCTATGTGACCGTTGGCAGATACGAACGTGTCTGAATGTCCTTCCTGACCGTATGCACCCATTATTAGAGCGCTTGATGGCGCTCGAATCGGAAACAAGCTATCAAATCGACCCGGCACCGGGCGAGGACGGCTTTCTGTTTGTCCCCGGCAGCCTGCCGGTTTTGTTGTCAGCGCCACACGGCGCTGCCCATTGGCGCAACGAGCGCTACAAAGAAGAAGATGAGTATACCGCCGGGCTGGTCCGTCTGGTTGGCGAGATCACCGGCGCACATGTGATATGTGCTAACCGCCGCTCGTCCGCCGACCCAAACGCGGATATGGATGCGCCGTATAAGGCTGCCCTTAAGGAAATCGTCCGGCAGCACAACCCCAGGATTGTGCTGGATATCCACGGCTGCAAACCGGAAAACGGTTTTGGCATTGCCCTTGGCACGATGAAGGGAGCAAGCAGCCCGCGCCACCGGCCGGTCATTCTCCAGATCCTGCACGAACAGGGTTTTTCGGAAAGCCATACCGGTCTGGCCGGTTTGAATGTGGATAAAAAATACCCGGCGATGGGGGAAGATTCGCGCGAGCCGGTTACCCGCTTTGCCTGGGAAAAACTTGGCCTGCCGGCTGCCCAATTCGAAGTGAATGCCCACCTGCGGGTGGTTCAGCGCCTGTCTGGGGCATCCACGCCTGAACCGTTCACCGGCGACCCTCAAGGGATTCTGCATATGATCGCCACGCTGTCTGCCCTGGTCAAAGCATTGGCAACTGTCTAAGCCATGACGCCTCAAAATAAAATGTTACTTTAGGGCTTCGATGGCTCAAATAATAAAGTAGCTGATTGATTTTCCACAATTGGGCTATCTTCTCATCAATTCCAGGGCGTATGGTAACTGGATTGAGTTGGACGTAATTGTTTGTCAGGCGTGCCTTGGCCGTATTTGAGCAGTCGAATAGCGTATTTGCGATGATAGCCGGTCGCGGCTTGGAACGGATGTATAATGACAAAAGGCACAAAGCGTGCCTTTTGCTTGATTGCAGACTTCCAATACTCCACTTGAGGTGCTCATGACCGATCGTTTGGACTGGATCCAAAAAGAGCTGGACGGCTTGAAAGAGGCCGGTTTGTACAACCGCATCCGCACCCTGTCATCGCCGCAAGGCGCCTGGTTGGTGGTGGATGGCAAACGTGTGCTCAATTTCTGTTCGAATAACTATCTGGGAATGGCGAACAACCCGCGCCTGGTGGCGTCCGCCAAAAAGGCTCTGGACGCCTATGGCGTCGGGCCAGGAGCTGTGCGCACCATCGCCGGGACCATGGACCTGCATCTGGAGCTGGAACGGCGGTTGGCAACCTTTAAGGGCGTTGAAGCGGCCATTACCTTCCAATCCGGCTTTACTGCCAACCTGGCGGCGATTGCTGCTTTGGTAACCAAAGACGATATTATTTTCTCGGATGAACTCAACCACGCCAGCATCATCGACGGCTGCCGTCTTTCCGGTGCACCGACTATCCGCTTCGCCCACGCCAATCCGGCGGACCTGGAACGGGTCATCGCCGAACATCAGGGCACTTACCGGCGCGCATTATGCATCACCGACGGCGTCTTCAGCATGGACGGCGATATTGCCCCGCTGGACAAGATTTACGAAATCACCTCCAAACACGGTATCATGCTGATGGTGGATGACGCCCACGGCGAAGGCGTCATGGGCAAAGGCGGGCGCGGCATTGTGGATCACTTCCATCTGCACGGCAAGGTGGATATCGAGGTAGGCACACTTTCCAAAGCCTTCGGCGTGGTTGGCGGGCTGGTGGCCGGCAAGGCCGTGATCGTCGATTGGCTGCGGCAGCGCGGCCGTCCGTTCCTGTTCTCTTCGGCGGTGACCCCGCCGGATGTGGCTGCCACCATTGCCGCGGTTGACCTGCTGGAAGAATCGACTGAACTGGTGGACCGGCTGTGGTCGAATGCGCGCTACTTCAAGGACGAGATGAAGCGCCTTGGCTTCGATACCGGCCAGAGCGTCACCCCCATTACCCCGGTCATGCTGGGCGAGGCGCCGCTGGCGCAGCAATTCAGCCGTGAACTGTTCGAGGAAGACGTGTTCGCTATGGCGCTGGGTTTCCCCACCGTCCCCCGCGGCAAAGCGCGCATCCGGGTGATGATCTCAGCGGTGCACGCCCAGGCCGATCTGGACCAGGCGTTGGAGAAGTTCGCCAAAGTCGGGCGCAAATTAGGAGTCATCAGCTAAAAAGTTTTGTCATTGCGACGAAGGAAGCAATCTGCGTCTTTCAACCATGACGACTGTCCCAAGGCATTCGTTATACCTATTCTAGGTAGATTGCTTCACTCCGCTTCGCTTCGTTCACAACAATAAATTATTTCAATTCTGCCGCGGCGCGGCGCTTGACATGCGCCAGGATGGCCGCCATGCCGTTCAAGCGCTGCGCGGTCAATACGTGCTGCAACCCCATGCGCAGGTAAAAATCGGCGGGGATCGCCAGAACCTGCTCGGGCGCGCTTCCATTTAACCCTTCCATCATCAACGCCGCATACCCGCGCACCGTCGGCGACTCCTCCGGCACCACAAAATAATAATAGAGCCCACCGTTCTTGACCTCGGCAGCCATCTGCACCGGGGTCATGCATTCGGGCACTTCTTCCATCTCATCCGGGCGCTGCAGGTGGGTAGGAAAAGCCGGAAAGTTACGCGCATAATCCAGCAACATTTCGAGCTTTTCGCGCCCTTCGCACACCTCGAAATCGCTTACGATTACTTCCAGGCGGGCTGGCAGGGAATTGCTATCCGTCATGCGCCCTCGCCTTTTTCAATCGGCGCGCCGACCAGGTTGCCCCACTCGGTCCATGAACCGTCATAATTGCGCACCCTTGGGTAACCCAGCAGGTATTTCAGAACGAACCAGGTGTGGGAACTGCGCTCGCCGATGCGGCAGTAAGCAATGGTGTCCTTGTCAGGGGTTATACCGTGCGCCTGGTAAAGGTCGCGCAAGGCTGCCGGCGATTTGAATGTGCCATCCTCCTGCACCGCCTGGCTCCAGGGGATGCTGACCGCGCCCGGAATGTGGCCGCCGCGCTGCGCCCCTTCCTGCGGGTAACCGGGCATGTGCAGCAGTTCTCCGGTATATTCCTTGGTCGAGCGCACATCCACCAGCGGCTGGCGGCTTTCCAGGTGATGCATGACATCGTCGCGGAAGGCGCGAATACCCTTGGCGGGACCGGTGGCATGATAGGTGGTGGGTGGGTAAGCCAACGGGGTGGCTGTCAGCATCCGGCCTTCAGAAACCCACTTGGCGCGACCGCCGTTCATCACCCGGCGATCCTGGTGACCGTAGTATTCAAACAACCAGAAAGCATACACCGCAAACCAGTTGGATTTGTCGCCGTAAAAAACGACGGTGGTATCGTTGGCAATCCCCAGGCTGGAACACAGGGCTTCGAATTCTTCTTTGGTTAGAAAGTCGCGCCGTACTGGGTGCTGCAAGGTGGTGAACCAGTCAACTTTGACCGCGCCGGGGATATGACCGGTTTCGTAAAGCAAGGCGTCCTCATCCGATTCCACCAGACGCACCTGCGGATCGTTGAGGTGCTGTGCAACCCATTCGGTATCGACCAGAACTTCTGGGTGAGCATAAGCTGTCATGACTATATACCTCCTATTTTGATCATATTTATCATAATAATCATATCACAAACTATGTGCCAAAGGCAACCGGCACGCTACGCGAGCTTGCAGCTTGCCTGAACAAGCTGGCAACGATGGAGTTAAAGTAATTAAGCCGTACCCTGTCCGCACTCGCGGAGCACCCTTCGCGTGGGATAATCTGCGATTGACCTTGTCGAAGGGGCGACAGGCTTCTACAGACGTAGAATACTGGGGGGTTTGCAGGGCATGCCTGCAATGCTCCCCTGCCCACAGAGACGGCTACAAGTGTCCGGGAATCAGGCCGCGTGCCCAGAGCGTCGGTACGATTTCATCTCCCCCTCAAGCCATCACCCACCAAGGATGAAAATGGCTATATCTCACCAGCAGGCGTAAAGGTCACAGTCATCACTTCCGAATTTTACGATTATAGGGCTTCTGATCAAACGTCTCGGGCATTTCTGTAAATCCAGATACTACCGGGCTGCCGGAGCAGGTGGTCAGCGAGGAACAGGTCGATAGCACCAGGTCATCAACAGCAAAGCCTTCATAATAATGAGGATTCGCTGGATTACTGGCAAACCAGATCGCGATCCATACCTGGGATTGGCCGGTAATATTCCCTAAAGTGTAAACATTTTTTAAATCCATCGTATCCGTGAACCAACTTCCGCTATACCCGCTGAAAGCATTTCCATAGACCGTAGCGTTATCCAACGATACGCCCCAGCCCATGAAATCATATTTAGATTCTATGTCCAGCCACAGCTTGATCGAGACGTATCCATCCTTAACCTGACTCAGGTCAATCGGTCCATAAATCATCCACGTTTCAATATCGTCAGTATAACCATCCGAGCACGGCAGGGTGCTCCCGTAGGATCCACCGCCTACCGCCCATCCCCCGTTACTCCCACTGGATGCCTGGCAGGCTCGCTTTCCCCAGGACATGGCACTGGTCACGTTCTGCCAATCCGTGCCGTTGAACCAATAACTATATAGACTCCACTCGCCCGGGAATGCGCCTTCGAATGTCTCCGAGAAAAGGTCGGTCCAGGGAGGCAGCGGCGTGTTGGAGGGAGTTGGTGTCACCGTAAATGTTGCGCTTGGAGTTGGGAATTGGACCGGGGTTTGTGTGAAGATTGGAGTGGATGATACGGTTGAGGTCAGAGTTTGGGTCGATATACCAGTGATCAGGGTAGTTGCAGTCGGCGGAGGCGGCAAGGTCGACAGCTGATAATTGTTCATGATCAGCGGCCAATAGATATAGCCTGGCGTTTGAAGAAGAGCGGGCGAATTTTCTATCAGAACGTTTCCGAGGTCGGCTGAATTTTTTTCATTCGGATCCGCTTGCATTAATGCGGGACTTGCAAATGCCTGATTGGCCCCAATCATCCCGATTAGGACGATGCAAAGGAATAATGTCAGAAACCCGAGGAAATAATTCCTATTCCGGGTGGTAAGGGAGATCAACTGCTTCATTTATCCCCTTGATTACCAAGAATGGATCCAAAAATTGACTTGGTGGTAATAATAACATTACCATTGTAGTGCTATATGCGCATAAATCAATGGATTTTCATTGGCTTTTCGTCCCAAAAGACAATGCTCGGAATGAATGATTGCGCTCCTGACCGGTTTAGGATGGAGCCGCTGCGGAACTAACTTTCCGGGTCGCATAATTTAATATTCATTGGTCTCAAGCAGATCAAGTTTTCGACCAGTGAACCTGGCAGCCCTTAATCAATCGGCTGCACTTAAATAATGCCCATCCTTATAGTACAATCCATCCTATGGAATCGGACAGAAAGCAAATCCTACTCACCAACGATGACGGCATCGAATCGCCCGGGTTGTGGGCAGCCGCTGAAGCGCTCTCCCCTCTCGGCTTTGTGACGGTCGCGGCTCCCCGCCAGCAGTTCTCTGGCGCCGGGCGTAGCCACCCGATTCATACCGACGGCGTAATCACCCCGCGCCAACTGCAAATCGGCCGGCAAATGTGGACGGCATACGCGGTCGGCGGGTCGCCAGCTCAATCGGTGGTTTACGCCGTGCTCGACTTGCTGCCGCGTAAGCCAGATCTGATCGTTTCCGGCATCAATTACGGCGAAAATGTTGGAAACAGCATCACCAGTTCAGGGACTGTGGGGGCTGCACTCGAAGGTGCCGCCTTTGGCATCCCCGCGCTGGCGGTTTCTCTGCAAATTACGGACGGCGGCTATCTGGGGTACTCGCCGGATGTACAATTTAGCACTGCTGGATATTTTACCCACCTGTTCGCCGAACGGATTATGAATGAACGCCCGCCATCCGATGTGCACGTGCTCAAGGTAGACGTGCCAGCTACTGCGACCCCTCAGACGCCCTGGCGCGTAGTTCGGCAAGCCATGCAGCCGTACTATATCCCACACACGATTCGCACCGGCACGCTGGAGTCTCCCGGCCCCATTGGGTATGATATTCGCATCGATTCCAGCAACGTCCATAAGGATACCGACGTCCATGCTCTGGCGGTGGAGCAGGTTGTAGCCGTCACCCCGCTCAGCCTGGATATGACCTCGCGTACACCCATGGATCAATTAGAATCCTACCTGCGTAAGCTGTAGTCAACCCGAGGAAAAAAGCCATCCTCGCTTGAATCCGCTGTGGATAAAAAATAAGGCGCAGCTGCGCCTTATTTTGCTTAATCCAGTGATTTTTTCGACCGGGCTGGCAAATCGTAAACGTACACCTGAAACTTATCGAAGCCCTGGATGGCGCCAGCCTTCTCCAACCCGGAGCATTCATTATCTTGAACCGGATGGCTGCCTGTCTGGTCCACTTCAGGCAAAAACGCCCCGCTCATTACATCTTGAAAGACCCCGTCACCCCAATCGATGACGACATCCCCATTATTAAGGACAATCACCCATAGCCGGTTGATCGAGACGGCCGAGGTCATCGCGATTGGGTTATACGGAGACACCCAGTGCAGCAAAACTTGTGTTGCGCAGGCGTTCCACCAGTTCGGATTGCACATCACACCAGACCGGGCGGATCGGGCATTTTTCACCGAAAGGACAGCCATCTATGGAGTGCGTGCATTCATTCAGCGTCAGCGGCCCATCAATCGCTTCAACCACTTCGAGGATGGAGATAGCTTCGGGTGGCCGAGCCAGTGAGACCCCGCCGCGGGCGCCCCGGGAAGTGTGAATTAAACCTGCAATCGAAAGCTGCGAGATGATTTTTGCCAGAAAGGAGGGTGGAATTCGCTGTTCATCCGCAATCAGACTGGTAGCTGCTCGTACTGAAGGTTCCAGTTTGGATAGGTAATACATCGCCCGCAGGGCATAATCGGCTTGTCTGGTAATTTGCATGGCAGCGGTTCCTTATCAATACTATTAATCCGAATTTTCGACCTTATTTATCAGGTTATTAATTTAGTGTATTGGAACGTGAATTATTACACAAGTGACTAAGATCACGCCTTGGAATGACATTTAGCGTCCGAGGTAAGGCATCGAAATAGTTTGCTCGACAGCCGTGCACCGCCCAGTTATAATCACAGCCATGAGCAAATTTCGCTTTTATCTCCCCTTACAGCTTCGTTACGGCGATCTGGATCCTCAGTGGCATGTAAACAATGCGCGTTTTTTGACCTTCATGGAGCATACGCGCTTTGCTTATGTGCACAAACTTGGCTTGTTCAAAGGCAATAATTTTCTTGACTTTCCATTAATCGTTGCAGATGTGCATATCAGCTTTCTGGCGCCCATCGAATACGATGAGCAGATTAGAGTTGGGATGCGGATTTCGCGCATTGGCAACAAAAGTTTGACAATGGAATATATCATCGAAAACCAGGACACCGGCGAGGTAAAGTCGCGCGCCGAGTTTGTTATGGTTACTTACGACTATAACCAGAAGAAGAGCGTTCCCGTCTGGCCCGAGTGGCGGCAAATTATTTCCGCCTACGAGGGAATCACGCCTGGCCCGTAAGCGATCTGGCGTGAATGCCATTCTGCACAATCATCGCGAGGACACCATGCCCATCCCATCCATCGACACTGCTAACCTGCTCGATTTTCTGGCCGGGCTGCTGAATACGCCCAGCCCAACCGGCTTCACCCATGATGCGGTTGCCTATACCGAAAAAGCTCTGGCTGCCTTTCCGCAGCTCAAGCTGGAACGAACGCGCAAAGGCACCCTGCTGGTAAGCTGGTCTGGCCTGGCGAGCAGCCGCCCGCGAGCGCTTACCGCTCATGTCGATACCCTGGGTGCAATGGTCAAAGAGATTAAATCCAATGGCCGGCTGCGCATGACCCAGCTTGGCGGTTACCCGTGGAACGCAGTGGAAGGTGAAGGCGTTACCGTATTTACCCGCAGCGGGCATAAACTGCGCGGCAGCATCCTTCTCCAGGCTGCATCCAGCCACGTTTATGGCAGTAAAGTCTCGTCGATGGCGCGGGATAGCGATACCCTGGAAATCCGCTTAGATGAACGGACCGTCAGCGAGCAGGAAACCCGCGCCCTGGGCATCGAGGTGGGCGACTTTGTGTCCTTTGATCCGCGGGTGGAAATCACCAATGGATTTGTCCGTTCCCGCCACCTGGATGACAAGGCCTGCGTGGCCTGCCTGGTTGCGGCGGTCCAGGCGCTGCAAACCGCCGGGATTCAACCAAAGCAAACCACCTACTTTCTTATCAGCAATTTTGAAGAGGTCGGGCACGGCGCTTCCACCGGGTTCCCAGCCGAGGTAGGTGAGTTGGTGGTTGTGGATATGGCTGCCGTCGGCGAAGGCCAAACCTCAGACGAGTTCCACGCCACCCTGTGCGTCAAAGATTCAGGCGGGCCGTACCACCATGAACTCAGCACCCGCCTGCGCAACATAGCGGATGAAAACCAGATCCCCTATAAGGTCGATATTTATCCTTACTATGGGTCAGACGGCGGTGCGCTGCTGCGCACCGGCGCCGATCTACAGGTGGCGCTCATCGGTCCAGGGGTGGACGCCTCACATAATTACGAGCGCACCCACACCGATGCACTGGTCGCCACCACGCAATGGATTCTGGCGTATCTGCTCAGCGATTAGCCGGTTATAAATTCCCGGTTTGTTTTACCTGCCGGCCAAAAAAAGCGGACATACTGTCCAACCATTCCTGCATGGTTGGCAAACTTGTTTCCAATGGCATTTTCCGCGCCATGAGTGTTGCCATTATGCACAACAATCCCGCTGCATAAACTTCATAGAAAACCCGAATTTCAAAAGCGATTCCACCTAACACAAAGAGCACAAGCATGAGCAACCCGGGGGTGGCTCCGAGCACCGCAACAGCCGGTTTTTGGCGCCATTTGTGAAACACAAGCAGGATCATCCCCACTGCAATCAGAATGCTAATGACACCAATGATGGGAAAGTCCTGGAACATTTCGATGTGATCGGCCAGGTGGGGTTCAAAATTTCTGCCGGGGTTATCGCGGTAAAGCAAACTAAGTGGAACACGAACGGCCAGAAAAATACCCAGCTGTGCCAGTATTCCAAACAGTACTTTTTTGAATGTGGGGCGCTGTAAATCCCAGAAAAGAAGGATGGCTGGCGCAGCCAGTACGATAGCTGTTTCCTTGTTGAGAACGGCCAGAGCAAGCACGAGGAAATAGCTTCTTTTTCGCTGTGCAGCAATGCAATAAAGCCCCAGGGTTGAAAGAAACAGGGTCGGTAAATCGTATAAGTAACCTAAAAACAGCATGGGCGTCAGCCCAATTAATGCCATCAACGTGACCAGTTCTGAGATGAGGGCGGGAGTTTTATACACCTTGCGGAATAACCCGCGAAAAGCAAACGCGAAACCCTGAACGCACAATAACTGCAACCCAAGGCTGATCAGTGCTTCCAATGCAAAATCGGGGGGAGTATTGTATTCGCCCAGTAATGAACCCATGAAGTCGCTGCTTGTTGCCAGGGTTTTGGCCGCTTCGTGGACGGATGCAGGAAATAAGGCTGTGATTCCACGGGTCAACCAGGGCAGAAAAACGCGCGTCACGAACGGGCGGTGCGCCTCACCGGTGATCATATCGGCGAAAGACGCCCTGGTGTTCGCATTGATCCCCGAATTAAAAATAAAGAAAAAGAAAATGCCCAGGCCGAACAAAACAATAAGAGTCGTCAACAATCCCTGGACGAAACGAAACCTGAACGCATGGTTAGTGGTTGTAGGAGAAAGCGAGTGCATTTTTCCCTTGCATTTTCTCGATGGAGGATCTTTATCCGGAGTTTAAGTATATACGAAACCGAAATGAGGATGCCTTCCAGAGGATTTCACCCTGCCTATTTGGGGGTAATCCCCCGAATAGGTGACTCGACAAGCATTTAAACTCTGGTAGAATCGAATCCAGATGGAACTTATTGTATCTGGCCGCTTTGGCGGCCGCAGGGAGACAATTCCCTATAGCTCGAAATGTACCCTTCGTGGGTTTTATTGTTGGTAGAGGAGGATTTTGCCTTGTCTGGAATGGAACGTTTCACCCAACGTGCTCGCAGGGTGTTGAGTCTGGCGCATCAGGAAGCCGAACGGATGCGGCAGCCCATGATCAACACCGAGCATTTGCTGTTGGGCCTGATCCAGGAGGAAGGCGGAATTGCCGGACGTGTTCTGCGCGATTTAGGACTGGAACCGGAACGGGTCCAGGAAATGGTTGAACGCCTGAGTGGTATTGGACAAACCCGCTCCAGTAAGATCGACCTCTCATCAGGGGTACAGGAAGTACTGGAGTTCGCCATCGAAGAAGCCCGCCGCATGGGGCACCACTACATCGGAACAGAGCATATTCTGCTCGGCATGGTGCGCTCCAATGAAGGCAAGGCAATGGACGTCTTGCGTAAACTGGGGATCACTCCCGAGCAAATCCGCCGCCAAACACGCCGTGTCCTTCAGGAAAGCAGCAGCGCCCCGCAAAGCGCCAGCGGCCGCACCGCTGCGCCTGCTCAACAGCAAAAAGAAGCCAAAGGGCAAAAGACCACCCTGGTGGATCAACTTGCCACGGACCTGACTACATTGGCCGAAGAGGATAAACTGGATCCTGTCATCGGCCGCCAAATGGAAATCGAGCGTGTCATTCAAATCCTGGCACGCCGCAACAAAAATAACCCTGCCCTGATCGGTGAACCGGGAGTGGGCAAAACTGCCATCGTCGAAGGCCTGGCGCAGCGCATCGTGGAAGGTGATGTGCCTGCTCCTTTGCTTGGTAAACGGGTGCTGCAGTTGGACGTTGGTTCGCTGGTTGCTGGCACCATGTACCGCGGGCAATTCGAGGAACGCTTGAAACGCGTCATCGACGAATTGAAAGCATCCGGCGCCATCCTCTTCATCGACGAAGTCCACATGCTGGTCGGGGCCGGGTCGGCAGGTTCTTCGGTGGATGCCGCCAACATTCTCAAGCCGGCACTGTCGCGTGGAGAACTCCAGGTGATTGGCGCCACCACCCTTGACGAATACCGCAAGCATATCGAATCCGATGCCGCGTTGGAGCGCCGCTTCCAGCCGATTACGGTCAACGAGCCCTCGGTGGAAGAGACCATCCAGATTTTGCACGGCATCCGCAGCGCTTACGAGGAACACCACCGCCTGATTATTTCCGACGAAGCGATCGAAGCCGCTGCCCGTCTTTCTGCCCGCTATGTCACCGAACGCTTCCTGCCAGACAAAGCCATCGATTTGATCGATGAGTCGTCTTCTCGGGTGCGGATGTACAAAAGCAAGGCCGCAACCAGCGCCAAGGAAATGATGACCAAGTTGCGCGAGGTGCGCGAGAATCACCAGTTGGCATTGGAAGACGGCCGTTTTGACGACGCCCAGGAACTGCTCGATCAGGAAGCCCAGCTCGAAAATGAACTGGAAGAACTGCGCACCGGCTGGGATCGTGAAAATAGTCCGGTTGTCTCTGCTGATGACATCGCTGAACTGGTTTCAATGTGGACCGGTGTGCCGGTCATGCAAATGGCCCAGGCTGAGTCCGAGCGGTTGCTGCACATGGAAGACGAACTGCGCCAGCACATCATCGGCCAGGAGGAAGCCGTAGAGACGATTTCGAGGGCTGTACGCCGCGCACGTTCCGGCTTGAAAGACCCGCGCCGCCCGATCGGCTCATTCGTTTTTCTCGGACCGACCGGCGTGGGCAAGACCGAACTGACCAAAGCACTGGCGCGCTTTATGTTTGGCAGCGAAGATGCGCTCATCCAGTTGGATATGTCGGAGTTTATGGAACGCCATACCGTCAGCCGCCTGGTTGGAGCGCCGCCCGGCTATGTCGGCTACGATGACGCCGGTCAACTGACCGAAGCCATTCGCCGCCGACCGTACTCGATCGTGGTGTTTGACGAGATCGAAAAGGCCCATCCGGAAGCACATAATATGCTCCTCCAGATCATGGAGGAGGGTCATTTGAGCGACGCACGCGGACACAAAGTGGACTTCCGCAATACCATCATCGTCATGACCTCGAACATTGGGGCGGACGTGATCAAACGTCAGACCGGCTTTGGCTTCCAACACAAGGTGGACGAAGCTATGGAGGAAAAGCTTGCTTACGATGAAATGCGCAAGAAGCTGATCGAGGCGCTCAAACGGGTATTCCGGCCGGAGTTCATCAACCGCCTGGATTCGGTCATCGTCTTCCGCGCGCTAAGTCGCAGCGATATCCAACAAATCGTTACGCTGGAACTTGACAAGGTTGCTGAACGCTTGAAGGATAACAATATCGCGCTCACAGCGTCACCTGCGGCTGTGGACCAGTTGGCCGAGGAAGGCTATGACCCGGATATGGGTGCCCGTCCGCTGCGGCGCATCATCCAGCAAAAGATCGAGGACCGGCTTTCGGACGCTCTGCTGGCAGGTGAATTCTCGGAAGGCGACACCATTGAAGTGCATGTTAACGAGGATAAGGTGCTTGCCTTGCGCAAAGTTCACAGCGCAGGCGAACCGGAAATGACCCCGGAAGCCGCCGCGTGATTGGCGGATTGAAGTTAATCGCAATGGGCGGCCACCGGCCGCCCATTTTTTTACACCGGGCTTCGACAGGCTCAGCCACCGCGCTTTCTGTACCCTGAGCTTGTCGAAGGGATGCCGAAGGGATGCCGAAGGGTATCTCAGAGCCGGGTATGGGCGCGTAGTACGCGCCCGCTATGACAAATATTCGCGCAAGTGCCGGCTGCGGGTTGGATGGCGCAGTTTGCGCAGCGCCTTGGCCTCGATTTGTCGAATACGCTCGCGGGTCACGTTGAAATAGCGGCTGACTTCTTCCAGAGTGTGATCTTTGCCGTCAATCAGGCCAAAACGCAGCTCCAACACCTGCCGTTCGCGCTCCGAAAGCGCCCCGAGCGCGGATTGAACCTGCTCGCGCAGCATTTCGCGGGCAGCGGCATCCATCGGCTCCAGCGCCTCATCATCTTCGATAAAATCGCCAAGCTGGCTGCTTTCCTCATCCCCAACCGGACGTTCCAGCGACACCGGCTCTTCTGCCGACTGCAAAATGCGCTGAACCTTGGCCGTCGCCCAGGTCCAGCGACGCTGCACCTCGGGGTCGAGCATCGTCGCGTTTTCAGCTGCCTCAGCGATGGCCCTCACATCTTCCGGGGTCATCAAATCGGCCCGCAGCGCCAATTCCTCAAGGGTCGGTTCGCGCCCCAATTCCTGCACCAACTGGCGCTGAACGCGCAACAGGCGGGTAATGGCTTCAAACAGGTGCACCGGAATGCGAATGGTACGCGCCTGCTCGGCAATGTAGCGGCTGATGGATTGGCGAATCCACCAGGTGGCGTAGGTGCTAAACTTGAACCCGCGGGTAGGGTCGAACTTGGAAACAGCCCGCAGCAGCCCCAGATTTCCCTCCTGGATCAGGTCGAGGAAGGAGATGCCGCGGCCCAGGTAACGCTTGGCAATACTGACCACCAGCCGCAAGTTGGCGCGAATCAGTGTCTGGTTGGCTTCTTCTGCCCGCCAGTGGATGGTGTCCAACTCGTGCGCCAGGTCTTCGGATTGGATTGCTTCTTCGTAAAAGCTGATTTCCGGCAATTCCTCGCCATGGTCAAACCTGGTTTTCAACTTGGCCGCCACATTGGCAGGCAGCAGGTATAACCCCAGGTAAAGAGTAAAGGCATTCCGTACCAGGCCGTCCCATAACGAGTCCTTGCCCCACATCCCGTTATCCAGGAATGAACGCAGGTAGGAAGGGACGTCAGCTTGCCAACTCTGTCGCAAGGATTGGGCTTCCAGCAAAATCAATGCCAGATCGGGGATTTCAGTCCCGCCGTGTTCGAAATTCTTCGCGTCCTGCTTGAGGCGTTCCCAGCCTGTTATCAGATTCTCAAAGACCGAGATAAAAAGCGCCTCATTACGCTGCTCACCTTTGAGCCTGGGATCCAGGTGTTTTTTGAGGGTCTCGATCAATCGTTCCGCTTCAATCCGGGCTGCCAGGCGGAATTCACTTTCGGCATCGAGCAGGTTAATTTGACCGATTTCTTTGAGGTAGAGGCGTACCGGATCTTCTGAAAGCTCGACCGCCAGGGTTGGATCTTCCAGAATCTCGAGCGGATCCTCCATCGGGATCTCGTTGTCGCTCCACTCCTCTATTGCAGGTTGGATGCCTGATTCCTCCAGATCATCCTTGCTGAGCGCGTCTTCAACGACCTCATTTTCAGCGCCATCAGACGTTTTGCTGCGGCGCGCCGGGTTGTTTCCGGAGCGGCGAGGAGGCTGGCGATCTTGCGCGGGTTGTTTTTGGTTTCTAGGCATAGATTACAAATATACCATAATCCTTAAATATTCATCCTAGTCAAACCGGAATGGTCTGGACAAGGCGGATTCGAGCCGGCTGCGCGCCTGAATATATTGCGGGATTAATTCCTGGTAGGGCATCAAAATGGTTTCGCCTTGCTGCTGCAAATCCTCCTGCATAAATCGCATCTGACGAATACCTTCGTTGACCCGCAGCAGACGCAATTTCATCACCGTCCGCACCAAATCCTCCAGTCGTTGGGCGCTATTCGGCTCGCCCTGGGGCGAAGGTACGAACAGTTCACGCTGCAAATCACCCAATGATTCGGGCACCTTCTCCATCAGGTGGGTATGCGGCTCCATTTGATCTTGCTCCAATGCTTCCAGCACGAAACGTGCCAGTGCCTGGTATTCAGCATTTTCAAAATCCTGGGGGCTAAAGCGGCCCAGGCCGGCTCCTTGCAGCACCCGGTCCAATGAATAAATATTTTCCGGCTGATGCAGCAGCAGGCGCAAACAATGCGCCTCCATCGCTTTCCCAAGCGTTTCCGGCCCCGTTTGCACCGTCGGGGTTGTGGTCATAGCTTGCTGCGCGGCCGGGGCGCGCCGTCGGGATCGCTGCGCTTGGCCAGAAGCGCCCTGCAGAGCCCGTTCATCCACCTTGAGCATGCGCGCCAGTCGCTGACGGTAGGCGTCGCGCTCAACCGGGTTGGGCACGTCGGCGATGAGCGGCAGGACCTGGGCGGCAATTTCGCTCTTGGCCTTCGGGTCGTCCAGGTTATGCCCGGCTGCCAGCGATTCCATCACATGGACAACGATCGGTTTGGCATCCTCGACAATTTTTTTCCATGCGTCAGGATCGCGCAGCACCACATCGTCCGGGTCGAGCCCTGCGGGCAGGGTGGTGACGCGTACGTCGGCTTCCAGGCGCGCTTCATGGCGCAGTAAACCGCGGGCATCGAATGCGATCTCGTCGCTGTGGTCAAGCGCCTGGCGAGCGACTTCGAGACCGCGCAGGGTAGCCTTTTCACCGGCAGCATCCGCGTCCAACGCCAGTACCACACGGCGGGTGAAGCGCTTAACCAGCCGCAGTTGATCTTCAGTAAGTGCAGTACCCATGGGGGAAACGCTGTTGCTAAAACCAGACTGGTGCAGCGCAATCACATCCAGATAACCCTCAACAATGACCACCTGGTCCTCAGCGCGAATCGGTTTCCGCGCCAGGTGCAGCCCATACAGCAGGCGGCCTTTGTCAAATAGCGGAGTTTGCGGTGAATTAAGGAACTTGGGGATATCATCTGGTCTCAGGATGCGCGCGCCAAAGCCGGACATGCGGCCCGTCCCGTCCCGGATGGGGAACATAATCCGGTGGCGAAAACGATCATACTTGCGGCCGCTGTCCTCGCGCTCGCTAAGTAATCCCACCTCGAGCATTTCCTGAGGGCTATAGCCTTTGCCTGTAAAATAGTTGGCGGCAATTTCCCAGCCCTCAGGCGCATATCCCAGCTCAAATTTTTCGATGGTTTCCGGCTGGATGCCGCGTTGATTCAGATACTGCTGGGCGTCTTTTCCAGCCGGAGTTTGCAAAAGCTGGTGGCGGTAAAACAAAACGGCTTCCTCTAACAAGTTTCGCAGCCGTTCATTCTCTTTATCCTCGACTTCGCGTTCCGGCGATGGCGCCTGCAGCACCACCCCGGCGCGCTCCGCCAGGTAGCGCAGCGTTTCCGGAAAATCCCAGCCCTCTTTTTTCATGACAAAGCGGAAAACATCGCCGCCCTCGTTACATTGACCGAAACAGCGCCAGGTGCCCGAATCCGGGAAGACCACGAAGGCGGGCGTGCGCGTATTGGTATGGAACGGGCAAAAACCGGTATAGCTCTTGCCTGCCCGGCGCAGCTTAACCGTCTCAGAAACCAGTTCCACAATATCAATACGGGCTTTAATTTCGTCGGTTACCGACATCGCGATTGTCCTCCCTTGAATTCTACCCGGGATTTAGGTAGGCGGCAGGCATGGGTTGGGATAGATTCTAAGAAAATCCTATAAAAGTGGTGGTGGTAATAAAAAAAAATCCTATATATAATGAAGTTGTATTATTGTCGTATTCATTCTTTTTCTATCCTGTTTGCGGTGGCTTCGATTTAACAAGAAAGGAGGTCCGTCACCATGTTTCCCATCCGTGCTGTTAGAGGTCAGGGTCTGGTTGAGTATGCGTTAATCCTGGTACTCATCGCTTTGATCGTTATTGTTATGTTGGCAGTATTTGGCACCCAGCTTGGTGAAACCTACAGCAACATCGTCTCGAATATATAGACGCATGAAATAACCAGATTTTTTCAATGCCCTATTTTTTATCTTCATAACCATAAACGGCGGATAATTTTCCGCCGTTTATGGTTTTTTATCCGGAAGTGATTAAAAACCTTCGAGTTTCGAGAAATCAGCGGTACCTGCCGCCAACCGGGCGACGCGCTGTAAAAGCCCCAGTCGATTTCCCCGCACGATCGGATCGTCCGCCATCACCAGCACCGCCTCGAAGAAATGGTTGATGACTGGGATGACTGGGATAAAAACCGCGAAAAAGTTGTCAACCGAGGTCGATTCGCGCCGATCGGTTTCAGCCATCAAGATGGCCTGCAGCAGCTTCTTTTCGGCCTCGTCCACAAAGGTCTGCGGTTTGATTTCGAATTCCTGCTTTTGATCGCGGGTGATGCGAACGCAGCGGGCATAAGCCGGGAGGATCGTATCCCATTCGCGGTGGTTTACCCACACTGAAAGCTGTTTGACCCCTCTGGCTGCCAGTGCCGGATTAGCGCCCTGTTCAGCCAAAACAGCCGCAACCACATCATGCCGGTACCCTTGTTCGAGCAGTAGATTTTGCAGCCGTCCAATGATAAAGTCAAGGCAAGCAGCCTGGCTTTCCGGGCTGGCCGGGATGGACAGCCCGTCAGCGGCGGCTTGCAACCCGGCCTTCAAGTCAAAATTTAATTCCCAGGTGATCAGGTTTTGCACCAACCCGAGGGCCGCGCGGCGCTGGGCGAAGGGATCTTTGGTGCCGGTCGGCGCCAGGCCAGCGGCAAACAACCCGGCCAGGGTATCCAACCGGTCCGCCATGCCAACCAGCAAGCCGGCAGGTGAACCGGGCGCCTGGTCGCCAGCCGAACGCGGCAGGTAAGCCTCGAATATGGCATCGGACACTGCTTGCGGCTCGCCGGATTGGCGGGCGTAATAACGCCCCATGGTCCCCTGCAGGGAGGTCATCTCGATGACCATCTGGGTCACCAGGTCGGCTTTCGAGAGAGTGGCTGCGCGCCGCACAGTTGCGATGTCCGCGGCATCCAGCTTGACCATGGGAATCAGCCGCTCGACCAGTTTTTCGATCCGGTGAGTCTTATCCAGCATCGACCCAAGCTTTACCTGGAACGTCAACGTCCCGAGGCGCGGCAGGAAATCTTCCAATTTCGATTTAACATCCTCGCGGATGAAGAAAGCAGCGTCGGCGAAACGGGCGCGCACCACCTGCTCGTTGCCGTCAGCAACAACATCCAAATCCTGGGCATCGCCGTTGCGCACCACAATGAAATACGGCAGCAGCGAACCATCAGCCTTGTATACCGGGAAATAACGCTGATATTTCTGCATTACCGAAACCAATACCTCGGCGGGCAATTTTAAGTGTTCAGCCGCGAACGAACCGCGCAGTGCGGTCGGAGCTTCGACCAGGTTGGTAACTTCTTCCAACAGTCCAGCGTCGAGCCGCTGCGGGTCGCCGCCGCATTCTTCGATCAACCGGCGCGTCTGGTCAGTGATGGAAGCGCTGCGCTCGACCGGGTCCAGTTGGATTTCCTGGGATTGAAGGAACTTAAAATAATCCGCCTGGCTGCCCACTTTGAACGCGTCAGGCGAATGGAAGCGCAGCCCGTGGGTGAAGTTACCCGCAGTCAGACCGGCATAGGCAAACGACACCACCTCGCCGCCAAACAGCGCCATGAGCCAGCGAATCGGGCGTGAGAATGCAGCGCCGCTGGAATTCCAGCGCATGGTTTTGTCAAAGCGCAAGCCCGCGATCAAACCGGGCAGCGCTTCGGCCAGCACAGCCGGCGCCTGCCGCCCGGTTTCAAAGACACGAGCCACCACGTAACTGCCGCCGTCCATTTCTGCGACCTGTAGATTGGCCGGGTCGATGCCCCGGCTGCGGGCAAAGCCTTCGGCAGCCTTGGTAGGCGCGCCGAGTGCATCAAATGCCCGGCTGGCCGGCGGCCCCTTGACCAGCGATTCGCGATCTGGTTGACTGGCAGCCAATTGCTTGACCCACACCACCAATCGGCGTGGGGTACCGAGCACCTTAATAGCTTCATGCGCCAGATGCAATTCATCCAACAAGGCCGGTGTACGTTCCTTAAGCTGTTCCAATGCGCTGGTTAAATCTCCGGCGGGCAGTTCCTCGGTGCCAATTTCCAGCAGGAAATCACGCGGTTCAGGGCCAACGCTTGGGACTGCTGCCGGAAGCGGTGCAGCGCGAGCAACGGCCGCCGCACCATCGCCCTGCGCCAGCCACGGAAATTCCAACCGGGTGCGTTCCGCTAAGTAAGCTTCGGCCACCCGGCGCGACAAGTCGCGCATGCGCGCAAAAAAGGCCGCCCGTTCGGTCACGCCAATGGCGCCGCGGGTGTCGAGAATATTAAAGGTATGCGACATTTTCAAGACGTAATCGTGAGCCGGCAGCACCAGGTGATTTTCCAGGGCCGCTTCGGCTTCAGCCTTGTACAGTTCATACAACTGGCGAGCGCGTTCCACGTCAGCGATTTCGAAATAATATTTGCTGTGTTCCTGCTCGCCCTGCAACTGAACGTCGCCATAGGTGCGTTCCGGCGACCAGCGCAGGTCGCGGAAATTGCGCACGCGCTGCAGCGTCATGGCGATGCGTTCGAGGCCGTAGGTGATCTCCACCGAGACCGGTTCCAGTTGGATACCCCCTGCCATCTGGAAATAGGTGAACTGGGTGATTTCCTGCCCATCCAGCCAGACCTCCCAACCCAGCCCCCAGGCGCCTAGCGCGGGCGATTCCCAGTTGTCTTCCACGAAGCGGATATCGTGCTGGCGCGGGTCAATACCCAGAGCTTCCAGCGAGCGCAGGTAAATTTCCTGCGGGTTGCCCGGATCGGGTTTTAAGATTACCTGGAATTGCGTGTGCTGCACCAACCGGTTGGGGTTTTCACCGTAGCGCCCGTCATCCGGGCGGACGGAGGGTTCGACGTACCCGACATGCCAGGGTTCGGGGCCCAACACCCGCAGGTAGGTGGCCGGGTTGTACGTGCCGGCGCCCACCTGGGTGTAGTACGGCTGCCAGATCAGGCAGCCCTGCTCAGCCCAGTAGCGCTGCAGGGTCATGATGATGGTTTGGAAATCGAGCGGTGGGTTCATGCGGGCTCCAGGCAGGGAAATTCAAGCATAAAACTGCCCTCCGAT